>NZ_CP012401.1:600000-900000 GCF_001305595.1 Azospirillum thiophilum
CTGGCGATAGTGGTCGAGGGGCACACCGGCGTCGCGCTTTTCATGGTCCTGTCCGGCTTCATCTTCACATGGGGCGCGAACGGCCGCGAGGTCGCCTATTCCGGCTTCCTGAGAAACCGCCTGCTGCGGATCTACCCGCTCTATGCCTGGCTTCTTCTTGTCGGCATCGCCATGCACCCGGACGCCGTCGATCCCGGCAGGATCGTCGAGATGGCGATCCCCTTCCTCAATGCCGGGAACAAGGCGACCTACGGCGTGGCGACCAGCCTGTTCTGGACGGTCGCGATCGAGTTCCAGTTCTACCTGATCTTTCCGTTCCTGCTGTCGATCCTGAACCGCCAGGGATGCCGCCAGCTGATGCTGATGGTGCTGTGCGCCCTGGTCTATCGTCTCGTCGCCGACCAGTTCGGCGCCAACTCCCGCGCGGTCGCCTACTGGACGATCGTCGGACGCATCGACCAGTTCCTGATCGGCATGATCGCCGCCGTCGCCCTGCGCCGCCATGGAAGCGATCCGCGGATCGTCCCATGGATCGGCCGCGCCTTCCTTCCGTCATGCCTGCTGATGCTGGCCGTCGTCACCATCTTCCATCGGGCCGGCGGCTATCCGGTGATCGCCACCTGGAAGACCGTCTGGCCCACCATCGAGGCCTGCGGCTGGGCGCTGGTCGTCGTGACCTGCCTGTCGGTCCGCATCCCCGGCTCCCGCATCCTGTCGATGGCCGCGGCCTATGTCGGTTCGATCTCCTACTCCATCTACCTGACCAACTTCATCGTCATCACCCAGGTCGCCAAGCACATCGGCGCCCTGACGCTGGTGCCCAACCCGCATGTCAATGCGCTGCTGGTCTGCACCGCCGTCGTGCTGCCGGCCTCCATCGCCCTGTCGGCGCTGACCTTCCACGCGATCGAACAGCCGTTCATGAAGATGCGGAAGACCTACATGCTCGACGCGGCACGGCCGTCGCCGGCCATCGCCGCCTGATCGACGGGACAGGGCGGTCCGCGAAGTATCGGCAAAACTTACCGAAGCCCTGCCGTCCGCTTTTTCTTCCATGCATGCGGTGCAGCCCTGGGCAACGGGAAGTCCGGTGGCGCGGGGCGGCGCGGCGCCGTACATATGGCTCTGTTGCAGCCCGGCGCCAGCGTGACCGATCGGCAACAGACGCCTTTCCCGACCAGACCCGATCCAGCATCCGGCCATTCGATACCCAGACGGGCCGCAGCCGCGGCGCCGCATCGGCATGCCCTGCCCCTCACCACCCGAGCACCCCGCCCCGCCATGCTGTCCCTTCCGCTGCCCTTCACCGCCGCCGATGCCTTCGGCGCAGCCGCCTTCGCCGGTTCGTGCCTGTGGCCGCTGATGAAGAAGCGCCGCTCGCTGCTGGCCGGGCAGGCCGCGACCAACCTGATGTTCATCACCCACTATGTGCTGCTTGGTGCCCACACCGCCGCGGCGCTGTGCCTGTTGGTGGTGGTGCAGGCCCTGGCCGCCATGCCGGAGGGGCGGAACCGCTGGCAGACCGCGGTCTTCGCCGCCACGGTGCCGGCCATCGCGGCCATCGCCGCCCTGACCTGGTCGGGCCTGCCGTCGGCGCTGTCCAGCCTGGGCATCACCTTCTCGACGCTGGCGCGCTGGCAGTCGGACGCGCTGCGCATGCGCCTGCTGCTGCTGGTCGCCGGCGCCTTCTGGGTCAGCCACAACGCGCTGGTGATGTCCCCCTTCGCCATGGCGTCGGACGCCTTCGCCGCCGCCGCCAACCTGCTGCGCCTGCGCAGCGAGCGCCGCAAGGCCGCCCTGCCGGCGGCGGCAACCGCGCCCGCCGCCAACGCCAATGCGACGTCCGGCGGGCTGGCCGCCGCCTGACCCGAGGCCGGACGGCCGGGCGAACCGGAAGGAGCTACCGCCTCCGGATGGGTCCGCCCAGTCCGGGGGCGATCGAATTGGGCACTGGCGCACCGGCACCGTCCCGCCTAAAAGAAGCGCGTGCATCGCAACGGCAGCGACGAAGGGCGGCCCATCCATGCTGAAGCGTCTCTACGACTGGACCATGGCCAAGGCGGCGTCGAAGGATTCGACCAAATGGCTGGCCGGCGTGTCCTTCGCCGAAAGCTCCTTCTTCCCGCTGCCGCCGGATCTGCTGCTGGTGCCGATGATCATCGCCAACCGGCAGGCGGCCTGGAGGCTGGCGACGATCTGCACGCTGGCCTCGGTGGTCGGCGGCATCGCCGGCTACATGATCGGCTATTTCCTCTACGAGACGATCGGCCGCTGGGTCATCGATTTCTACCACCTGACCGACAAGTTCGAGCAGCTGCGGCTGACCTTCGTCGAGTACGGGGCCGAGATCCTGATCATCAAGGGCATGACGCCCATCCCCTACAAGCTGCTGACCATCACCGCCGGCGTGGCCCATCTGCCGCTGTGGGTGTTCATCGGCGCCTCGATCATCTCGCGGTCGATGCGTTTCTTTCTGGTCGCCGCCCTGCTGTATTTCTTCGGCCCGCCGATCCGCGCCTTCATCGAAAAGCGGCTGACCCTGGTCACCAGCGTCTTCGCGGTGGCGCTGATCGGCGGCTTCCTGGTGGTGAAGCTGCTGTAACCCGCCATCGCAATCCGCCATTGCAGGCCGACAGGACAGGATTTCCATGCCTCCCCGCGGGCGCCCGCCCCACTCCGACCGCGCCCGCCAGCCAGCCGGCCAGCAACATGGCCAGCATCCAGGCACCAAACCCGTCTCCAGGCGCGGCCCGTCCGCTCCCGGTCCGGCCGACCGCGACTCTGCCCAAACCGCCCAGGCCCCGTCCCAATCCGAAACGCGCAAGCTGTTCCGCGTCGCCGGGCTGGCTGCCGTCTCCTCCCTGTTCGCCCATGAACCGGACCGTGTCGAGCGCCTGTTCTTCGACGAGCGGCTGAAGCCGGCGGTCGGAGCCTACTGCAAGGCGATGGCGGCAGCCCGCAAGCCCTACCGCATGGTCGAGGCCGAGGAACTGGCAAAGGTCGCCGGCACCGTGCTGCATGGCGGGGTGGTGGCGCTGATGGCGCCGCGGACGCTGCCGCTGTTCGATGCGGAGGCGGCGCGGCGGGCCCCCGAACCGCTGCTGATCCTGGACGGGATCGGCAATCCGCACAATCTGGGCGCCATCCTGCGCACCGCGGCCTTCTTCGGCCTGCCCCGCGTTCTGGTCTCCGACCATCCCGGCCAGGCGCTGCCATCGGAAGCCGCCTACCGCGTCGCCGAGGGCGGGTTCGAGTGGGTGGCGCTGGAACGGGCACCCGCCCTGCCGGCCCTGCTGAAACTGCTGCGCGCCAGCCATCGGGTGTTCGGCACCGCGCTGGACCAGAACCGGCCGACGGTCGACGCCGGCGCGCTCACCGGCTGGCGGACCGGCGGAACCGGCCAGAGCGATGCCAAACCACCCGCCGCCAAACCACCCGCCGCCAAACCACCCATTGTCGTGCTCGGCAACGAGGAGGACGGCATCCCGCCGGCCACGCTCGCCGCCTGCGACGCGGTGCTGACCATCCCCGGCAGCGGGCGCGTCCAGTCGCTGAACGTCGCCGCCACCGCCGCCATCCTCATCCACGCCCTGGCGGCCGGCTGAGCCTCCGCCATTCCGGACCCGCTATCCCAGCAGGGCGATCAGCACGACCGCAACCACCGCGACCGAGGCGAGCGGCAGCATCTCCACCCCGTTGCGCTGCCAGGTCGGCGCCTTGCCATGGCCGCCGGCATGGCCGTCGGCGATGTCGTCGGCCCAGCCATGGCGCGAGGGCGCGGCGCCGGGGGCCGACACCGCGGGCGCCGCCGGGCTGGCCATGTCGACCACGCCGTCGCCGCGGCGATAGTCGCCGGCCGGACGGGCCAGCGCCGGGTTGGGGCGGCCATGCATCAGGCGGGAATCGTCCAGCTCGACCTCGATGCCGGCGGCCTCGACCCGCTCGATCACGGCGGCGGTTTCCTCCGGCGTCATGCTGTCCACCGGCAGGATGGCGCCCAGCGCCTCGGCGCTCAGGCGGTTGCCGGTGCGGCGGCCCTGGTCGATCAGGGACTCGACGAGACGGGTGTCGGCGGTGGTGGTGCCGGGGGCAGCGCTGGCCATGATGGCGGTCTCCTTATCCAAAGATCCTCACGGGTTGTGAAGTCAAACGCGCAAGGCCGCGCAAAGGTCCATTCCGCGGGCTTGCTTCCGGCGGCAGCGCCGCCGCCTGCGCCACCTTGCCGCAGCCCCGCCGCGACCCGACATAAGGGGTTCCTCCGAAGGATCGTCACCGATCCGAAGGACCGTCATCAATGGGAGACCCGACCATGCTGGGGCATTTTCTTCGCAAGCCGGCGACGCTGCCGACACCGGAAGAGGCACTGCCCGGCCGCAGCGAAGCGCTTCCGGTGCCCGGGCAGCATCATGTCAACGGCCACCGCCTGACCCCGCCCTATCCGCCGGGGCTGGAGGTGCTCGATCTCGGACTCGGCTGCTTCTGGGGGGCCGAGCGCAAGTTCTGGCAGGTTCCCGGCGTCTGGGTGACCGCCGTCGGCTACCAGGGCGGCCATACCCCCAACCCGACCTATGAGGAGGTCTGCTCCGGCCGCACCGGCCATACCGAGGCGGTGCGCGTCGTCTACGACCCGGCGATGGTGACGGCCGACGATCTGCTGCGCGTCTTCTGGGAATCGCACGACCCGACCCAGGGCATGCGCCAGGGCAACGACGTCGGCACCCAGTACCGTTCCGCCGTCTACACCCACGGCCCGGCCCAGCGGGCGGCGGCGGAGGCGAGCCTCGCCGCCTACCAGGAGCGGCTGGCCGAGGCCGGCTACGGCCCGGTCACCACCGAGATCCGCGACGCGCCGCCCTTCTATTTCGCCGAGGGCTATCACCAGCAGTATCTGGCCAAGAACCCCAACGGCTATTGCGGCCTGGGCGGCACCGGCGTCACCTGCGCCGCATGATGAAGGCCCGGTCGATCCGGGCATCGCTCCGCCGTCCGGCGACCGTTCGGGCTAAGCCCTTGCGGTTGCGCCGCACCGGCGCTTGCGGGTATGGTTCGGGCGGCTCTTGAAAGCTCCGGCGGCACCCGACCGCTGGAGCGCCGCCCGTCCAGCTGCGATTGTCATGACCAAGGAAAGAACCGAGCTGGCGACGCCGTATCTCAGCGGCCTGCTCGAATTCTGGCTCACCAAGTCCGTCGCCGGCCGTCCGCCGGTCCCCAGCAGCATCGCCCCGGCCGACCTGCGGCCGTGGAAGGACAACATCGTCGTGTTCGAGGTGATCGGGGAGGAATCCGGCACCTTCGTCTATTCCTATTACGGCCGGGCGCTGGTCGCCGCCTTCGGGCAGTCGCGCCTGGGCGCCACGCTGGACGACCTGCCGCCGGAACAGCGCGCCGTGCTCCAGCCCGAATACGAGACGGTGCGCCGCGAACGGCTGCCCGTCGCCCGTGTCCACACCGCCGTCTTCGGCGGGCGCACCCGCAGCTTCGAACGGCTGGTGCTGCCGATGTCCAGCGACGGCACCAGCATCGACAAGCTGCTGGTCGCCGCCTACGAGATGACGCCGCGCGAACTGGCGGCCAGACCGCCGGTTCACTCCCAGGGGCACTCCCCAGGGCACTCCCCGGCGCCCGGCGCCTCCTCCGGTCCGGTCCCCCTCACCGTTCAGAAGCCGGGAGCCTCGGCATGACCCCGCGTATGCCGCATCTCGCCGCCCCGCCCACCCAGGCGGGCGTGGTGACCGCCGACGAGTTCAATCTGTGGTGCGCGCTGAACGGCCGCCCCTTCAACCTCGTGCCCAACCCGCGGTCCGACGGCCGCGCGCTGTGGGATGTCGAGGTGCTGCCCGGCACGCCGCGCGCCGGCACCGTCTATTCCACCAACCTGTCGGACGAGGCGCTGGCGGTGGTCGCCGGCTTCGCCTTCCTGTCAGGCGTCGAATGGGCCTACGAGGCACGCGAACCGGCCGAGCCCGAGGCCGCCGCCCCGTGCGAGGCGGCGCCCGCCCCGGTGCCGGCCCCAGTCCCCGAAACGGCCCAAGCCGCCGCGCCCGCGCCCGCCCCCGTCTCCACGCCCGCGGCCGCCGCGGCCCCGGCCACCGATCCGGCCAACGATCCGGCGACCTATTCGCTGCCGACGGTCTCCCTGCTGCAGACCCCGCCGCCGCGCCCGGTGCAGCAGCATGACGAGGCTGTGCTGGCCCGCAATGCGCGGATGCTGGAAACCGTCCTGAAGAACTTCCGCGTCCGCGGCGAGATCATGGACGTGCGGCCCGGCCCGGTCGTCACCCTCTACGAGTTCGAGCCGGCGCCCGGCACCAAGTCGGCCACCGTCATCAACCTGACCGACGACATCGCCCGCTCGATGAGCGTGGTCACCGCCCGCATCGCCATCGTTCCCGGCCGCAGCGTGATCGGCGTCGAGCTGCCGAACCCGGTGCGCGAGATGGTCTATCTGCGCGAGAGCTTCGACCACGACGCCTTCCGCAACACCGGCGCCCAGCTCGCCATCGCGCTCGGCAAGGACATCAGCGGCGAACCGGTGGTGGCCGACCTAGCCCGCATGCCGCATCTGCTGGTCGCCGGCACCACCGGCTCGGGCAAGTCGGTGGCGATCAACACCATGATCCTGTCGCTGCTCTACCGGCTGCCGCCGGAGCGCTGCCGCTTCATCATGGTCGATCCCAAGATGCTGGAGCTGTCGGTCTATGACGGCATCCCGCACCTGCTGACCCCCGTCGTCACCGACCCCAAGAAGGCGGTGGTGGCCCTGCGCTGGGCCGTGCGCGAGATGGAAAGCCGCTACGAGGCGATGTCCAAGCTCGGCGTGCGCAACATCGAGGGCTACAACGCCCGCATGGCCGAGATGATCGCCGCCGGCGAGAAGATGCCGCGCCGCGCCACCCCGCCCGGCGAACCGGAGAATGTCTTCGACCTGACCCCATCGGAGCCGACGCCGCTGCCCTACATCGTCGTCATCGTCGACGAGATGGCCGACCTGATGCTGGTCGCCGGCAAGGAGATCGAGGCGGCGATCCAGCGCCTCGCCCAGATGGCCCGCGCCGCCGGCATCCACCTGATCATGGCGACGCAACGTCCCTCGGTCGACGTCATCACCGGCACCATCAAGGCCAATTTCCCGACCCGCATCAGCTTCCAGGTCACCAGCAAGATCGACAGCCGCACCATCCTGGGCGAGGCCGGGGCGGAACAGCTGCTGGGCCAGGGCGACATGCTCTACATGCAGGGCGGCGGCCGCATCACCCGCGTCCACGGCCCCTTCGTCTCCGATTCGGAGGTCGAGGAGATCGTCCAGTACGTCAAGGCGCAGGGCGCCCCCAACTACGTCACCGCCATCACCGAGGAGGAGGAGGAAGCCGCCGCGGTGGAGGACGAGGAGGGTGGTTCGGGCGCCACCGGCGACGACCTCTACATGCAGGCGGTCAACCTCGTGGTGCGCGAGGGCAAGGTGTCGGTCAGCTTCATCCAGCGCCAGCTCCAGATCGGCTACAACCGCGCCGCCCGGCTGGTCGAGCGGATGGAGACCGAGCGCGTGGTCGGCCCGGCCAACCACCAGGGCAAGCGCGAGGTGCTGCTGTCCCACGCCGGCCTGTCGGCCAAACGCGCGGGAGTGTGAGAGAGCGATGGACCCCAAGCCGCATTTCGAGACCCTCGCCCGCTACAATCGCTGGGCCAACCGGCGGCTCTACGAGGCCGCGGCACCCTTGACCGACGCACAGTTCGTCGAGGACCGCGGCGCCTTCTTCGGCTCGCTGTGCGGCACGCTGAACCACATCCTGGTCGCCGACCGGCTGTGGCTGGAGCGGATCGAGGGGCATGGGCCGAAACCCTCTTCGCTCGACGAGATCCTCCATCACGATTTCGCCGGCCTGCGCACCGCCCGCGAGGCGGAGGACGAGCGCATCCTGAGCGTGGTCGCCGCCACCCCGGCGGAGCGGTTCGAGACGATCCTCGCCTACCGCAACACCGCCGGCGTCCCCCATGAGCTGCCCTTCGCCCAGGTGATGACGCACGTCTTCAACCACCAGACCCACCACCGCGGGCAGGCGCACTCGCTGCTGAGCCAGTTCGGGCTGAAGACGCCGGTGCTCGACTTCGTCTATTTCCTGCTCGAATCGCGATGAGGGCCTCCCGTTGAGCCGGCCGGTCGCCGACCTTGCCATGCTGGAGGCGCTCTATGGCGAGCCGGCCGCCCCCTCCCTCGCCAAGGAGGTGCCGGCGCTGACCCCCGGCTACCGCAGGCTGATCGAGGCGTCGCCCTTCCTGATCCTCGCCACCAGCGGGCCGGGCGGCCTGGATGCCTCGCCGCGCGGCGACGGGCCGGGCTTCGTCCGGGTGGCGGACGAGCGCACGCTGCTGATCCCGGACCGCCGCGGCAACAACCGCATCGACAGCCTGCGCAACATCCTGGCCGACCCGCGGGTCGGGCTGCTGTTCCTGGTGCCGGGGATGAACGAGACGCTGCGCGTCAACGGCCGGGCGACGATCGACGCCGACCGGGATCTGTGCGACAGCTTCGCCGTCGACGGCAAGGCGCCGAGATCGGTGCTGGTGGTCGCCATCGACTCGGTGTTCTTCCAATGCGCCCGCGCCCTGCTGCGCTCCCGCCTGTGGGATCCGGCGGCGCAGGTGCCGCGCGCCGCCCTGCCCTCGGTGGGGACGCTGCTGGCCGAGGCC
Source organism: Azospirillum thiophilum (assembly GCF_001305595.1). NCBI lineage: Bacteria > Pseudomonadati > Pseudomonadota > Alphaproteobacteria > Rhodospirillales > Azospirillaceae > Azospirillum > Azospirillum thiophilum. Next base: position 608,689 of record NZ_CP012401.1, read on the forward strand.
AGCGCCGGGCGCGAGGGCGGCGAGGCCTATGAGCGGTCGCTGGCCGAGCGGCTTCCCAAGACCCTCTACTGAGCAGGCAGGCGGCCGGCCGCCGTACCGGTCGTCGCCGTTCCGGCCTCCTCTCCGCCGACGCCGGGCAGCCGGATGGTGAAGACCGATCCGGTGCCGACGGCGCTCTCCACCGTCAGGGTTCCACCATGGGCAGCGACGATCCGCTGCGTCATGTACAGCCCCAGCCCCGACCCCTTGGTCCCCTGCGAGGACGCGGCGCGGAAATAGATGGAGCCGATCCGCTCCACCTCCTCCGGGCTCATGCCGCGGCCCTGGTCGGCGACGCGGATGACCAGTTCGCCCCCCGCGGCCCCCGACACCACCCCGGGCGCCACCCCCGCCGCCACCCGCACCGGCGTGTCGGGCGGGGAGTAGCGCAGCGCGTTGCGCACCAGATTGCCGACCGCCACCCCCAGGAAAGGGACGTCGACCCGCACCGGCCGGTCCGGCGTCCCGACCGTCACCGCCAGCCGCGGCTCGCCGTCGGTGCCGGCCAGCCCCTCCAACCCCTCCAGCGCCTCGTCCATCACGAGGTCGAGCGGCACGCTTTCCGGCTTCAGCGCCAGCGCCCCCTGGTCCAGCGCGTCGGCCGACAGGAACAGCTCCACGAGGTCGGACATCCGCCGGGTCGTCTCGACGATGCGGCGGACGCGCGATTGCGTCGACGGCGTCCTCACCTCACCCGACAGCTCGATCATCTGCGCCGCCCCCTGGATCGAGGCGAGCGGGGTGCGGAACTCGTGCGACAGCATGGCGACGAAGGTGCGCTGCTCCTCCGCCCGCTTGGTGGCGAAGGCCGATTCCTCCTGCGCCCGCACCCGCTCCACCTGCAGGCGGCGGATGCGCAGCGCGAGGCCGGAGCCGAGGCAGAGCACCGACACCAGCACGGCGAACTGATAGGGATCGGCGAACATCAGGTCCACCGGCAGGGTCCCGCGCACGGTGAACTGCGTCACCGTCAGGCCGGCCACGGCGGCGAGCGCGGCGGCGGCGTAGAAGCGCGCGCTCGTATCGGCCGGGTTCTTCACCGCCAGCCGGACCGACAGGGCGGCCCCGATCACGGTCGACAGGCTGGCGACCGTGAGCACCACCGGGTTGGTGATGGAATAGGCCGGCGACATCGCCGTCGGCACGGCCAGGATTCCCATCCAGCGGATGCCGGCATAGATGCGGTGCAGGATCGGGAACTGCACCCGCAGCGAGAGGATGCGGTCCCACATGCCGGCGGCCGCCGCGACGCCGAGGAAAGCGCTGCCGCCGACCAGCAGGTTGGTCAGTTCGCCCGGCATGTCGGGAAGCAGCAGCGCCCCGATTCCGCTGGAGAACAGGTAGAAGATGAAGACGCTGGCGACATAGCCGGTATAGGCCAGCAGCGCCCCGTCGCGCAGCAGCAGGCCCAGTGCCACATAGCCCACCATCAGGATCGCCAGCACGCCGAAGAACAGGCCCAGGAACAGCAGGTTGGTCATCTGGTAGCCGGCGAAGGCCGGCACCGCATAGACCGCCGCGCGCAGGGTGATCGAACTGACCGACTCGACGCGGAGATAGAGCGAGACCGGTTGGCCTTCCGGCAGGGTCAGCGGCGTGGCGTGCAGCCGGGACCGCATCGGCCGCTGGCTGAACGGCACGAAATCGCCCATGCGGATGACCCGGTAGCCCGCCGCCCCGCCGGACGCGGCGGGGCCGGGCACAAGGGAGGCGGGAACATGGAGGTCGAGATGGTCGATGTAGGCCTCGCCCAGCTCCAGGATCCAGTCGGCCGGCGCGCCGGTCTCCCGCAGCAGGTCGAAACGGTACCAATGGACATCGGGGGTCTGCCCGGCGCCGCGGAACAGCGTCTGCGGTTCGAACCGCCCCTCGGCATCGGCCCGCAGCACGTCGGCGAAGGTCAGCGCGTGGTCTGGGTCGACCAGCCGGGCGAAATGTCCGGCCAGCGATGTCCGGCCGGTGGCCGCCTCCAGCCGCAGCGGTTCTGCCGCCGGGGGGCCGGGGGCTTGCGCCGCCGCCGGCCATGCCGCCGAACCCGCCAGCGCCCACAGCAGCAGCCACAGGATCGGGACGGACGCCCAGGGAAAAAGGCGCGCATGACCATGCGGTCCCGGTCCCCGGTCCGGTCCCGAAATCGCATGCGGCATGTCCCGTCGGCCGTCCCGGCTGATGATCGTGCTCCCCGCCAAACGCGGCGGAGCTTACGCCAAGAGCACATCGGCCGAAAGGGATGGGTTTACCCGGACTTGTTCCCGGCCGGACCGGGAGAACCGAAGCCGTTCGTTCCAGCGGTCGGAGGCAACCGGATGGTGAAGACCGACCCCTCGCCGCGCACGCTCTCGACGGTCAGGGTCCCACCATGGGCGGCGACGATCTTCTGCGTCATGTAGAGGCCCAGCCCGGCACCCTTGGTCCCGCGCGAGGAGGCGGCGCGGAAATAGATCGACCCGATCTGCCCCACCTCCTCCGCGCTCATGCCGCGGCCCCGGTCGGCGACGCGGACGACCACCCAGCCCTCGCCATCCTCCCCGGCCGTCACCCGCACCGGCGACTCCGGCGGGGAGTAGCGCAGCGCGTTCTGCGCGAGGTTGCCGATCGCCACCCCAAGGAAGGGCGCATCGACCCGCAGCGGCAGGTCCGGCGCATCCACCGCCACGGCCAGCCGGCTTTCCTCCTCCGGTTCCTCAAGCCCGCCCAGCGCCTCCTCCATCAGCTGGCCGAGCCGCACCGGCTCCGGCTTCAGCGCCAGCGCGCCCTGGTCGAGCGCGTCGGCCGACAGGAACAGGTCCACCAGCTCGGCCATCTTGCGGGTGGTGACGCGGATGCGCTCCAGGCGGTTCAGCGCCGACGGCACCGCGACGGCGCCCGACAGCGCGATCATTTGCGCCGCGCTGTCGATGTTGGCGAGCGGGGCGCGGAACTCGTGCGACAGCATGGCGACGAAGGTGCGCTGCTCTTCCGCCCGCTTGGTGGCGAAGGCCGACTCCTCGCGCGCCCGCAGCCGTTCGGCCTGCAGCCGGCCGATGCGCAGGGCGAGCCCGACGCCCAGCACCAGCACCGCCAGCATCGATGCGACCTGATAGGGATCGGCGATCGCGAAATCGGCCGGCAGCACGCCGCGCAGCATCAGCTGCGCCACCGTCAGCCCGCTCAGCGACACCAGCGTGCTGGCCAGATAGAAGCGCAGGCTGAGATCGCCGGGGGTGAGCCAGGCCAGCCGCGCGGTCAGCGCCAGCGCGATCACCACGACCGCCAACGCCGACAGCGTCACCGCCGGGTTGGTCAGGGCGTAGAGCGGGGTGACCGTCGTTGGCACCGCCAGCAGCACCAGCAGGGCCAGCCCCCGGTAGCAGCGGCCCAACAGCGGCGCATGGGTCCGCAGGTCGAGGATATGGACCCACATGACCAGCGCGGCGGAAAAGCCGAGGAAGCCGCTGGCGCCGACCGCCAGGTTGAACGCCCAGCCCGGCAGGTCGGGCAGCAGGACGGCGGCGGTGCCGTTGGCGAACAGATAATAGACGAAGACCGTCGCCACATAGCCGGTATAGGCCAGCAGCGCCCCGTCGCGCAGCAGCAGCCCCAGCGCGACATAGCCCAGCGCCAGGATGCCCAGCACGCCCAGGAACAGCCCCTGGAACAGCAGGTCGGCGCCCTGGTGCGCGATATAGGCGGCGGGCGTCCAGATCCGCGCCGACAGGCGGATGGCGCTGACCGAATCGACCCGCAGATAGAGCGAGACCGGCCGCCCTTCCGGCAGGGTCAGCGCCAGGGCATGCAGCCGGGTCTTCAACGGCCGCTGGCTGAACGGCACGAAATCGCCCAGCCGGACCAGCCGGTAGCCCTCGGCTCCCTCCGGCGGGCGCCCCGACGGCGACGGCTTCGGAACGAACAGGTCGAGATGATCGATGTAGGCCTCGCCCATCTCCAGGATCCACTCGGCCGGCGCGCCGGGCGGGCGCAGCAGGTCGAAGCGGTACCAGTGGATGTCGCGCGTCTGCCCGACGCCGCGGAAATCGGCCCGCGGCTCCAGCCGTCCGGCGGCGTCGGCCTTCAGGACGTCGGCGAAGTCCAGCTTGCGCTCCGGATCGACCAGCCGGGCGAAATGGCCGGCAAGGCTCGCGCCGGCCGTGGCCGCCTCCAGCCGCAGCGGCTCGACCTGCCCGTCGGCCGCCCCACTCGCCGATGCATTGCCCGCACCGGCAAGCCATGGCAGCAGCGCGCAGATCAGGAGGACAAGGACGCCCGGACGCCGGAGAGTACGCCCGGAATAGCAATGGACGCGGGAATCCAGCGGTGCCGCGGGCACCGGCTTCCGCCGCCGCCCACCGCCGCCGGCACCATGTCCGGCCGGTTGGCCGCCCTGCCGGCCGATGATCGCGTCCTTCGTCATCGTCAGCGGTCGATAAGGTTAAAGTTTTAGGAAATGATTAAACAGGTATGCGGGCCACTCCTCCCGGGCCCGCCGTCGCGTCAGATTCTCGACGGCGACAGCTTGAACCCAACCACGCTATCGGCGGTTCCAAGCGAACGCACCAGCTCCATCGGATCGGGATCGCCCTTGCCCTGCAGGACCAGCTGGCATTCGAACAGGCCGCTGCCGTTGGCGAGATGGAAGGCCCAGTCGACCACCTCGAATCCCTGCTTCCTGGCCTCGACCCGCAAATCCTCCGGCGACGGCGCCTTGTCGCGGCTGAAGACCAGCGTCAGATGCATGACCGACCGGTGGGGCAGCAGCCGCTCGATCGGCCGCAGCAGGCTCATCACCAGGATGGTCAGGAGGGCGGCGGCGATGGCGACCGCATAGAAGCCGAGCCCGATGACGATGCCGATGGCCGATGTCGCCCAGATCGAAGCGGCGGTGGACAGGCCGCGGATCGACAGCCCCTCGCGCATGATCACCCCGGCGCCGAGAAATCCGATGCCGGTGACGATGCCTTGGATCACCCGGGTCGGATCGCTGATTCCAGGGACGGCGCCATGACCGCTCCCCCCCATGCCGCCGAACCACATGGCGGGATAGGCGTTGACCACGGTCAGCGCGGCCGATGCCAGGCAGACCAGCCCATAGGTCCGCATCCCCGCCGCCCGCCCGTGGAAGCTGCGCTCGTAGCCCAGCAGCAGCCCGACCGCCAGCGCCCCCAGCAGATGCAGCAGGATCAGGCCGTTGGTCGCCAGCGCGGCCGGCGACCAGTAGGAGAGCAGCACGTCCATGGCGTGTCCCGTTCCAGGCCGGGATCCGTTCCCAGCCACTCTTTCGGAACCGATCCTGGCCCCGATCGCCGGGCACGGCAAGGCCGGGCTCCAGCTTGCCGCGCCCCGGCACCGGCCGCCCGCTCCGTGCGAGGCGCCATTCGGTCACAGGCCGGCAACGCCCCCACTTGACGTGGGTCAATTCCAGACCACCGGAAAGTATCGATACTAAGGGCCGAAAACCGGTACCATAGTATCATCCTTTGGTACCGTCTCAACCGTTCCCGCTCCGACCGAGAGTGCCGCCATGAGGCCGACCAACCCCTCCCTGTCCCAGCCGTCCGACCGCAAGGCGGAGGATTTCGCGCCGGCCCCGACCCGCCGGGCCGAAGGGCTGATGTTCCTGTGGCTGGCGGTGCTGGTCTGGCCGTTGATCGCCGTCGGCACCGTCTCCGCCTACGGCTTCTCGATCTGGATCTACCAGATCCTCACGCACTGAGGCGTCAGCCTCCCCACGCACCGAGCCTTCCGCTCCCGAGGTTCCCCGCCATGCCCCGCGCTCCCGAGATCCACATCTCCAGCCTCGTCATCCAGCACAGCCCCGACCGCACCGACGCGGTGCGCGCGGCGGCGGCGACCGTCGCCGGGCTGGACTGGTGCGCGGCGGAGAACGGCAAGGCGGTGGTGACGCTGGTCACCGCCAGCGCCGCCGAGGTGGTGGACCGCATCGCCCTGCTGAACGCCGTCCCCGGCGTCCACAGCACCACCATGGTCTACCACCATTACGAACCCGCGGACGCGATCGACGCGGCCTGACCGGCGCCTCTCCCGTCCCCCGACCTTCTCCGAACCTGGAGTCTTCCTGTCATGTTCCTGTCCCGCCGCGATTACCTGAAGGCGCAAGCCGCCGCTGCCGCCGCCGCGGCGGCCGGAATCAGCCTGCCGGCCTCGGCCGCCAACATCCTCACCGGCGAAGGCGCCAGGCTCACCTGGTCCAAGGCGCCCTGCCGTTTCTGCGGCACCGGCTGCGGCGTGATGGTCGGCGTCAAGGACGGCCGCGTCGTCGCCACCCACGGCGACGTGAAGGCCGAGGTCAACCGCGGCCTGAACTGCGTGAAGGGCTATTTCCTCTCCAAGATCATGTATGGCGAGGACCGGCTGAACCAGCCGCTGCTGCGCATGAAGGACGGCAAGTACGACAAGGAGGGCGAGTTCACGCCGATCGGCTGGGACGCCGCCTTCGACATCATGGCCGAGAAGTGGAAGGAGACCCTGAGGAAGAAGGGTCCGACCGCCGTCGGCATGTTCGGCTCCGGCCAGTGGACCATCTACGAGGGCTATGCCGCGTCCAAGCTGATGAAGGCCGGCCTGCGCTCCAACAACCTCGACCCGAATGCCCGCCACTGCATGGCGTCGGCGGTGGCCGGCTTCATGCGCACCTTCGGCATGGACGAGCCGATGGGCTGCTACGACGACATGGAGCAGGCCGACGCCTTCGTGCTGTGGGGCTCCAACATGGCGGAGATGCACCCCATCCTGTGGACCCGCGTCACCGACCGCCGGCTCAGCCATCCCGGCTGCAAGGTCGCCGTCCTCTCCACCTTCGAGCACCGCAGCTTCGACCTCGCCGACATCGGGCTGGTCTTCACCCCCGGCTCCGATCTGGCGATCCTGAACTACATCGCCAACCACATCATCAAGACCGGCCGGGTGAACAGGGAGTTCGTCGAGAAGCACTGCAACTTCAAGCGCGGCCGCGACGACATCGGCTACGGCCTGCGCCCCGACAACCCGCTGGAGGCGAAGGCGAAGAACGCCGCCAAGGCCAACGACTCCGATCCGATCGGCTTCGACGAGTTCGCGAAGTTCGTCGAGCCCTACACGCTGGACAAGGCGCACGAGCTGTCGGGCGTGCCGAAGAACCGGCTGGAGGCGCTGGCCGAGCTCTACGCCGATCCCAAGGTGAAGGTCGTGTCCTTCTGGACCATGGGCTTCAACCAGCATGTCCGCGGCGTCTGGGCCAACAACCTCGTCTACAACATCCACCTGCTGACGGGGAAGATCTCGCAGCCGGGCAACGGCCCCTTCTCGCTGACCGGCCAGCCGTCGGCCTGCGGCACCGCGCGCGAGGTCGGCACCTTCTCGCACCGGCTGCCCGCCGACATGGTGGTGACCAACCCCGAGCACCGCAAACACGCCGAGGAGATCTGGAAGCTGCCGGAGGGGACGATCCCCGACAAGGTCGGCTACCACGCGGTCCAGCAGGACCGCATGCTGAAGGACGGCAAGCTCAACGCCTACTGGGTCATGTGCAACAACAACATGCAGACGGCCCCGAACACGGCGAAGGAGACCTTCCCCGGCTACCGCAACCCTGAGAATTTCATCGTCGTCTCCGACCCCTACCCCACCGTGACCGCGCTGGCCGCCGACCTGATCCTGCCCACCGCCATGTGGGTCGAGAAGGAGGGCGGCTACGGCAACGCCGAGCGCCGCACCCAGCTGTGGCGCCAGCTGGTCGATGCGCCGGACGGTGCCAAGTCCGACCTGTGGCAGATCATGGAGTTCTCCAAGCGCTTCCGCATCGAGGAGGTGTGGCCGGAGGATCTGCTGAACAAGAAGCCGGAGCTGCGCGGTAAGAGCCTCTACGACGTGCTGTTCCGCAACGGCCAGGTCGACCGCTTCCCGCTGTCCGACCTCGACCCGAACTACAACAATGTCGAGGCCAAGGCGGCCGGCTTCTACGTCCAGAAGGGCCTGTTCGAGGAATATGCCGCCTTCGGCCGCGGCCACGGCCATGATCTGGCGGATTTCGAGCAGTATCATGTGGAGCGCGGCCTGCGCTGGCCGGTGGTCGACGGCAAGGAGACCAAGTGGCGCTACCGCGAGGGCTCCGATCCTTACGTGAAGGCGGGCGAGGGCATGCGCTTCTACGGCAACAAGGACGGCAAGGCGAATGTCTTCGCCCTGCCCTACGAGCCGCCGGCCGAATCGCCCGACGCCGACTATCCGTTCTGGCTGTCGACCGGCCGGGTGATCGAGCACTGGCACAGCGGCTCGATGACGCTGCGGGTGCCGGAACTGCGCAAGGCCTTCCCGAACGCCGTGGTCTTCATGCACCCCGACGACGCCAGGCAGCTGAACGTCCGCCGCGGCCAGGAGGTGCGCGTCACCTCGCGCCGGGGCGAGGTGCGGGTGCGGGTCGAGACGCGCGGGCGCAACAAGCCGCCGCGCGGCCTCGTCTTCGTCCCCTTCTTCGACCACACGGTCCTCATCAACAAGGTGACGCTCGACGCCACCGATCCGATCAGCAAACAGACCGACTACAAGAAATGCGCGGTCAAGATCACGCCCGTCGCGAACGCCTGAGGAGAGCCGGCATGAAGACCCGTTTCCTGATTGCCGCGCTGGCCCTGCTGGCCGGCGTCCCGGCCCTGAGCGCCGGCCTCGCCACCGGCGCGGCCACCGGTGTCGCCGCCGCCGAATCCGGCACCGGCACCGTGGGGGGGATCAAAATTCCCTCCGCCAACCACCCAATCACGCTGGACGCCCCGGCCGAGGCGACCCACCGCGAGATCACCGACGACCAGAAGCGCGCCCGCAACTACGCCGACCAGCCGCCGCTGATCCCGCATGCGATCCGCGACTACCAGATCGACCTGAACATCAACAAGTGCCTGACCTGCCACGACCGCCGGAACACCGAAGGGTCGCAGGCGCCGATGCTGTCGGTCACCCATTTCCAGGACCGCGACGGCCAGACGCTGGGCACGGTGGCGGCGCGGCGCTATTTCTGCACCCAGTGCCATGTGCCGCAGACCGACGCCCAGCCCATCGTCCCCAACAGCTTCCGCGACTTCGACGCGGTCCTGGGGCATAGCCAAGGTCAAGGCCAAAGCCAGGGCCAGGGCCAAGGCGGCGCGAAATGACGATCCGCTCCGCATTCCTGGGCCTGTGGCGGCTGTTCGCCCGCCCCAGCGTCCATTTCGGCCTGGGCTTCCTGACGCTGGGCGGCTTCATCGCCGGCGTCGTCTTCTGGGGCGGCTTCAACACCGCGCTGGAGGCCACCAACAAGGAAGCCTTCTGCATCAGCTGCCACGAGATGCGCGACAATCCCTACGAGGAGCTGAAGCAGACCATCCACTTCACCAACCGCTCGGGCGTGCGCGCCAGCTGCCCGGACTGCCACGTCCCGCATGAGTGGACCGACAAGATCGCCCGCAAGATGCAGGCGTCGAAGGAGGTCTGGGGCAAGATCTTCGGCACCATCGACACCCGCGAGAAGTTCCTGGACAAGCGCCGCGAGCTGGCCGAGCACGAATGGGCGCGGCTGAAGTCGAACAACTCGCTGGAATGCCGCAACTGCCACAGCGCCGAGTCGATGGACATCACCAAGCAGAACCCGCGCGCGGCGAAGATGCACGAGACCTACCTGTTCACCGGCGAGAACACCTGCATCGACTGCCACAAGGGCATCGCCCACCGCCTGCCCGACATGCACGGCGTCGAGCCGGGCTGGAGCATGAAGACCAGCGCGCAATAAGCGGGCCGGGAGCCAAGCCATCCCCATGACGAAAAAGGCCGCCTTTCATCGAAAGGCGGCCTTTTTCATTTTTCATGCCCGCCCGGAGGCGGACCGTCCCCGTCAGGCCCGCCGGATGTTGGCGAGGAAGCGGTCAGCCTCGTCGCGCAGGCAGTCGGACTGCCGGGCAACCTCGTCCGCCGAGGTCAGCAGCCGCGACGCCGCGCCGCCGGCCTGATCGGTCGCCTCGGTCACCGAGGCGATGGTGCTGGACACCTCCTGCGTGCCTTGGGCGGCCTGCTGGACGCTGCGGGCGATTTCCCGCGTCGCGGCCCCCTGTTCCTCGACCGCGCTGGACACGCCGGCGGTGATGCCGGTGAGATCCTCGACGCGCGACGAGATGCTTCGGATGGCGGAGACCGCGCGTTCGGTCTCCTGCTGGATCGCGGTCACCTGCTCCTGGATGTCCTCGGTCGCCTTGCCGGTCTGGGTCGCCAGCAGCTTCACCTCCGACGCCACCACCGCGAAGCCCTTGCCGGCCTCCCCGGCGCGCGCGGCCTCGATGGTGGCGTTCAGCGCCAGCAGATTGGTCTGCGAGGCGATGCTGTTGATCATCGCCACCACCTCGCCGATCCGGTGGGCGGCGGTGGCGAGGCCGGACACGATGGCGTCGGTGCGGCGGCCGTCGGCAGCGACGTCGCCGGCAACCCGCGCCGCCTCGGCGGTCTGGCGGGAAATTTCACTGATGGAGGCCGACAGCTCCTCGGTCGCGGTCGCCACCGTCTGCACGTTGGCAGAGGTCTGGTCGGACGCCAGGCTGACCGCCATCGACTGGCGCCGGGTGTCGTCGGCGGTGGTGACCATGGTCCGCGCCGCTCCCCGCATCTCCACGGCGGAATTGGAGACCGCATCCACCACGCCGCGCATGCTGGCCTCGAAACTGTCGGCAAGCGACGCCATCATGACTTTACGCTCCGCCTCGGCGTTCCTGCGGTCGCTGTCGCTTCGGGCGCGCAGGCGTTCCGTCTCGATCATGCTGTCCTTGAACACGGCGACCGCCCTGGCCATGGCGCCGATCTCGTCCCGGCGGGTATCCCCCGGGATCGCCGCGCCGGTGTCGCCCGCCGACAGCCGCCCCATCGCCGCGCACAGCCGGTCGATCGGGCGCGACAGGCCGCGGCCCAGGACCAACGCCACGATCGCTCCGGCGACCAGCACCCCGGCGATGCTGCCCAGCAGGACCCAGCGCGCGCCGGTTTCCGCCGCCACGAAGGACGAGATGTCCTTGACCAGTTCGATGATGGCGACCGGCTCACCCGCGAAGTTCTTCAACTGCCCGAGATAGATCGCCACCGGGCGGCCCGCCTTGTCCGCCCGGCGGATGACCGTTCCGCCGGACAGGGCCAAGGCCAGTTCATCGGGACTCGCCAGCGTCTTTTCCGCGAAGCTGGCGCCAATGGTTGCGAAACCTTCGCCCTCTCGGCGATGAACGGCCAGATCGACCGCGAAGCGGCTCGTGATCCGCTTGATGGACTCCGGGCCGAAGGCGGTGCCGACATCGACCGCGCCGACATACTGGGTCCCGATGGTCATCGGGTTGGTGCCGAAGATGTTCAGGGTCTCGCGGCCCTGCTCGATCCCCATCAGCGGCTCGTGCCTCTGGTGAATCTCCTTGATCATCCGGCGGCGGCCGGACACGTCGTCGCCGAACACCTTGGGGGCGTTCACCCGGTAGATCACCACGCCCGGCGGTTTGTTGAACACCCAGACATCCACGCCTTGCGCCTTGGCCGCGCCCATGGCCGGGCCGAGAAGCGCGCCCAACGCATCGCGGTCGCCACGCTGGAAGGCGTCCTGCACCGGCGGAATGGCGGCGACGATGGCCGATACCGCCGACATCGTCCGCCCGTCATAGTCGAAGGCGGCGATGACGCTCTCGTATTGCAGCGTCATCTCCCGTTGCAGGGCGAGCTCGGTGGACGCGGTCTGCTGATGGGTGGCCACACCGCCGAGGATGGCAGCCGTACCGGCCGCGACGACGGAAATCGCCGCCACGAGCCTTGCGGCAATGGAATGAAGCTGAAGCAATGCGCTCTCCTTTTTCGCTGGGCGGCTGCGAAACCGAGCGAACCGATCCGAGCGACCACGAGCCTGATTTAGCCGGAAGCCCGTCTTTTTGCCGGGAAATGACAAATCCATTTGTATCGCGCACTACTAAGCGGCGCACCTTAGGGTTCGCTCTAGGAGAACGGCAGGATTCAGCAGAGATATTGTCTAAGCGGCCGTCGCTTTTTGGGCGTAGGATTGCAAAAGAACGCCGCCGCCGAGGTGAAAAGGCTTCCTGCCCGGATCGGATCACGCAAATTCGGAATCGATTTGGAGCGTGAGTTCAATCGCCAAACATAAGGGCTGGAGTTCCATGCGTTTGATTTGGAACGCATGAAGCCTGCTCACCCCAGCAGCGCCAGCACCCACAGCGCCAGCAGCGTCACCAGCACCGCCTCGCCCAGCCCGACCAGCCCGCGCAGTGCCAGCGCGACGACCCAGGTGGCGAGGTCGCGGCGATGGCGGATCTCCTTCAGCAGGCGGTCCTGGATGCCGGCGACGGTGCGCCGCGTCGACAGGCCGGCGATGCCGCCGACCAGCGCCACCAGCCCGGTGCCCAGCACGAAATAGAGAGCGCCCTTCCAGCCGGCGAACTGGTCTGGATCGGTCAGGTAATGGCCGGTGCCGACGAGGATCCACACCGCCGCCGGCCAGACGCCGACGATCTCCGGCCCCGGATCGATCCTGCGCGCGCCCTCCCTGTTCGGCCCATCCTTCTTCGGCCCGCCCTTCGCCGTCCCGTCATCCCCGCCCATCGCCGCCTCCCTCAGCCGCCCGGAACATGGCGGTAGGCCAGCACGCGCGTCGCCGGTCCGCCCTCGACGTCGGCCAGCGGCAGCAGCAGCTCCACGAACTTCGCCCCCGGCAGCATCGGGTCGTCGCGCACCAGCAGGCAGCGCGGCTCGCCGCTCTCCAGGCAGAGGCGCAGGTCGGACAGCCAGCGCTGCGCCGCCTGTTCGGGATGGCACTCGGTCACCCGCCGCGTCGTCGGCCGCTCGGCCAGCCGGCGCTGCAAGGCGCGGCCGCAGGATTTGTAGACGAAATCGGCGCCGTCGGCGGTCGGCTCCATCAGGGCGATGCGCGGCACGCTTTCGCGCACCTGCGAGGTGTCGATCTCGACGGCCAGCGGCATGCGGCGCTTGCGCTTCAGCCGGAGCCAGTGGGTGTAGAGCACGCTGACCTGCGGCGACTGCTCCACGTCGATGGGGTCGGCCCGGCAAGGCGGCGGCGGCACATCGAGCACCGCGACCGCGACCGGCGCGGCGGCGAAGGCGGCGGCTGCCGGCACCGGCTGGGAGGCGGGCTGGCCAGCGGACTGGGCAGCGGACTGGGCAGCGGACTGGATCGGCCGCGAGGCCGCCGCGGTCACCGGCAGGTGCAGGTCCGCCGCGGTGTGGCCGATCCGGCCGCCATGCTTCTTCAGCATCGGCAGCGGCGCCCAGGCGGTGCAGGTGTGATAGCCCTTGGTGACGCGGCGGTAGTCCTGGCTGCTGGCGGTGCGGCATTCCCCCTCCACCCCGTGGCGGGCGACATGGACCAGCGTGTTGTCCTCCGACAGCGCGCGCTCCCCGCCCCAGGAGACGCAGGCGGCGCAGGCGCGGCTGTCCTTGGCGAAGGCGTGGCTCATCGGGGCGTATCTCCAAAGAATGTGCGTGGGAATTGATGCCGGGCTTTCCCCCCCGGTTCAAGGGGCGCCATCGGGAGGCACCGCCCCGCCCGAGATACAGTCATGCGAGGGTGACATCCATGCCACCCCTTCCCCCCCGGACCCGAACCCCCTATAAGGAGCCCTTGCACGATAGACCTCGCCCGCTCTCCGTCTCCGGTCCCCCGGCGCCGGGGGGCTTTCGGCTGACCACATCTCAGAGAAGCGGACCCATGCCCAAACGCACCGACATCAAATCCATCTGCATCATCGGCGCGGGTCCGATCGTCATCGGACAGGCATGCGAGTTCGACTATTCCGGCGTCCAGGCGTGCAAGGCCCTGCGCGAGGAAGGCTACCGCGTCATCCTCGTCAACTCCAACCCGGCCACCATCATGACCGATCCGGGTCTGGCCGACGCCACCTACATCGAGCCGATCACCCCGGCCGTCGTCGCCAAGATCCTGGAGAAGGAGCGTCCCGACGCGCTCCTGCCGACCATGGGCGGCCAGACCGCGCTGAACACGGCGATGGCGCTGTCCGACGACGGCACGCTGGAGCGGCTGGGCGTGGAGATGATCGGCGCCAAGCGCGACGTCATCGCCAAGGCCGAGGACCGCATCCTGTTCCGCGACGCCATGGACAAGCTTGGGCTGGAGAGCCCGCGCTCGCGCATGGTCCGCACGCTGGAGGAGGCGATGGAGGCGCTGGAGCTGGTCGGGCTGCCCGCCATCATCCGCCCCAGCTTCACGCTGGCCGGCACCGGCGGCGGCATCGCCTACAACCGGGCGCAGTTCGAGGACATCGTGCGCGGCGGCCTGCGCGCCAGCCCGGTCGGCGAGGTGCTGATCGAGGAATCGGTGCTGGGCTGGAAGGAATACGAGATGGAGGTCGTGCGCGACGGCGCCGACAACTGCATCATCATCTGCGCCATCGAGAACATCGATCCGATGGGCGTCCACACCGGCGACTCGATCACGGTCGCGCCGGCGCTGACGCTGACGGACAAGGAATACCAGATCATGCGCAACGCCTCGATCGCGGTGCTGCGCGAGATCGGGGTGGACACCGGCGGCTCGAACGTCCAGTTCGCCGTCAACCCGGCCAACGGCCGGCTGATCGTCATCGAGATGAACCCGCGCGTCTCGCGCTCCTCGGCGCTGGCGTCGAAGGCCACCGGCTTCCCGATCGCCAAGATCGCCGCCAAGCTGGCGGTCGGCTACCGGCTGGACGAGCTGACCAACGACATCACCGGCACCACGCCCGCGAGCTTCGAGCCGACGATCGACTATGTCGTCACCAAGATGCCGCGCTTCACCTTCGAGAAGTTCAAGGGCGCCGAGGCGCTGCTGACCACCTCGATGAAGTCGGTGGGCGAGGCGATGTCGATCGGCCGCACCTTCCAGGAATCGGTGCAGAAGGCGCTGCGCTCGATGGAGACCGGCCTGACCGGCTTCAACGAGGTGAAGATCGGTCCGGACGACACCCCCGACCGCACCGCCATCCGCGGCGCGCTGGCGACCCCGACGCCCGACCGGCTGCTGGTGATCGCCCAGGCCTTCCGCCACGGCTTCACCGTGGAGGAGGTGCAGGCCGTCTCCAAGTACGATCCCTGGTTCCTGGAGCAGATCAAGGAGATCGTCGACCGTGAGGAGGCGATCCGCGCCGACGGCCTGCCCACCGCCAAGTCCGGCTGGCTGAAGCTGAAGCAGATGGGCTTCTCCGACGCCCGCCTGGCCGAGCTGGCCCGGTCCAGCGAGGCCGCGGTCGCCGCCGCCCGCCGCATGGCCGGCGTCACCCCGGTCTACAAGCGGATCGACACCTGCGCCGCCGAATTCGCGTCCGCCACCCCCTACATGTACTCGACCTACGAGACCGACGGGACCGGCGAGGCGGAGTGCGAGTCCGACCCGACCGACAAGCGCAAGGTCGTCATCCTCGGCGGCGGCCCGAACCGCATCGGCCAGGGCATCGAGTTCGACTATTGCTGCGTCCATGCCGTCTACGCCCTGCAGGAGGCCGGCATCGAGACCATCATGGTCAACTGCAACCCGGAGACCGTCTCCACCGACTACGACACCGCCGACCGCCTGTATTTCGAGCCGCTGACCGCCGAGGACGTGGTGGAACTGGTGCGGGTCGAGCAGCGCAATGGCACCGTGCTCGGCTGCATCGTGCAGTTCGGCGGCCAGACCCCGCTGAAGCTCGCCGCCGCGCTGGAGGCCGCCGGCATCCCGATCCTGGGCACCTCCCCCGACGCCATCGACCTGGCCGAGGACCGCGAGCGCTTCCAGAAGCTGCTGGTCGATCTGAACCTGAAGCAGCCGGCCAACGGGCTCGCCCGCTCGCTGGAAGAGGCGGAGGCGGTCGCCGCCCGCATCGGCTTCCCGGTCGTCATCCGCCCGTCCTACGTGCTGGGCGGCCGTGCGATGGAGATCGTCCACGACATGGCCGGACTCCAGCGCTACATGGGCACCGCCGTGCAGGTGTCGGGCAAGAACCCGGTGCTGATCGACAGCTACCTGCAGGACGCCATCGAGGTCGACGTCGACGTCGTCTGTGACGGCACCGACGTCTATGTCGCCGGCGTGATGGAGCATATCGAGGAGGCCGGCATCCATTCCGGCGACAGCGCCTGCGCCCTGCCGCCCTACACGCTGCCGGCCGACATCATCGCCGAGATCAACCGCCAGTCCGATGCGCTCGCCCATGCGCTGAAGGTGGTCGGGCTGATGAACGTGCAGTTCGCGGTCAAGGACGGAACCGTCTACATCCTGGAGGTCAACCCGCGCGCCAGCCGCACGGTGCCCTTCGTCGCCAAGGCCACCGGCACCGCCATCGCCAAGATCGCCGCCCGCGTCATGGCGGGCGAGAAGCTGTCCTCCTTCACCCTGAACGGCCCGACCCCGCCGCACACCGCGGTCAAGGAAGCGGTCTTCCCCTTCGCCCGCTTCCCCGGCGTCGACATCGTGCTGGGTCCGGAGATGAAGTCGACGGGCGAGGTCATGGGCCTCGACCACAACTTCGCGCTGGCCTTCGCCAAGGCGCAGCTCGGTGCCGGCGTCACCCTGCCGGTCAAGGGCAGCGTCTTCGTCTCGGTCAAGGACCGCGACAAGCCGGCGCTGGCGGTGATCTCGAAGAAGCTGCACGACATGGGCTTCCGCATCCTCGCGACGTCGGGCACCGCCAAGGTGCTGAAGGAGGCCGGCGTCGAGGCGGAGACCATCAACAAGGTGGTCGAAGGCCAGCCGCACATCGTCGACGCCATGATCAACGGCGACGTGCATCTGGTCATCAACACCACCGAGGGCGCCCAGGCGCTGGCCGACAGCTTCAGCCTGCGCCGCACCGCCCTGACCTACAATGTTCCGTACTACACCACCGTAGCGGGTGCCCGCGCCGCGGTGGAAGCGATTGACGCACTCCGGAACGGCAGCCTTGAAGTCGCTCCATTGCAGTCGTACCTTAGCGGATCGTATTAAGGACGGACGACGGCGCGGCGGACCTCCTCCGCGCCGTCTTCGTCCTTGATGTCGCTTTGGACAGGTCGAACGACTGCAAGCGGTGATGGACCGAACATGGAAAAAGTTCCGATGACAGCGGCGGGCTTCAACCGCCTCCAGGAGGAATTGAAGCACCTTAAGATCACCGAACGCCCGGCGGTCATCAAAGCCATCGCGGAGGCCCGCGAACATGGCGACCTTTCGGAAAACGCCGAGTACCACGCGGCGCGCGAACGTCAGAGCTTCATCGAAGGCCGCGTGCTGGAGCTTGAGGACAAGATCAGCCGGGCGGAGGTCATCGACCCGGCCAAGCTGACGGGCGATACCGTGAAGTTCGGTGCGACCGTGACCCTGGCCGACCAGGACACGGACGAGGAGACGACCTACCAGATCGTTGGCCAGGACGAGAGCGACATCAAGTTGAGGCTGCTGTCGATCCAGGCGCCGCTGGCCCGCGCCCTGATCAACAAGTCGGTCGGCGACAGCGTCGAGGTTTCGACCCCGGGCGGTTCCAAGCTGTACGAGATCGTGTCGGTCGAATTCCGCTGAGGCTTTCCCTTCTCCCGGTTGCCCCCTTTCCCCCCTGGGGAGAGGGGGCAACCGGCTTCATCCCCCCAGTTTCTCCTGGAAGAATTCCATAACCCGCCGGATCGCGTCCGAGCGGGCGTCTTCGTTGGTGCCGACATGGGCGGTGCCGCCCGGCGCGGTGGCCAGATCCTTGCGCTTGCGCACCGGGGCGTCGGGCGAATCGAAGCCGTGATAGGCGTCGGGATAGACCACCAGGGCCAGCTTGTCCTTCACCCCGTCGCGGCCGGCCAGTTCCTTGCAGTGTTCAGGCGGCGTCCAGTCGTCCTTGTCGCCGACCAGCAGCAGCAGCGGGCCGTCGGGCTGCCAGTCCTCGTCGCTCAGCGACGCGCGGCAGCCGGGATAGAAGGCCACGGCGGCCCGGAAGCCGCCCTCCTCCGACCCGGCCGGCCCGTCGTCGCCGGCGCCATAGGCGGCCAGCACGGTGCCGGCGCCCTGCGACCAGCCGATCAGGCCGATGCGGCCATGGTCGATTTCGGGCCGGCGGCGCAGGAAGGCCAGAGCCCCCCAGGCATCGCGCTTGCGCTCCACCGTCGCGCGGACGGTGCGGTCCTTCAATGCGGTGGTGCAGACCTCGTCCACGTCGCGCGGGCCGAAGCTGTCGACCATCAGCACCGCGTAGCCCTGCCGCTGCAGGTGGGTCGCCCACCAGACGTGACGTTGCGACACTCGGCCGCTGCGGGCATAGAGGCCGCCGCACCCGTGCAGCATGACAATTGCCGGATGCTGGCCGCTGCCGGACGGGCGCAGCAGACGGCCGGACAGCATCGTCGGCGCCCCGCCGGTCAGGTCGCCGTCGGCGGAGGGAAAGCGCACGATCTCTTCGGCATGGACGCCGGCGGCGGCCTGGGCCGTCCCGGTCCACAGCATCGCCGATGCCATCGCCGACAGGGGCAGTCCCGCAATGCCCATCGTCCCGGCACCGCTGCACAGAACCGCACCCAGAACAGCCGCAAGACCGCGGGCGGAAGCCTTCATTCTGCTGCGTCCCCGACTCCAGGCGCCGGCCACGACGGCGGCGCTCGCGGACGCAATATTAAACCTGTGCGTTGCGGAAGGCCATGGGTGCCCGCCAATTGTTCCCGGCATGGCATCGAGGCGGTGGAAAGCGATGCGGCGGGCTCCTTCCGGAGCCCGCCGCATCTCTTCTTACCGGTAACCGCGCCCCGCTCAGCGCCGGGTGGCGCGGGTGGGCGTCTCGTCCTCGGCGAACTCCTCGTCCTCGTCGTCCTCCGTCCCTTCCGGGATGTCGGGCGAATCGACGTCGATGGGAACGCCGGGGGTGTGCTTGGAGGTGCGGATCGACAGGGCGGACTTCACATGGGCGACGTTGGGGGCCGACGTCAGCTTGGTCGTCAGGAAGCGCTGGTAGTCGTCCCAGTCCTCCGCCACGATCTTCAGGACGAAATCATATTCACCGGCCAGCATGTTGCACTCACGCACGAGCGGCCAGCTGTTGACGAGCTCCTCGAATTTCTTTAGGTCCGCTTCGGCCTGGCTGCTGAGGCCGACCTGGGCGAACACCGTGACGCCGAACCCCAGTGCATCGGGGTTGACGTCGGCGTGGTAGCCGCGGATGAATCCCGCCTCCTCCAGCGCGCGGACGCGGCGCAGGCAGGGCGGGGCGGAGATGCCGGCACGCCGGGCAAGCTCCACATTGGTCATCCGGCCGTCGTTCTGCAGATCGCGCAGGATCCGACGGTCAATTCGGTCGAGTTTTACCCGCCGCATGGTTTTACTCGGTCGCTCCGGGGGTGATTTGGAGAAAGGATATTACACGGGCATGGTGTCTACGCCAAGACCGAAACCCTTACAAGGGCGAGCGACCCGGATGCCGGCCTTTCCGCCGCCGCGGCCGCCAACCCCTCCGCAGCCCCAACGATCCGAGCGCTCATGCAATCCCTGACCTGCTGGGTTGTGTCCGACGGCAAGGCCGGCATGGAAAACCAGTGCATCGGCCTGGCCGAGGCGCTGGGCCTGACGCCGGTGATCAAGCGCGTGCGCCTGCGCACGCCCTGGCGCCAGCTGACCCCGTACCTGCGCATCGGCAACCGCTTCGCCCCCAGCCCCGAGGGCGATCCGGTGGCTCCCCCCTGGCCCGACATCCTGATCGGCACCGGCCGGCAGAGCATCCCCGTCTCGCTGGCGGTGCGCAGCCTGTCGGGCGGCCGCAGCTTCACCATCCAGACCCAGGATCCGGTGATGAACCCACACAGGTTCGACCTGGTGGTGGTGCCGCGCCACGACAAGCTGCGCGGCGACAATGTGCTGGTGACGCGCGGCGCGCTGCACCGGGTAACGCCCGCCGTCCTGGCCGGGGCGGCGGCGCGCTTCGCCCCGCGGCTCGCCCATCTGCCGCACCCGCGCATCGCCGTGCTGATCGGCGGCGACAACGGCGTCTACCGGCTGACGCCGACGATCATGGGCGACGTGGCGGAACGGCTGGCCAACCTGACGCGCAGCCATGGCGCCGGGCTGATGGTCACGCCGTCGCGCCGCACCGGCGCCGACAACGAGGCGATCCTGCGCGCCCGCCTGTCCGGCCTGCCGGCGGAGGTGTGGGACGGCAGCGGCGAGAATCCCTATTTCGCCTATCTCGGGCTGGCCGACGCGGTGG
Source organism: Azospirillum thiophilum (assembly GCF_001305595.1). Lineage (NCBI taxonomy): Bacteria > Pseudomonadati > Pseudomonadota > Alphaproteobacteria > Rhodospirillales > Azospirillaceae > Azospirillum > Azospirillum thiophilum. The sequence continues at coordinate 628,896 of NZ_CP012401.1, forward strand.
TTGTGACCTGCGACAGCGTGTCGATGACGTCGGAGGCCTGCTCGACCGGCAAGCCGGTCTATGTGATCGAGATGGAGGGCGGGTCGCCCAAGTTCCGCGCCTTCCATGACGGGCTGTACCGGGACGGCATCACCCGCCCCTTCGACGGCACGCTCGAGCATTGGGATTATCCGCCGCTGAACGACCGCGAGACGGTGGCCGCCGAGGTGATGCGGCGCCTGCCGGCGCACAGGAAACGGCACGGCCTGACGTAGAATCAGGGGACGGGGGGCGCTTCGCGCGACCGATGCGCGCACCCCGCCGCCGGTACCGGTTTGCGGCGGCATCCCGCCGCGGACCGTGCCATAAGCCGGGAAAACGACCGAACCGATCGGTCCGCCCCCGATTCGGAATCGACCAGCCATGACCACCCCCGACGCCGTCTCCGCCTCGTTCCTGCGTTGCCTGGAGCGCAGCCGGAAGTCCGGCACCCCCTACGACCACTGGCTCCTGTCCGAGGCCCTGCCGACCGATGCCGCGGACGCCATCGCCGCCCTGCCCTGGGGACCGGCGCCGGTATCCGACAGCTCCGGCAAGCGCGACACCAACAACGCCTCGCGCACCTATTTCGGGGTGGAGAACCGCGCAACCCATCCGGTGTGCGAGACGGTGGCCCGGGCCTTCCAGAGCCGCCCGGTGGTGGAGGCGATCCAGCGGACCTGCAAGGTCGACCTGACCGGCACCAGCCTGCGCATCGAATATTGCCAGGACACCGACGGCTTCTGGCTGGAGCCGCACACCGACATCGGTGTCAAGAAATACACGATGCTGGTCTATCTCTCGAAGGGACCGAACTGCGCCCATTGGGGGACCGACGTGCTGGACGAGACCCGGACCATCGTCGCCCGGGCGCCCTACGCCTTCAATGAAGGGCTGATCTTCATCCCCGCCGGCAACACCTGGCATGGCTTCGCGAAACGTCCGATCGACGGCGTGCGCAAGTCGATCATCGTGAATTACGTCGGCCCCGAATGGCGGGCGCGGCATGAACTCTGCTTCCCCGACAAAGCTGTTGCATAAAATTTTGTGCCTGTTTAAGTGACGTCGGTCGGGGGGCCAGACCAGCGCCGGCACGCCCTTTCGGAGTTTCTGATCCATGTCCATGCTTGATCTGGACAAATTCCGTGCTGTGGAACTTCAGCGCGACCCCTTCGATTTTCTCTGCGTTCCGGGTTTCGTGAAGCGGGAATATCTTGAAGATCTTCACCGTGACTATCCCAGGATCGACAAGCCCGGCTCGATTCCGCTCGGCGTCTTCCCGCAAGGGCCGAGCTTCGACCGGCTGATCGCCGAGTTGAAGGGGCCGGAGCTCTGCAAGGCCTTCTCCGAAAAGTTCGGGCTGGACCTGTCGTCCTACCCGACCATGTTCACCGCGCGGGGCATGTGCCGGGCGACCGACGGCAAGATCCACCCGGATTCGGCCAGCAAGGTCATCACCGTCCTGATCTACATGAACCCGCCCTGGGAGGCCGCCGGCGGCCGCCTGCGCATCCTGCGTTCCCAGAACCTGGAGGATTATGCCGCCGAGGTTCCGCCGGAGGAAGGCACCCTGATGTGCTTCCGCCGCTGCGACAGCTCCTGGCACGGCCATTACCCGTTCGAGGGCCAGCGCCGCGCCATCCAGATGAACTGGGTCAAGGGCAGCGTCTATATCTGGCACGAACAATGGCGCCACCGCGTCGGCGCCTGGGCGAAGGGCGTCTTCGGCGGGCAGTCGAAGGGGTATTGAGGGGGGCAGTCCCTCCCCCGCCCAGCGGGGGAGGTTAGGTGGGGGTCCAACTCCCCCCTCTCCCCCCTCACCCCGCCACCATCGCCGCCAGCGTCTCCAGCCGGTCGGCCTCATGCGCCGGCTTGTCCCAGCGGATGCGGTGGATGCGGGGGAAGCGCATCGCCAGCCCGCTCTTGTGCCGTGTCGACGGGTGGACGCTGTCGAAGGCGACCTCCAGCACCAGCCCGGCCGCCACCTCGCGCACCGGCCCGTAGCGCTTGGTGGTGTGGGTGCGCACCCAGCGGTCCAGCTCGACCAGCTCGGCGTCGGTGAAGCCGGAATAGGCCTTGCCGACCGGCACCAGCTCCTCGCCGCGCCAGACGCCGAAGGTGTAGTCGGAATAATAGCTCGACCGTTTGCCGTGGCCGCGCTGGGCGTACATCATCACGGTGTCGAGCGTCAGCGCCCCGCGCTTCCATTTGAACCACGGCCCTTTCGGCCGCCCGGCGAGATAGGCGCTGTCGCGCCGCTTCAGCATCAGCCCCTCGATGCCGTTCTCCCGCGCCCCCTCGCGCAGCGCCGCCAGCTCGTCCCAGGCGGCGAAGGGCACCAGCGGCGACACATCCATCCGGCGCGGCCGCACCGCGTCGTACCAGCGCTCCAGCCGGGCGCGGCGCTCGACGAAGGGCAGCCCGCGCAGATCCTCGGCGCCGTCGAACAGGATGTCGTAGAGCCGGACCCAGGCCGGCCCGTCGCGCAGCATCTGCGCCGTCACCGTCTTGCGGTTCAGCCGCTGCTGCAGATCGTTGAAAGGCGCCACCACCCCGTCGCGCGCCACCAGCAGTTCGCCGTCCAGCACCGCGTCGAAGCCCATATGGTCGGTGATGTCGGGAAAGGCGCCTGACACGTCGTCGCCGGTGCGGCTGTAGAGCCGGCGCTGGCCGTCGCGCGCCGCCAGCTGGACGCGGATGCCGTCCCACTTCCATTCGGCGGCATAGGCGGCAGGGTCGAGCGCCGCCCGCTCCTCCTCCTCCAGCGGGTGCGACAGCATCATCGGGCGGAATCCGGCGCCATGACCGGCGGCCGGCCGCTCCGCCCGCCCCTCCAGCCAGGCGAACAGCTCGACATAGGGCGGGCTCAGCCCGTGCCAGACCTCCTCGACATCGTCGACGCCGATTTCATCGTCGATGCCGACCTCCGGCCGGGCCGCCTTGCCCCATTCCGCCAGGGCGGTCTTGGCCAGCCGGGCCGACACGCCGATGCGCAGCGCCCCGGTGATCAGCTTGAGCAAGGCGAAGCGCCCTGACGAATCGAGCGTGTCGAGCCAGCCTTCCACCAGCCCCATCACCTGCCCGCGCTTTGCGCTCCGCAGCGCGTCCACCACCTCGTCCAGGCCGGGCGGCAGGCTGTTGGCCCGCTCTGCCCAGGATGCCGGCCGCTCGGGCCAGATCAGCGCCACCGTCTCCGCCAGATCGCCGACATAGTCGTAGGACAGGGCCAGCAGCTCCGGATCGACCCGCGTCGCCGCCAGCTCGCGGATGGCGGCGGGCTTGGCCTCGCGGAAGCTCAGCGCCCCGGTCAGCGCCGCCAGCGCCCAGCCGCGGTCCGGGTCCGGCGCGGTGGCGAAATGCTCGACCAGCAGGCGGATCTTGCCGGTGCGCGACGGCATGAAGACCAGCGCATCGATCAGCGCGGCGAAGCGGTTCACGACGCCCCCTCCCCCGACTCCCCCTCCGAATCCTCATCCTCGAAGCCGATCAGCGCCAGCGCCCGGGCGCGGATGCCGCGGCCGGTGGCGTAATGGACCAGCGCCTCCTCCCGGCCATGGGTGACCCAGACCTCCGGCGCGCCGACATCCTCCAGCGTCCGGCACAGCTCGTCCCAATCGGCATGGTCGGAGATGACCAGCGGCAGCTCGACCCCGCGCTGGCGGGCGCGCTGGCGCACCCGCATCCAGCCCGACGCCATCGCCACCACCGGATCGGCCAGCCGCCGCGCCCAGCGGTCGGCCACCGCCGACGGCGGCGCCAGCACCAGCGCGCCCTTCAGCTCCTCCTTGGCGGCGGCAGTCGCCGGGCGCAGCTCGCCCAGTTCCACCCCATGCTCGCGGTAGAGCCGGCACATCGGCTCCAGCGCGCCATGGAGCCAGATCGGCCGGTCGTAGCCCGACGCCCGCAGCAGCGTGATCAGCCGCTGGCACTTGCCGAGCGCATAGACGCCGACGACATGGCTGCGTTCCGGGAACAGGCTCATCGAATGCAGCAACTTGCCCACCTCGCCCAGGTCAGGCGGATGGCGGAAGACCGGCAGGCCGAAGGTCGCCTCGGTGACGAAGACGTCGCAGGGCACGGGCTCGAAAGCCGCGCAGGTGCGGTCGTGACGGCGCTTGTAGTCGCCCGACACCACGACGCGCGAACCGGCATGCTCCAGCACCACCTGGGCGCTGCCCAGCACATGGCCGGCCGGCACCAGCCGCACCGCGACCTCGCCGATGGTCAGGCCCTTGCCATACTCCAGCGGCTGCAACGACCCGCCGGCCCCCTCGCCGATCCGCTGGCGCATGATGGCGAGCGTGGCCGGAGTCGCCAGCACATGGCGGTTGCCGGGCCGGGCATGGTCGGAATGGCCATGGGTGACGATTGCGCGCTCCACCGGCCGCACCGGGTCGATGTGGAAGCCGCCCGGCTCGACATAGAGGCCTTCGGGACGGACCTTGATCCACCTGTCGGGATGGAGGCGGTCGGGATTGGGATGGAATGCAGCGGACATGCGTCCTAATGTAGGGCGTCCCAACCGGAGAGACAGGGCATGCATTCCTTCCTGCTGCCGACCCCCGAGGTCGCCGACGCGCTTGCCGGCAAACGCCCGGTGGTGGCGCTCGAATCGACGGTGATCTCCCACGGCATGCCCTACCCCCGCAACCTGGAGACCGCCCGCGCGCTGGAGGCGGAGGTGCGGGCCGCCGGCGCCGTCCCGGCCACCATCGCGGTGCTGGACGGGCGCATCCGCATCGGGCTGGACGACGAGGCGCTGGAGCGGCTGGCGACCGGCGGCCATGCGGTGCGCAAGCTGAGCCGCCGCGACCTGCCCATCGCGCTGGCGGCCGGGGCCTTGGGGGCGACCACCGTGGCAGCGACGATGATCGCGGCGCGGCTGGCCGGCATCGCCGTCTTCGCCACCGGCGGGATCGGCGGCGTCCATCGCGGGGCGGAGACCAGCTTCGACGTGTCGGCCGACCTGGAGGAGCTGGCGCGGACCTCGGTCTGCGTGGTCTGCGCCGGGGCCAAGTCGATTCTCGACCTGCCCAAGACGCTGGAGGTTCTGGAAACCCGCGGCGTCCCGGTCCTGGGCTTCGGCACCGGCGAATTTCCCGCCTTCTACAGCCGGCGCAGCGGCCTGCCGGTCGATCATCGCTGTGACACCGTGACCGAGGTGGCGGACATCCTGCGGGCGAAATGGCAGCTCGGGCTGGAGGGCGGCGTGCTGCTGGCCAACCCGATCCCGGCCGGCGACGAACTCGACGCCGACGCCATGGAAACCGCCGTCGCCCAGGCGCTGGCCGATGCGGAAGCCAAGGGAATCAAGGGCAAGGACATCACCCCGCACCTGCTGGCGGCGCTGGAGCGCCTCACCGGCGGGCGCAGCCTGACCGCCAACATCGCACTGATCCGCAACAATGCGCGGGTCGCGGCAGGGGTCGCCACCGCCCTGTCCACCCCTTAAGGCCGAAGGGATAGGCCATACCTCATGGGAGGTAAGGCTTAAGCCCCGGTCGCGGCTTAAGACCACGTTAACCGCCTGCGCGCAAACCTGTCGCCATCACACGAGCGGAGGCTTTCATGCGCGCACCGAGCAGCACCTCGACCCTGGTTTCCCGGATGATCGCGATGGCCGGCCAAGGCGACGAGGCGCCGGGTGCGGCCGAGATGAAGGCGCCCGCCCATGTGAAGCGCATCGTCTGGGCCTCCCAGGCCGCCAAGCTGCGGGTGTCGCTGTCGTCCCGTCTCGTCCACGAGATCGAGAGCGCGGTCACCACCGACCTGGACGGCATGGAACTGCCGGAGGTGTTCTTCACCTCGGTCGAGGTGGGCGGCCATGTCGTGACCTGCGACCTCGACGCCTCGGGCACCGCCTCGATCTTCGGACTGATCGAGGCGCATGAATATGACGATCTGGTCGAAGAGGCCGGCGACGACGCACTGTTCGGCGTCGACTGGGACGGCGTCTACGTCACTCCGGCCCGCACCCGCCACTGACCGCGGACGTCACCCCGTCCAACGCGACGCCATCAAGCCCGTCACCATCCGGGCCCGCCATCCGGCTCCTGTCTGAAGACGAACGCCCCGCAGGCCGCCTGCGGGGCGTTCTTCACATGTCCGGCCTGCCCGACCGGTCGGTCCGGCCGGACAGGCCGACCACCACGTCGGCGCGGGCCACGTTGGGCAGGCTGGACCGCCGCACCTCCCAGGCCGCCATGAAGCGGTCGATCCGGCCGGCGGGCAGCGGCCGGCTGACGAAATAGCCCTGGATCAGCTCGCAGCCCATCTGCGACAGCGCGTCCCACTGCCCCTCATCCTCAACCCCTTCCGCCACGACGGTGCGGGACAGATCCCGCGCGATGCGGGCAATCGACGCCACCAAATTGCGCGCGTCGGGCCGGCGATGGACATCGTCGATGAAGGCCTTGTCCAGCTTCAGCGTGTTGATCGGCAGGGTCCGCAGGTAGGTCAGCGACGAATAGCCGGTGCCGAAATCGTCCAGCGCGATTTGGATGCCGGCGTGGCGCAGTTCCTTCAGCTTCTCGATGGCGGCGTCGAGCGAGCCGATCATCTGCGACTCGGTGATCTCCAGTTCGAGCCGGTGGGGCGGCAGGCCGGTGCGCGCCAGGATGTCCAGCACCTGCGGGACGAAATCATGCTGGGCGAGCTGGACGGCGGACATGTTGACGCTCATCGTCACGTCACCGATTCCCCGGGCTGCCATCGCCATCGCCTCGGTGCAGGCGGTCTCCAGCACCCACAGCCCGAGCGGGACGATCAGGCCGGAATCCTCGCAGGCCGGGATGAAGCGGTCGGGCGACACCGGCCCCAGCTCGGCATCGGTCCAGCGCGCCAGCGCCTCGAACCCGCGGACGCGGCCGTCGGCGGTCGTGACCTGCGGCTGGTAATGCAGGGCGAAGTCGCCGCGCTCGAACGCCAGCCGCGCCCGGCTGAGCAGCCGCATCCGCTCCACCACCTTGCGGTTCATGTCGGGGGTGAAGGTGCAGGTGCGGCCGCGGCCGCTGTCCTTGGCCCGGTACATGGCGGTGTCGGCATTCTGCAGCAGGTCGTCGAAGCAGCGGCCGTCCCAGGGAAAACGGGCGACGCCGACGCTGCAGGTCACGAAGAAATGCTGGCCTTCGACCAGGAAGGGCGCGGCGAACCCCTGTTCCAGCCGCCCCGCCACCTCGGCCGGATCGCCGGGGGGGGCGCCATGGACGACGATGACGAATTCGTCGCCGCCCAGCCGGGCGATGAACACCCCGTCGCCCGCCGCACTGCGGGCGCGCATCGCGACCGCCATCAGCAGCTCGTCTCCCGCCTTGTGGCCGAAGCTGTCGTTGATGACCTTGAAATTGTCCATGTCGAGGAACAGCAGGGCGAGCGGCCGGGAATTGCCGGCTGCCTTGTCGGCGGCGATCAGCCCGTCGACATGCTTCTCCAGCATCAGCCGGTTGGGCAGGCCGGTCAGCGGGTCGAAATGGGCCATATGGTCGAGCCAGGCCTGCTGCCGCTTGTCGGCCGTGATGTCGGTGTAGGATCCGGCCATGATCGTCGGCCGCCCCTCCTCGTCGAACAGCGCCTTGCCGGTGGCGGAGATCCACAGATAGTTGCCGTCGCGATGGCGCACCCGGTATTCCACCCGGTATTCCGGCACCTCTCCGGCCAGATGGCGGCGCAACGCCTCCTCCGCCCGTTCGCGGTCCTCCGGATGGATGCGGTCGAACCACGCTGCACGCGAATCGATGCTGGCGGCGTCGACGCCCAGCAGCTCCTCCACCCGGCCGGACAGGACGCGGCGGTCGGCCGTCATTTCCCAGGTCCAGATGATGTCGCGCGACGCCTCGGCCACCAGCCGCATCCGCCGCTCGCGCTCGCGCAGCGCCTGCTGGCTGGCGGTCAGCTCGTCGAGCCTGCACTGCAATTCGCGGCGCGAGTCGCCGAGCGCCAGATTGCTCCGCTGCAACGCCGCTTCCGCGGCACGGCGCTGGCGCAGGGAAAAGGCGAGGACCAGCACCATGCAGGCCAGCATCACGATGACGATGCCGACCGTCACCACCAGCCACCGGTAGCTTTCCAGGAAGGAAAAGGGCTTGTTCACCAGAAGGTCGAGCGGACCGACCCGCGACAGGTCGAGACCGAAGCGCTCCACCTGCTGGTGATCCATCGCCTTGACGACGGACGAACGTCGCTCCGCCGGCAGATCGGCCGACAGATCCGCCGCAGGGGCGCCGTTCAGCAGCGTCGCCGCCAGTTCGCCCAGCGCACGGCCATGCTCCTGCCCGCTCAGCAGGCTGCCGCCGGCCAGGCCGTGGCCCAGCAGATAATCCTGGAGGCCATAGATCGGCACGCTGCTCTTCTGGCTCATCAAGTCCAGAAACTGCTCGGGCGGCAGCACCAGCCCGTCGCGGTCGGTGGCGTAGGTTCCCAGCAGCACCGCGCTGTCGACGGGCAGGGTCGCCAGATTCTCCTCCAGCTGGGCGAAGGGCAGGTCTGGCAGAAACTGGCGCGTCAGTCCGGCGGGGATCCGGCCGGCGGCGGCCAGTTTCTCGATCTCGCCGTCGAGCGCCAGTCCCGATTCGGTATGGTCGCGCAGAATGTACAGGCGGCGGAGATTCGGGTTGGCCGCTTGCGCCATGCGCAGCGTGCCTTCGATGTCCTTCGCCTCATCGACCCCGGTCACCGCAGCCTCGCCCTCGGTCAGCCGGCGCGCCGTCGAGCCGATCACCCCGCCATGGATCAGCGGCACCGGGCCGTAGATCTCCCGCCGCAAATCCAGCGCGAAGGTCAGCGCGGCGTCGTCGGTGGTGAGGATGGCGTCGATGGTGCCCTTCGGGTGACGATGGGCGATCAATGCCCGCAGTTGGTCGAGCCCGGCGAGGTTCGGAAAGCGTTTCCAGTCCAGGTAATGGACGACGGGCAGCCTGTCGGGTGCCGTCAGCGCCTGGGCAATGCCGGCGGCCTGTCCATCGGTCCACTCATAGCCCTGATGGTAGGAATGCAGCACCAGAACGGTACGGTTCGGTGCGGTCGCACGCCCCCCCGCCGGCAGGGACAGGGCCATCGTCGAGATCAGCACCATCAGCAACGCACAGCCGCGCAGCCATGTGGCAGCCCATCTGAAGGGCCAATCGGTCATGTCGCATCCCCTGATGGCGTCCCCGGCCCCGCCCTCCGATGGGCGCAGCTCGTCCATTAGAGGACGATAAACAAAGCCATCTCTCCGGCGCCACATGTTTCCGCTAAGGACATCCCGCAGATTCATGGTTAATTTCCATGCCTGATTGGGATGAATACATCTTCCTCCCGCGCAAGGCGCGCTTGATTATTGATCGATGTCCCATTCTTTTTTTGCGTTGCATTATGAGAATGCTGCAACCGCTTCCACGCCGCCGCCATACACCACCGCGGAACGGTCGCCGCTTCCTGCTGTTGTCCCGGCTGCGCCCGCCCCTTCCCCTTCGGGAGACGTCCACCGTGTCAGTTGCCCCCACCAAGCCCCTGCCCTACGCTCCGTCGCTCGAAACCCCAGACCCCGACGAGGAGCAACTCTTCGCCGAGCTGGCCGAAACGATGCTGTCGATCAGTGCCAGGACCTGGGAGGACGGCGGCCATGCGCTGCGCAGCGTCCATGCCAAGAGCCATGGCCTGCTGCTGGGCCGGCTGGACGTGCTGGACGAGCTGCCGGCGGAGCTGGCCCAGGGCCTGTTCGCACGGGCGGAGAGCTATCCGGCGATCCTGCGGCTGTCGACGACGCCGGGCGACCTCCTGCCCGACAGCGTGTCGACGCCGCGCGGCTTGGCGGTGAAGGTGCTGGGCGTGACCGGAGAGCGGTTGCCCGGTTCGGAGGGGCAGGCGACCCAGGATTTCGTCATGGCCAACGCTCCGGTCTTTTCGGCCCCCGACGCCCGCAGCTTCCTGAAGACGCTGAAGCTGCTGGCCGCCACCACCGACCGGGCGGAAACGGCGAAGACGGCACTGTCGGCGACGCTGCGGGCGGCCGAACGGGTGGTGGAGGCCTTCGGCGGCGAGAGCGCGACGCTGAAGACGCTCGGCGGCCATCCGGCGACGCACATCCTGGGCGAGACCTTCTACAGCCAGGCTGCGCTGCGCCATGGCGACCATGTCGCCAAACTGTCGGTCGTCCCGGTTTCGCCCGGCCTGACGGCGCTGACCGGCGCGCCGCTGACCGTGGCCGGCAGGCCCGACAGCCTGCGCGAGGCGGTGGTGGAGTATTTCCGCGAACAGGATGCGGTCTGGGAACTGCGCGTCCAACTGCGCACCGACGCCGACCGCATGCCGGTCGAGAACGCCGGCGTCCGCTGGCCGGAGGAGTTCAGCCCCTATCGCACCGTTGCTCGCATCACCGTCCCGCCGCAGACCGCATGGAGCGAGGAACGGTCGCGCGCCGGGGACGACCGGCTGTCCTTCAGCCCCTGGCACGGGCTGGCCGCGCACCGCCCGCTCGGCTCGATCATGCGCGCACGGCGCATGGCCTATGCGCGCTCCGCCGAATTCCGCATGGAGCGCAACGGCTGCCCGATGCGGGAACCGGCGGCGGGCTTCCGGCTGCCGGGCTGACCGGGCGCCGTCCCCGGCGGCACAGGTCGGTGACCGGTGCCGCCGGTATCACTGCAGGCTTCGCTGCATCTCCTCGAAGGTGCGGGAGAATCCGTTCAGCGGAAAGTCGATGTCGCGCTTGCCCAGGCGGGGGGAGCTGACGCGGACCAGGATGGTCGAGCCGTTGCGGAACTGGTCGGCCACCCGGCCCGACACGAAGTTCGGGAACATGCACATGTTCAGCGTGGCGACATGCGATTCGATGCGCGGCTGGCGGTCGACGCGGATGGCGCAGCGATCGACCAGCCCCTGGCTGGTGGTCAGGAACAGGTGGAAGTCATTGCCGGTCGGGATGACGCTGAGCGCGATGAAGCCGACATCCTTGCCGTCGTCGAACAGGCGGTAGATCATCAGCCGGCAGGTCTTGCTGTCGGTCATCCGGTCGATGTCGCACTGGTTGCTCCAGGCGCCTTCCGGCCCGAAATCGGCCGCGGCCTTGGAGAAATCCACCGCGGCGGCCGGCCGGGCGGCGAACAGGCCCCCGGCGAGCGTCAGGGCCAGCAGCCCCGCGGCCAGTCCCCCGGCGGCGGCCGCCCTGAAGCCATCCATCAGACCCTTTGCACGCATCGCCCCGGCTCCCCGCAATCGTTCGTATTAAGACGCAGGGCGCCATGATAACCGGGGACGGCGGGGGTGCAAGGTACGAGATGCCGCGCGTCCGCATCGGCGAACCGGCCGATGCGGACGGCGACGGGACGCAGGGAGGCTCAGATGCGCCCTTCCTCGAAGTCGCGGAAGGCCTGCATCACCTCTTCGCGCGTGTTCATGACGAAGGGGCCGCCCCAGGCGATCGGCTCGCCGATCGGCTCGCCGGCCAGCAGCAGGAAGCGGGCGCCGCCGGAGCCCGCGACCGCCTCCACCCGCTCACCCTCGCCCAGCACGATCACCCGCGGCCCGGCAAGCTCCTCCCCCTGGCCGCCCACCGTCAGCGTGCCTTCGAACAGCACCAGGAAGGCGGTGTGGCCGGCGGGCAGCGGTTCGGCGAAGGACGCCGACGGCGGCAGCACCACGTCGAAATAGCGGGCGTCGGTCGCCTCCGCCCGCACCGGGCCCGCGGTGCCGCGGGCGGTGTCGCCGGCGATCACGGTGACGGTCGCCCCGTCCTCGCGCCGCTCCACCGGGATGGAGGCCGCCGGGAACTCCTGATAGCGCGGCTCGGTCATCTTCAGCCGGGCCGGCAGGTTGATCCACAGCTGGAAGCCCCGCATCAGCCCTTCGGTCTGTTCCGGCATCTCGGAATGGACCAGGCCGCGGCCGGCGGTCATCCATTGCACGCCGCCGGTCTCGATCACGCCCTCATGCCCGTGGTTGTCGGCATGGCGCATGCGGCCGGCCAGCATGTAGGTCACCGTCTCGAACCCGCGATGGGGATGGTCGGGGAAGCCGGCCAGATAGTCGGTCGGCTCGTCCGACCCGAACAGGTCGAGCATCAGGAAGGGATCGAGCGTGCGCAGGCGCGGGGTGCCCAGCATGCGGGTCATGCTGACGCCGGCACCGTCGGAAGTGGCCATGCCCTCGATGGCGGCGAGCACCGGACGGGCGCCGGAGGTGGCGGATTGGACGGACATGGCGGCGGCTCCCGAAAAACGCTGTGGCGATGGACCACAGGTAATCCGCCCCGGCCCCGGCGTGAAGCCCGCCCTGCCGCGTCACTGCGTTTCCGCCCGCGCAACAATCGCCGCCAACCGACGGAAAAGGCGGCAAATGAAAAGGCCGCCGGAAACCCGGCGGCCTTCTCGCGAGAGACCCTGTGGGAAAGGGTTTTGTCTTAGTGGATGCTCTCGCCGTGCAGGGCGAGGTCGAGACCGTCGCGCTCCACGTCCTCTTCCACGCGCAGGCCCATCACCACGTCGATGACCTTGAGCAGGATGAAGGAGCCGATGCCCGAGTAGATGATGGTGGCGACGATGCCGTAGAGCTGCGTGACGACCTGGCCGGCATTGCCTTCCAGCAGGCCGGCGGTGCCGCCGATGGCTTCCTGGGCGAAGACGCCGGTCAGGACGGCGCCGACGATGCCGCCGATGCCGTGCACGCCGAAGGCGTCCAGGCTGTCGTCATAGCCGAGCGCATGCTTCAGGCCGGTGGCGCCCCAGTAGCAGACCACGCCAGCGACCACGCCGATGACCAGCGCGCCCATCGGACCGACGAAGCCCGAGGCCGGGGTGATGGCGACGAGGCCACCGACCGCGCCGGAGATGATGCCGAGAACCGACGGCTTGCCCTTGAGGACCCACTCCGCGAACATCCAGGCGAGAGCGGCGGCGGCGGCGGCGATCTGCGTGACCAGCATGGCCATGCCCGCACGGCCGTCGGCGGCAACCGCCGAACCGGCGTTGAAGCCGAACCAGCCGACCCACAGCATGGCGGCGCCGACCAGGCTCAGCACCAGGTTGTGCGGGGCGAAATTCTCGTTCGGATAGCCCTTGCGCTTGCCGAGCACCAGCGCCGCGACCAGGCCGGCCACGCCCGCATTGATGTGGACGACGGTGCCGCCGGCATAGTCGAGCACGCCGTCACCCATCAGATAGCCGCCCGGACCCCAGACCCAGTGGGTGATCGGGGCATAGATGACGACCGACCACAGCGCGGTGAACACCAGCATGGAGGAGAACTTCATGCGGTCGGCGAAGGCGCCGGTGATCAGGGCCGGGGTGATGATCGCGAAGGTCATCTGGAAGACGATGAAGACCGATTCCGGAATCACGCCGGACAGGCTGTCCTTGGTCAGGCCGTTCAGCAGTGCCTTGGACAGGCCGCCGACATAGGGGCTGCCTTCGCTGAAGGCCAGGCTGTAGCCGATCACGATCCACAGGATCGACACGAGGCAGCAGATCGCGAAGCTCTGCATGACCGTGGCCAGGACATTCTTCTTGCGCACCATGCCGCCGTAGAACAGCGCCAGGCCCGGAATGGTCATGAACAGGACCAGGGCCGTCGCCGTCAGCATCCAGGCGGTATCGCCCGCGCTGAGCGTCGGCGCCGGGGTGGCTGCCGCCGCCGCGTCCTGGGCAAAGGCAGCGACCGGCAGGCCGGCCGCGCCAAGAGCAACCGCGATCATCGGTGCGGCCATAAGGAAGAGACGGTTCATCGAGGCTCCTCTTTCTCCAAAATCGCTCCCGCCCCGAGGCGGCCGGCACGGCACCGGAGGTGTTCCGCGCGGGCGCCGCCCCGGGACGACCCCGTCCCGGTCGCCCCGTCCCCGGCAAAGACGGGGCGGCGGACGGGACCAAGGACGCCTCCAGCGTTACAAGAAGCGTGCCAACCGAAAACGGCTTGGAATCGTCAGGGTTGTCCCCTGCCTGGACCCCCGAACGGGCAGCCCCTTACGAGTCGCGCCCCCCGATCGCCCAGAAAATGGGCAGATGTCGGCGCTGACATTGGCCCGCAATTTTCAGGCTTTCTAGCGATCGCCGGACGGTTGACGGGCGTTTGACAGGGCGGACTGCACGGGGCCGGCACCACAACTTGGCTGCCTTTCCGGCAAATGATGAAAATTTGTGCACGCACTGGGCGCGCGGCGGTCAGCGGCGCGGCACGAAGGACACACCTCGTATCCCGTCCTGCCATGGCCGCCCATCCGCCGCCCGTCCGGCCTATGCCTGCCCTAAGACCGGCGGCCGGTCGGCCGAGACGCTCCCCCCGCCGGGCCTATTGGACATGGCGGCGAGTTGTGGCACCGTCAACGCCTCCACACAGGTAGGCCGCTCGCGCGCGGCTGCAAGAATAAGGCAAAGGGGGTAACGGCCATGCTCGACAAACGGGATCTGCGCCTCGCACCGCGGCGTGCGGTGGCGCTGGTGCTGGCCGGCGGACGCGGAAGCCGTCTGAAGCAGCTGACCGACCGGCGGGCCAAGCCGGCGACCTATTTCGGCGGCAAGTACCGCATCATCGACTTCGCGCTGTCCAACTGCGTCAATTCCGGCTTCCGCCGCATCGGCGTGCTGACCCAGTACAAGTCGCACAGCCTGCTGCGCCACCTTCAGCGCGGCTGGAACGTCTTCCGCGGCGAGATGAACGAGTTCTGCGACCTGCTGCCGGCCCAGCAACGCATCAGCGAGACGGAATGGTACCAGGGCACCGCCGACGCGGTGTTCCAGAACCTGGACATCCTGCGCGACCACGAGCCGGAATATGTCCTGATCCTGGCCGGCGACCACATCTACAAGATGGATTACGGCGCGCTGCTGCTCGACCACATCGACCGCAAGGCCGACGTCACCGTCCCCTGCATCGCGGTCCCGCGCGAACAGGCGAGCGGCTTCGGCGTGATGCACATCGACGACGAGCGCCGCATCATCGATTTCGTCGAGAAGCCGGCCGACCCGCCGCCGATGCCGGGCCGCCCCGACATGGCGCTGGCCAGCATGGGCATCTACGTCTTCAACGCCCAGTTCCTGTATGACCAGCTGGAACGCGACGTCGCCACCCCCGGCTCCAGCCGCGACTTCGGCAAGGACATCATCCCGCATCTGGTCAAGGCGGGCGCGCGGATCGTCGCCCACGACTATGCCGACAGCGCGATCATCGACGCGCCGGACGATGCCCCCTACTGGCGCGACGTCGGCACCATCGACGCCTATTGGGAGGCCAACCTCGACCTCTGCCACGTCACGCCGCAGTTGAACATGTACAACCGCGACTGGCCGATCTTCACCTACCAGGAGCAGCTGCCGCCGGCCAAATTCGTCTTCGACGACGAGAACCGGCGCGGCATGGCGGTGGACAGCCTGGTCTCGGGCGGCTGCATCATCTCCGGATCCACCGTGCGGCGCTCGCTGCTGTTCAGCTCGGTCCGCGTCAACTCCTACAGCGAGCTGCACGAGGCGGTGGTGCTGCCGGAATGCGACATCGGCCGCCATTGCCGGCTGAAGAAGGTGGTGATCGACCGCGGCGTCACCATCCCCAACGGCCTCGTCGTCGGCGAGGATGCGGAGCTGGACGCCAGCCGCTTCCACCGCAGCGAGGGCGGCGTCGTCCTGATCACCCGCGAGATGATCGAGAAGCTGCCGAAGGCGTAGGCGACGGCCTGCCTGCCGCCCGTCTCCCCCTGCGGGCGGCAGGGCCGTCCGTCTCCGCCTTTCCCGCCTTTTTTACCCGAGTGCCGTCCCGATGCGCGTCCTCTACGTCACGTCCGAATGCTACCCGATGGTCAAGACCGGGGGGCTGGCGGACGTGTCCGCCGCCCTGCCGCCGGCCCTGAACGCCGCCGGGGCCGATGTCCGCCTGCTGCTGCCGGGCTACCCGGCGGTGCTGGGCAGCCTGCAGAACCTGCACGAGGTCGGGGAGCTGATCACCGACCTGCCCGGCTGCGACCGCGCCCGGCTGCGCATGGGCCGCACGGCGGACGGGGTGCTGGCCTATGTGCTGGACGCGCCGTCGCTCTACGACCGCCCCGGCAACCCCTATCTCGGGCCGGACGGCAAGGACTGGCCGGACAACGCCCAGCGCTTCGCAGCCCTGGCCTGGGTCGCCGCCGGCTTCGCGGCGGAGCCGTCCTACGATCCCTGGTGGCGGCCCGACATCCTGCACGGCCATGACTGGCAGGCCGGGCTGATCCCGGCCTATCTGGCGCTGCGCCCCGACCGTTTTTCCGGCCCGTTCCGGCCGGGCACCGTTCTGACCATCCACAACATCGCCTATCAGGGCCTGTTCGGCCCCTGGATGATGGGCGACCTCGGCCTGCCCTCCTCCAGCTTCCGGGTCGACGGGGTGGAGTATTACGGCAATGTCAGCTTCCTCAAGTCCGGCTGCTATTACGCCGACCGCCTGACCACGGTCAGCCCGACCTACGCCAACGAGATCCAGACGGCGGAGCACGGCACCGGCCTGCAGGGGCTGCTCGCCAGCCGCGCCGACGTGCTGACCGGCATCCTGAACGGCGTCGACTATGCCGTGTGGAATCCGGCGACCGACCCGCATCTTCCCGCCCGCTACACCCCCGACGATCTGGGCGGCAAGGACGCCTGCAAGGCCGACCTGCAATCCGCCTTCGGCCTCGACCGCCGCCCCGACGCGCCGCTGGCCGCGGTGGTCAGCCGGCTGACCTGGCACAAGGGCCTCGACCTGGTGCTGGAGGCGGCCGCGCAATGGATCGGCTGGGGCGGGCAGCTGGTGGTTCTGGGCAGCGGCGAGGCGGCGAGCGAGGCCGGCTTCCGCCATCTCGCCCAGTGGCATCCGCAATCGGTCGGCGTCCGCATCGGCTATGACGAGCCGCTGTCCCACCGCATCCAGGCCGGCGCCGACCTGTTCCTGGTGCCGTCGCGGTCGGAGCCCTGCGGCCTGACCCAGCTCTACGCTTTGAAATACGGCACGCTGCCGCTGGTCCGCCGCACCGGCGGCCTTGCCGACACGGTGGTCGACGCCAACCCGGCCGCCAGCGCCGACGGCAGCGCGACGGGGTTCCAGTTCGTCGAGGCCAGCGCCCAGGAACTGCTGTGGTCGCTGCGCCGGGCGCTGGGGATCTACCGCAAGCCGGAGCGCTGGCAGGCGATGCAGCGCCGCGCCATGACGCGGGACTTCGGCTGGCACGGCCCGGCAGAGGAGTATATGGAGCTGTATCGGGGGGTGGCGAAATAACGGAGCACCTTGCCGCCTGGATCAGGCGGAAAGTTGGTTAGGTTCCAATTACCCTGGTTCGAGGTTAGTGCCCGTCAGATTGGCGTCCATCAGGCTGGTGCGCGTTAGGTCGGCGCCCCTCAGATTGGCTTCCGTCAGGTTGGCGCGCATCAGGCTAGCACGCGTTAGGTTGGCGCCCGTCAGGTTGGCACCCATCAAGTTGGCGCCCATCAGGTTGGCACGTGTCAGGTTGGCGCGCGTCAGGTTAGCTCCCGTCAGGTTGGCGTCCATCAGCTTGACGCCCGTCAGGTTGGCGCCTCGCAGGTGGGCGCCCATCAGGTTGGCATCCATCAGCTTGACGCCCGTCAGGTTGGCGCGCATCAGGTTGGCGCCCGTCAGGTTGACGCCCGTCAGATTGGCGCGCGCTAGGTTGGCGTCCGTCAGGTTAATGCCCGTCAGGTTGGCGTCCATCAGCTTAACGCCCGTCAGGTTGGCGCGCGTTAGGTTGGCGTCCGTCAGGTTGACGCCCGTCAGGTTGGCTCGCGTCAGGTCGGCACCCGCCAAGTTGGTGCGCGTCAGGTCGGCGCCCGCCAACTTGGCACCTCTCAGGTCGGCGCCCCTCAGGTAAGCGCCCCTCAGGTCAAAGATGTAGAATGTATCCCGAACGACGGACGACTCCATCGGAGGGCCGGCGAGGCGATGCAGGGTTGCTGCCAAGATCGCAGAATTAATGCGGATGGGAGCGGGTTTTCCCGCCGGAACGCGGAAAGTTGCTGCGATGGCGCAAAGCATGGCGATCTCGGCATTGCGAACCAGCCGTTCGCTAACCCGTGAGCGTATCGCACCGTCCGGCAAAGGCATGCCCTTTTCTAGACACTCCACCAACAGGCTGGATAGGGCGTCCCGCCATCTGACCGCCTCTAGCAGGTCTCGACCGCCTTCGGCTGCCACTTGTGCGGACAAAAAATCGTAGGTCGCCCGGTCCATGATCGCCGGACCGCATAGTTCCAGCCAATCTTTCAATGCAGCATCTATCCTGTTCTGCCGGACCTCCTGCGCGTTCGGCATCTCCCGCAATAAGCGCACCACCCGACGGGCGACGAGGAACTGACCGAAGCTCTTATGGGTGAATTCGACCAGCCGGTGCTCTACCCCCTGGTGGGCGCGACAGAAAAAGCTGTCGAGCAACGACGTTAGTGCTGCATCGGTGTCGTCAGAAAGACGCTTCAACTCCCCGGCAAGCCTGTTGTCGGCCAGCCGCTTTTCCACATCACTCAAGGGTACAGCGCGGTCGGTGCCAGCATGCCATGCTGCCACCGCGACCTCCTCCAGCATCTCTTCCAGTCGCCCACGAACAGGGTCGATTGCCTCCGTACTACCATCCCCGTGACGTCGCCGATGAATACGGTCGAGGACATGGCCGAACAGGCGGGCGTAGAGGTCATGGACACCGCTGATTGTCGCAGCCTGCTCCGGCCCTTCCTCGGTTAGAATTTGGGCCAGCAGCCAGTTCAACAGCGGCTGCTCGGTCAGCGAGTCTATATGCGGGTCATCGCGTTTCAGTGGCTCGGGCATCCCGCTCACGGGATCGAAGCGGTCCCACCAGTCCAACCGTTGGTCGAGACCAGCCAATTCCCCTGGTTCGTAACCGTAACGGTTGCCCGCACCGATGCGATAGCGCAGCACATGCAGACGGGCTTCATCGCCGCGGCCGATAGCCCCGGTGGCGACCGCGGCACCGGCGGCACCCGGCCGACCGGCAAGCAACAGCAGCACGCAGGTGTCGTCACGGTTCCACTCAGACAGGCGCTGTCCCAAATCAGTGATGAACCCGCTCAGCAGCACTGTCGCCCCTTGGCCTGCCTTGGCCAGTTCGTCCAGCCCATCCAGAATCAGCACCAGAGGCTCACCGGCCGATAGAGAAATGAAGGGATCATGCCCGAGGTCGACAGTTAGATAGCGCGCCAACTCCCCAAGCGAGTCCTTGGCGATGTTGAGCCGGGTGAGCGGCACCAGCAGCACCCGCCGTTTTTCCGCCGCCAACCGGGCGGCGAGCCTCATGCAGGCACTCGATTTGCCGGCGCCGGGTTCCCCGGACAGCACGCGGATGCGGTCGGACGAAGCAAGGTCAGTCCGGGTCGCCCAGCCGTACAGCGTGTCGTCCAGCCAGACGAGAGTCCGTTTGCGCCGCTCTCCGCCTGTCCTCTCCGGCGCCTCCGGATCACCCAGCGCGGCCCGTAGGGGGACATAGAGGTCGTTCAGGGAACAGCGGATCTTCTCCGGGTTCAGCGCCCGCAACGGCGCATGCATCGCCTTGACCAGGCGGTCGCGGTAGGCGTTCCACTGCAACGACCGTTGCGCCGCCGGGTCGAATGGCGTCGGCTCCAGCGCCGCCCGCAGCGCTTGGTACTCCTTCTCCCGCTCGGTATTCCGCCACTCTCCGGCAAGCGCCAGCGGCAGCGCGTCGGCGAAGGCGCGGCGGATCGGCTGCCGCTTTTGGTCGGGCACCGCACAGGCCCGCATGAACCCGTCGAACAGGGTGAGCAACGCCCCCAGGGCCGGCCAGCCTTCCGGATCGGCGAAGGCCGTTGCGGTCAGTTCCAGGGCCGCGTCGGCGGTGGTGCCCAGGATGGCCGCCTCGATTTCCCGCAGGTCGGCCTCCGCCGCCAGGGCCAGGGCGTTGCGCGCCTCCGCCTGGATGGTGCGGATGGCGGCGGCATAGGCGGCGCGCTGAAGCAGCAGCTTCGCCCCCTCCTCCGCCGTGGGTGGGGTCTGGGGATCGGGCTTGAAAGCGCCGGTGGCATCGATCACCCCCTTGATCGCGCTGCCGAAATTCAGGTCGGCCAGATCGACCGCCACCTTGCTTAACGCCCGCGCAAGGCTGGCCCGCTCAACCGCAACCATGATGCGCTCCTTATATCCGCACTGTCGCCTGTCGCCGCCCGCCAGCCTCAGCCGTGGGAGGCGATCCAATCCCGCCCCGGTATCAGCAGCGCGCCCCCGCCTGCGATCAGCCAGCGTGGCGCAGTGCAGCCTCCGCTCGCCTCTTCCTGGAGAAGGCCATCACCGTCATGGAGGAAACGAACGCGCATTACCGGCCCTGCCGTCTCTTTTCGTGCTCCCCACTGTCCCATTTCCACCATTTAGAGATCAAGATGGGCATCGTGCCGCATCCGCCCTATCATTCCGGGCGGGTGCCCCCGAAGCCCCCGCACCCCAGGATGGAACATGGAACACGCCGCGAAAACCGTTCCACACTGTTTCAAACGTTCCATCCGCCGCCCGCCGGCAAGACCGGCCGCAGTCGATGGACCAGTGAACAGCCGCCGGAAAATGTTCCATACCGTTCCAAACGGTCCACTCCCCGCCGCAGCGCCAAGCACACCGTCATTGCGCCCAACCCGCGCCGGCCCTATGTTCCCGGCAAACTCTCGTTTGTCCGGGCCCCGATGACTGACCTTTCGCACATCCGCAATTTCTCGATCATCGCCCACATCGACCATGGCAAGTCGACCCTTGCCGACCGGTTGATCCAGCAGTGCGGCGGCCTCGACGCGCGCGAGATGCGCGAGCAGGTGCTCGACAGCATGGACATCGAGCGTGAGCGCGGCATCACCATCAAGGCCCAGACCGTCCGCCTGCTCTACAAGGCCGAGGACGGCAAGCAGTACACGCTGAACCTGATGGACACCCCCGGCCACGTCGACTTCGCCTATGAGGTCAGCCGCAGCTTGGCCGCCTGCGAGGGCTCGATCCTGGTGGTCGACGCCTCCCAGGGGGTCGAGGCGCAGACGCTCGCCAACGTCTATCAGGCGATCGACAACAACCACGAGATCATCCCGGTCCTCAACAAGATCGACCTGCCCGCCGCCGAACCCGAGCGGATCAAGCAGCAGATCGAGGACGTGATCGGGCTCGACGCCTCCGACGCGGTCGAGATCTCGGCCAAGTCCGGCCTCAACATCGGCGCGGTGCTGGAGGCGGTGGTCAAGCGGCTGCCGCCGCCCAAGGGCGATGCCGACGCGCCGCTGAAGGCGCTGCTGGTCGACAGCTGGTACGATCCCTATCTCGGCGTCGTCATCCTGGTGCGCGTCGTCGACGGCGTGCTGAAGGTGAACCAGAAGGTCCGCTTCATGGCCGCCGGCTCGGCCCATGACGTCGACCGCGTCGGCGTGTTCACGCCCAAGGCGCTGCTGACCGGCGAACTGCGGCCGGGCGAGATGGGCTTCATCACCGCCGCGATCAAGGACATCACCCAGACCAAGGTCGGCGACACCATCACCGACGAGCGCAAGCCGGCGGCCCAGGCGCTGGAGGGCTTCAAGCCGTCGATTCCCGTGGTGTGGTGCGGCCTGTTCCCGGTCGACGCCGCCGATTTCGAGCGGCTGCGCGACAGCCTGGGCAAGCTCAAGCTGAACGACGCCAGCTTCCATTACGAGGCGGAGACGTCGGCGGCGCTGGGCTTCGGCTTCCGCTGCGGCTTCCTCGGCCTCCTGCATCTGGAGATCATCCAGGAGCGGCTGGAGCGCGAGTTCAACCTCGACCTGATCACCACTGCCCCCTCGGTGGTCTACAAGCTGACGATGACCGACGGCACGGTGCGGGATCTGCACAACCCGGCCGACATGCCCGATGTGATGCGGATCGACCACATCGACGAGCCGTGGATCAAGGCGACGATCATGCTGCCCGACGAGTATCTCGGCGGCGTCCTCCAGCTCTGCACCGAGCGGCGCGGCCAGCAGATCGAGCTGACCTATGCCGGCGCCCGCGCCATGCTGGTCTACCGCCTGCCGCTGAACGAGGTGGTGTTCGACTTCTACGACCGGCTGAAGTCGATCAGCCGCGGCTATGCCAGCTTCGACTACCAGATGGACAGCTATGAGGAAGGCGACCTCGTCAAGCTGTCGATCCTGGTGAATGCCGAGCCGGTCGACGCCCTGTCGATGATCGTCCACCGCAGCCAGTCCGAACGCCGCGGCCGTCAGCTGTGCGAACGGCTGAAGGAGCTGATCCCGCGCCAGCTGTTCAAGATCGCCGTGCAGGCCGCCATCGGCGGCAAGGTCATCGCCCGCGAGAGCATCAGCGCCATGCGCAAGGACGTGACCGCCAAATGCTACGGCGGCGACATCAGCCGCAAGCGCAAGCTGCTGGACAAGCAGAAGGAAGGCAAGAAGCGCATGCGCCAGTTCGGTCAGGTCGAAATCCCGCAGAGCGCCTTCATCGCTGCGCTCAAGATGGGCGACGAATAAAGATCGTGAAAAAGGCGGGCTTCGGCCCGCCTTTTTTCTTGCCGGAAATGCCGTCCGCCGGTCAGGGCGGAAAGTCGCCTTCCTCCCAATGGGTCGGGTTCTTCCGCAGATACTCGCGCAGGTGCTTGGGATAGCTGTGCTTGGCGTCGAGGGTGATGAACAGCGGATTGGTCTGCTTGGTCTTCTGCGCGTCGTCCAGGAAGCTCAGCTGGTAGCACAGGATCACGAACTCCGAACAGAAGACGTTCTTCACCACGCCCTGATGTTCGGTATGGGACAGGCGTTCCTTGTATTTCTGCAGCCGTCCGAACGCTCCCTCGCCGAAACTGGTCGAGCCGGCCCAGGCGAAGACCGCCCTGGACGTGCCGTAGGAGGACGAGGCCATCTGCAAGCGCAGCGCGGTTGCCTGCACCGCCTCGGCCTGCTGATCGGTCATGACGCGCGACCTGAACAGGCGTCCCCGGCCCATATTGGTCAGTTCGCCCTTCTTGATGCCGTTGCGCGGCTGGTCGCTGCCGAACCCGGTGGCGTGAAGGGTGGCCCAGTCGGTCCGCACCTTGTTCCGCAGATAGACGACCTTCTCTCCGATCACCAGGGCGCAATGGGAAATGGTCCCGTCGCTGATGATGATATCGCCAGAACGGTATGCCGGAGAAAGAGAGGCCATGGAGTCAATCCATCGGTTTCCGATACGGGACGACAGTATCCATGCGTTTTCGTTTGGACTCCAAATGAACAATGATGTTCAGGTTGTAACTTTGCCTTAATTCGGCCTCTGCGCTGGAAAATCGCAGGCGGACACGAAACAAACCGGCGTCTGGCGTGTCATCAAGCAGGGGCGTGGGCGCGCGACGGCGCCGGGCGCCCCTCATCTGTGATTCACTCCGGGAGGATGACATGCGCAAGTTTCTCGCCGCCGCGGTTCCGGCCCTGCTGTTGCTGGCCGCCGCCGCGCCGGGCCATGCCCAAACCAGTTCCGGCAGGGCCAACGCCGCCAACAGTACGATGGACAGCGGTGCCCGCGACGTCCAGGCCAGCCGCGACATGATCGGCAAGCGGGTGGTCCACCGCCATGGCGGGCCGGTCGCGGGCACCATCCAGAATGTGACCACCGGCGCCGACGGCCAGACGATGGTCGAGCTGAAGCTGGCGGGGACGGGCCAGACGATGATGCTGACCCCGGCGTCCTTCGAACGGCGCGGCAGACAGGTCGTCATCATGCATGACCGGAACGAGTTGCAGCAACTCGCCCAGTACAGCAGCCAGGCCACCACCGGCTACGGCAGCTCGACGGGCGGCGCCATGGGCGGCCAGCAGATGGGCAACGGCATGGGCAGCGGCTCCATGGGCGGCTCGATGAGCGCCCCGATGGGCACCCCGATGAACGGCACGCCGGACCGCATGATGACGCCGACCCAGCCCCCCATGGGCCAGTAAGGACACCGGACGGGGGAGGCCGACCCAGCCTCCCGCCGCCCGACAGACGTCACCCCTCGATCACCGTCAGTTCGCCGACCAGCGGCTTCGGCATCTCCGCCTTGACGGCGTCGGCGTCCAGGCCGGCGGCCAGCAGGCAGACCAGCTTGGCGTAGCTGGCCTCGGGCGTCATGTCATAGGCGCCGATGGCGCCGACCGCGCCCAGCCCGGTGGCATAGGCGCCGGGCAGCACCGCGCCGCGCTGGACCTGGGTGTTGTCCATCAGCACGACCCCGGCCTTCACCGCGGCCGACAGGGCGTCGAGGAACTCCGGGTCGGTCGGGCCGTTGCCCTCGCCGAAGGCCAGCAGCACCGCCCCCTTCGCCGCCGGGTCGGTGCCGGTCAGCATCGCCGAGACCGTGCTGGCGCGGATGCCGGGATAGAGCCACAGCATGACCACGGAGAATCCGGCCAGCGCCGCCGCCTGGGCCTCCAGCGCCGCCAGCCGCCGGGTCCGGTTCTCCGCCCCGGCCAGCGAGACCTCCTCGCCCGGCATCGGCAGCCAATAGAGCTCGTTACGGGCGACCACGCTGCCGATGGTGGCGAGCGGCGGGAAGTTCGGCGAATCGAAGCCGGCGAAGCGGTTGGCGTCGACCTTGGACGAGCGGTTGCCGCGCAGCAGCCTGGTGTCGAAATAGACGCAGACCTCCGGCACCGGCAGGGTACCCGCCGCGACGATGGCGCCGACCAGATTGGCCGGGGCGTCGCTCAGCGTGAAGGACAGCGGCACCTGCGAGCCGCCGAACACCACCGGCTTCGACAGGCCGGGCAGCAGGAAGGACAGGGCCGACGCGCTGTAGGCCATGCTGTCGGTGCCGTGCAGCACGACGAAGCCGTCATACTCGTCATAGACCGACAGCAGCCGGCGGGCGATGGCCAGCCAGTCCGCCGGCGTCATGTTGGAGCTGTCGAGCGTGCGGTCGAACCAGCCCATCGTCCAGCTCAGCCCGTCATAGCCCCGCACCCCATGGCCGGACAGGCCGGGCATCGTCAGGACCAGCGCCTCGAACGCCGCGCCCGGCACCGGAGCCAGCGCCCCGTCCTCGTTGGCGACGCACCCGATGGTGCCCCCGGTGTACAGCACATAGACCCGCGCCATCGCCCGCCCCTCCTTTTTGGTTCCGGCCGCAGGATAGGCTGCCGGCCACCTACTTCTCAAGGCACAGCCGGCCCGCCGCCGGCAGCGGAGTCCGGACGGAAACCGATGCCGGCTCCGCCACCGGCCGGAACCGGGGATGCCCGGCGGGACCGGCAAGCGGATTGTGGGCGAGGCGGAAGCGCCGCGGCTCCGGCACCGCCGGCGTCGGCAGGGCGGCCGGCTCGATCCGGGCGGCGCCGAGGGTCACGCTGGTCCAGGCGGCGAACAGCGACATGATCGGACACTCCTCAGAGGATTGGAGGCCGACAATGGGGCGCCCGTCATTCCCTTGGAAACGAATAGGCATTATGCCGTCATCACGATCCGTGATGACCGCGCCATTGCGGAGCGGCCGGCGCTCTGTTTGAATGGGCGGCAACTTCCGGTTCACCATCCATGCCCGCCAATCTCGACACCGACCTGCTGCGCGCCTTCGTCGCCGTGGCCGACAGCGCCAGCTTCACCCGCGCCGGCGAACGGCTCGGCCGCACCCAGGCGGCGGTCAGCCAGCAGGTCCGCCGGCTGGAAGGCATCGTCGGCAAGCGCGTGTTCGAACGCGACACCCACGGCGTCCGCATGACCCGCGACGGCGAGGTGCTGCTGGCCTATGCCCGCCGCATGCTGACGCTGAACGACGAGGTGATGGCGCTGATGCACCGCAGCCCGACGGTGGCGAGCGTTCGCATCGGCACGCCCGACGACTACGCCACCATGCTGCTGCCCGAGGTGCTGGCCCGCTTCAACGCCGCCTACCCCGAGGTGATGGTGGAGGTGGTGTGCGACAACAGCCCCGATCTGGTGGCCGAGATCGACAAGGGCCGCTACGACCTGGCGCTGGTCACCCGCAAGGCCGGCGACAGCGGCGGCGAGCTGGTGCGGCAGGAGCCGGTGGCCTGGGTCGCCCCGCCGCTCGACCCGGTGCCGCAGGCGGGATACCGACCGGTCGACAGCCTTGATCCGCTGCCGCTGGCGCTGTTCCCCAAGGGCTGCGTCGTGCGCGACCTCGCGGTCGCCGCGCTGGACGGGATCGGCCGTGACTGGCGCGTCGCCTTCACCAGCAAGAGCGTCGTCGCCGTCCATGGCGCGGTGATGGGCGGGCTGGGGGTGACGGCGATGGAGTGCTGCACCGTGCCGCCCAGCCTGCGCCGGATCGGCGCGGCGGAGGGCTTTCCCGACCTGCCGGACATCGACATCGCCCTGCACCGGGCTCGCGGCGTGGCGCCCAAGCCGGTGCGGCTGCTGGCCGACGCCATCCATGATCTGGTCGGCCGCCAGCTGCTGGGCCGGAAGCCGGCGGAGCCCGTGGAGGAGACCGCCGCATGAGTGGAATCCGGACAACCGCCCTCCGCTCCCTGCCGGTGATCCTTGCCCTTGCCGGTGCCGCCCTTGCCGGAGCCGTGACCGCCGCCCCACCGGCACGGGCGCAGAGTCCGGTCGCCATCGGCGCCCCGCTGACCGGCGAAGTCGTGCTGAACCGCGACATCGAGGTGCGGATCGGCCCAAGCGAGGATGCGCGCATCGTCATGACGATGAAGCAGGGCAAGGCGCTCAACGCGCTCGGCACCCCGCGCGGCACCTATTGGACGGAGGTCGCCATCGGCGGCCAGCCCATCGGCTATGTCCCGGCCGATTCGCTGGACCCGGCGCTGATGGTCACCGGCCGGCCGGCGATCGGCGGAGAAGGGCCGCGGCCGCCCAAGTCCGCCGGCTCCCAGCCGGCCGACGCTCTCCCGCCCCACCGCAGCGCCGCCGTCGTCCCGCGCGCGGCCTGGGACAAGGCGGCCCAGACTCCGGCGGAGGGCTATGTCGTCGCCGCCGCTCCCATCGCCGCGACCGAGATCCTGGCGAACCGCAAGCGGCGCGGCTTCACCCTGCGCAAGGGCGACGTGGTCGCGCTGATCGGCGCCGCGAACGGCGAGGCGACGCTGGCGCTGCCCGCCGGCACCCGCGCGCTGGCCCCGGTCCAGGGGCTGGTCGGGGTGGTGGCACCCTATCCGCTGCCGGGCATGCCGCCGGTCGAGCCGGGCATGCTGTACGGCATCAAGCTGGGCGACTATGTCAGCTATGCCGAGGGGCTGCGCGCCTGGAGGGAGTTCACCGCCGGACCGGGCAGCGCCTATCGCGACCTGCCGCCGATGGTCTGGCCGGTGTTCCAGAAGGCCCGGCTGCTCTACGGGGTCGGGGTGGCACCGTTCACGCGCTTGCAGGTCGACACCGCCTGCGGCACGTTGGCGCAACGCGGACTCGATTGTACGGTGATCGAGTTGGATACGTTTTGATGGTTCCCACCATGCGGGCCGGCTGCGCCCATCCTCATGATCCCTTCATGATCAAAGTGCCATGACAAACGCCAACCCGACCGAGCCGCAAACCGACCCCCCTTCGCCCGAGGAGGGTGACGGGGACGAAAATCTCGTTTTCCTGGACGATAGCGATCCGGCGGGCACCGATCCCGTGGACGGCGAAGCCGGCGGCTGTGGCGGAGGCGGGCACGGGCCGCCCGGCAACCGCTGGACCATGCTGATCGTCGACGACGAGCCGGAGGTGCACTCCATCACCAAGCTCGTCCTGTCCGACTTCACCTACAAGGGGCGCAAGGCGCGCTTCCTGTCCGCCCATTCCGCCGCGGAGGCGAGGCGGATTCTGGCGCGGGAGAGCGACATCGCGCTGATCCTGCTGGACGTGGTGATGGAGACCGAGGATGCCGGCCTGCGGCTGGTCCACCATATCCGGGAAGAGCTGCAGAACCGCAATGTCCGGATCATCCTGCGCACCGGCCAGCCGGGACAGGCGCCGGAACGGGCGGTGATCCTCGATTACGACATCAACGACTACAAGGCGAAGACCCAGCTGACCGCGCAGCAGCTCTTCACCACCACCGTCGCGGCGTTGCGGTCCTACGAGGACATCGTGACGATCGACGCCAACCGGCGCGGGCTGGAAAAGATCATCGAGGCGTCGTCGTCGCTGTTCCGCACCCGGTCGATGAAGCTGTTCGCCGCCGGCGTCCTGACCCAACTGTCGGGGCTGCTGGGGGTCGGGCCGGATGCGATCCTGTGCGTGCAGCGCGGCCCGCATCCCCGGACCGGCACGGCCGTCAGCTGTGACGGGCTGTATGTGCTGGCCGGGTCCGGCCGGTTCGAGGCGCTGATCAACGAACCCGCGGCCGGCCATGTCGACCCGGCGGTGCTGGACGCGGTGGGCGCCTGCCTGGAAAAGCGGGCGCATCATTATGCCGGCGACCACTGCACGCTCTATATCCGCACGCCGAACGACCGCGAGACGGTGGTCTATCTGCGCTCCGGCCGGCCTCTGTCCGACCTGGACCGCCGGCTGATCGAGGTGTTCTGCGGCAAGATCTCCGTCGGCTTCGAAAACCTGCATCATTACGAGCAGCTCTACCGGGCACAGCAGGGCACACTGGCGGCTCTGGCCGATCTGGCCGAACGCGGCCGTGGCGCCCTGACGGCGGACGTCCTGGCGGATGGGCAGGCGGATGCGGCGGACAGCGGGGCGGCAGCGGGCGATCCCGCCGGCGGCCGGTTCAGCCGGTCGCTGCGCATCGCCGCCCTGACGGAACGCATCGCGCGCCGGTTGCACGCCGATGGGCGGTTCCCCGAGTCGCTCGACGAGTCCACGCTGGAGATCATCGGGCTGGCCGCCATCCTGCACGATATCGGCAACGCTGTGATCAACCCGGACATCCTGGCCAAACCCGGCCCGCTCGATCCGGCGGAGCGCCGCGCCATGCAGGCCCACACGGTCGCCGGCGCAGCCCTGCTGGATCAGGCAAGCCATCTGACCGACGGTCCGACCCACCTGCATCTGGGGGCCGCCGTGGCACGCTGGCATCATGAGAATTGGGACGGAACCGGCTATCCCGACGGCCGCACCGGCGCGGCGATCCCGCTGTGCGCCCGCATCGTCGCGGTCGCGGACGCCTACGACGCCATGACGCGTGACCGCCCCTATCGGGCGGCGATGCGGCATGAGGAGGCGGTGGCGGAAATCCGGCGGCTGGCCGGCTTGCGCTTCGACCCGGCGGTGGCAGACGCCTTCCTGGCGGTGGCGCCGGAGATCGGCGCGGTCGGCCCGGACTCTGGGTTGAGCGCAGCCTGACGCGGGGACGGGGGATCGGAAAGCCCGATCAGAAATCGCCGTCAGCGGCTGCGGTGAGCGGCTGCGGTCAACGGCTGCTCAGGGCTTCGACCGCATCGCGCAGCGGGCCGACCTGGACCGGCTTCAACAGCAGCTGGCAGCCCAGCAGTTCGGCCTCGTCCCGCCGTTCCGGAGTGCTGTCGCCGGTCAGGATGATGGCCGGGACCGCCTGCCCGGTCGCCGTGCGCACCAGTTCCACCACGTCGCGGCCGGTCCGGCCGCCCGGCAGATAATGATCGGCGATGATCAGGTTCGGTGCCCGGGTCAGGCCGCCCAACTGCTGTTCCAAAGCGGCGGCGCTCAGCGCGGTCATCACCTCGTACCCCCAGCCATCCAGAAGGATTTCCAACCCTTCCACGATCGAACGGTCGTCGTCCACCACAATGATAAGTGGCTTATATGTTACAGATTCGGTTGCTTGATCGTTTGTTGGTTCAGCCATTGATTTGCCCCACTCCGTCCTCGACATCCTGATTGCCACCAAGCACGCCAAGGCAATGCAAGCCTAGCCTGTGCGATAACGGTGATATCAACCATATCATGGGCTTACCGAAAATAGATGAAGCTGATACGCAATCTTTCCACTGAATGTCACAAAGCCGCCGAACATTGAACAGCACCGAAGAGTACCAGGGTCTTCCCTTACCGGATGCACTCCAGTCTCTTCAATCAGCGATTCATCATATGATTGCAAATTTCCATCGCCGGGGCAAAACAGCTTTTCCAAACTCAAGCCACAAACAAAAGGCCCTTGCGGTGGCAAGGGCCTTTCGTTCCAGGAAACGGTGTTTTTCTCAACCTTGAGAGGAATTGCTTACGAACGAAGAGTTCCACCGGTCGCCTTGATCACCGATGCGACGATTTTTTGCCCGGTGGCCTCGATCGCCTCTTCGGTCAAGGTTGCTGTCGTCGGCTGGTAGGTGACGGACACGGCGATCGACTTGCGCCCCTCGCCGACGCCCGGCCCTTCATAGATGTCGAAAACCGCGACATCCTTGATCAGTGCCTTGTCGGCCCCCTTCGCCGCCCGGAGAATCCGGTCGGCCTCCACCTTGCGGTCGACGACGAAGGCGAAATCGCGCTCCACCGGCTGGAAGGGGGAGAGCTGGACCATCGGCTTGGCGGTGCCACCCTTCTTCTTGGGCAGCGGCACGGCGTCCAGCATCACCTCGAACCCGACGACGGGGCCCTTGACGCCCAGCGCCTCCAGCACCGACGGGTGGATTTCGCCGAAGCGCGCAATCACCGTCGGGCCGAGCCGCAGCACCCCGGACCGGCCGGGATGGTACCAGCCCGGCGCGTCGGCGGTGACCTGGAGGTTGGCGGTCGGGGCGCCGGCCGAATCCAGCACCGCGAGGGCATCGGCCTTGGCGTCGAACACGTCGACGGCGCGCGCCTTCTCCGCCCAATGGCGCGGCACCGCAGCACCGGCGCGGATGCCGGCGGCGACCGTATCCTGCCCGTCGGGCGCCGGAGTGCGGAAGGCAGCCCCGACCTCGAACAGGCGGACATCGGCATGGCCGCGGTCGGCATTGCGGCCGGCGGCCTGGATCAGGTTCGGCAGGATGGACGGGCGCATGACGTCCAGGTCGCTGCTGATCGGGTTGACCAGTTGCAGGCCGGGCACGATTCCGCCGAACAGCGCGGCGACCGGGCCGGCCAGGAAGGACCAGGTGACGGCTTCCGACAGGCCGCGGCCGGCCAGCGTGCGCTTGGCCAGCGCCACGCGGCGCTGCTTCAGCGTCAGGGCCGGACGGGTCAGCACCGTCTCGCGCGGCAGCGGCGTCGCCGGAATGGCATCGAAGCCGTGGACGCGCAGCACCTCCTCGACCAGATCGGCCTCGCCATGGACGTCGGCCCGCCAGGACGGAACGCCGACGACCAGCCGGCCCTCCTCGTCCTCGCGCTCCACCGTGAAGCCGAGGTCCATCAGGATCCGCACCTGACGGTCGCGCGGCAGCTCGACGCCGCCCAGCGCCGCGACCCGGCCCGGACGCAGGCTCAGGCTGCGCTTCCAGTTTGGCTCGGCCCCGGCGACCACCAGCTCCGACGGCTCGCCGCCGCAGAGATCGAGGATCAGGCGGGTGGCGCGCTCCATGCCGGTGAAGACCGCGGCCGGATCGACGCCGCGCTCGAAGCGATAGCGGGCATCGGAGTCGATGCCCAGCCGGCGGCCGGTCTGGGCGGTGCGCACCGGGTCGAACAGCGCGGCCTCGACGAAGACGTTGACGGTCGCCTCGGTGCAACCGGTCGGCTCGCCGCCGACGATGCCGGCCAGCGCCTCCGCCCGGGCGTCGTCGGCCACCACGGTCATCGCGCCGTCCAGCGCGTATTCCTTGCCGTTCAGCGCCGCCAGCGTCTCGCCCTCGCGGCCCATGCGGACGGTGATGTTGCCCGTCACCGTGTCGGCATCGAAGACGTGCAGCGGACGGGCGGCGTCGAAGGTCAGGTAGTTGGTGATGTCGACCAGCGCCGAGATCGGGCGCAGGCCGATCGACACCAGCTTGTCCTGCAGCCACTTCGGCGACGGGCCGTTCTTCACGCCGCGAACATAGCGGCCGACGAACAGCGGGCAGGCCTCCGGAGCCTCGATCGTCACGCCGATCGGGCTGGCGAAGCGGCCCTCCACCGGCGCGGCGTTCAGATGCCCCTCGACCAACGGCTTCAGCGTCCCCATGCCGGCCGCGGCAAGGTCGCGGGCGATGCCGCGCACCCCGGCGCAGTCGGCGCGGTCGGGCGTGAGGTTGATGTCGATGACCGGATCGTTCAGCCCGGCATAGTCGGCGAAGCCGGCGCCCACGGGAGCGTCGTCCGGCAGCTCGATGATGCCTTCATGCTCGTCCGACAGCTTCAGCTCGCGCTTGGAGCACATCATGCCGTTCGACTCGACACCACGGATGACGCCCTTCTTCAGCGTGATGTCGGATCCCGGGACATAGGTCCCTTCCGGCGCGAAGACACCCTTCATGCCGGCGCGCGCATTCGGGGCGCCGCAGACCACCTGCAGGGTGCCGGCGCCGGTATCGACCATCAGCACGCGCAGCTTGTCGGCGTCCGGGTGCTTTTCTGCCGACACGACATGGGCGACGCGGAAGGGCGCCAGCTCCTTCGAGCGGTCGAGGACGCCTTCCACCTCCAGCCCGAGAGCGGTCAGCTTTTCCGTGATCTGGTCGAGCGAGGCGTCGGTTTCCAGATGGTCCTTCAGCCAGGACAGCGTGAACTTCATCATTGATCTCCCGATGCGCACATTACTTGACGCTCCCAAGAAGCACGAACATGTCTGTCGCGAAGTACGCTCCAAATCCAAATAGTAAAATCGGAACGAACTGAAACACTAAAGTCATTATCATGACAAGACCAGACCTGTTGCTAACCCCATCATCCAGCCCCTTGCAATATTCTGTATGTATTTTCTCGATTTCAGAAAAATCTTTTGCCTTGAGCGCCTTTTCCATTAAATTTTTATATCGATCCGTCGATGTCTGGTGAGAAATCCATGCGAAAAAGGTAGCCAGAGCCACTATGAGGCAACCCCAACAAAAAAGCTGCATTGCCAAGGCCAGCGAGTGAGAAACCACCGAAACAGTTACCGAGTGATCTTTGATAAGCGACGCAGAAAACGTCAGAAGAGAAACAACTCCCGCTCCATTCATAATAAATGTTGTCTTGAAAGAATTCTGCCAGAATAAACTTCTGGACGATTCCTTCTCTCTCATCGATTTTGCATAATCTTCGAGAAAAAATCTTTTCGCCTCCCAAAGCTCTTTTCTTAATTCAGCCTCAATATCTGCCTGCGACCTTTTGCTCTCATCACTCATAACGCCCCCCAGGCTCTGCAATGTCTCACTCTGCTCTCAGCGCGTCAGGCCGTGGGCGATGTTGGGAATGTCGAGGGCCGAGAAGCCGTAATGCTTCAGCCAGCGCAAATCGGCGTCGAAGAAGGTGCGCAGGTCGGGGATGCCGTATTTCAGCATGGCGACGCGCTCCACCCCCATGCCGAAGGCGAAGCCCTGGTAGCGGGTGCTGTCGATGCCGCAGGCTTCCAGCACGTTGGGATGGACCATGCCGCAGCCGAGGATCTCCAGCCAGTCGCCATAGTTGCCCAGCTTCAGCTCGCCGCCCTTGCGCGAGCAGCCGATATCGACCTCCGCCGACGGTTCGGTGAAGGGGAAGAAGCTGGGGCGGAAGCGCAGCGGCAGGTCGTCCACATCGAAGAAGGCGCGGCAGAACTCCACGAGGCAGCCCTTCAGGTGCCCCATGTTGGTCGCCTCGTCGATGACCAGCCCCTCGATCTGGTGGAACATCGGGGTGTGGGTCATGTCGTAGTCGGAGCGGTAGGTCCGCCCCGGCGCGATGATGCGGATCGGCGGCTTGCTGTTCAGCATGGTGCGGACCTGCACCGGGCTGGTGTGGGTGCGCAGCAGCATCTTCTTCTCATCCGAGTCGGGCAGATAGAAGGTGTCGTGCATGTCGCGCGCCGGGTGGCCGGGCGGGAAGTTCAGGGCGGTGAAGTTGTGGAAATCATCCTCGATGTCCGGCCCTTCGGCGACCGAGAATCCCATCTCGGCGAAGATGGCGACCATCTCGTCCATCGTCTGGCTGATGGGATGGATGCGCCCCTCGGTCTCGGTGCGGACCGGCAGGGTGACGTCGACCCGCTCGGCCTCCAGCCGCGCCTTCAGGTGGGCGGCGGCGAGGTCGGCCTTGCGCGCGTCGATGGCGGCGGCGATCTCGTCCTTCAGCGCGTTCAGCGCCTGGCCGCGCTCCTTGCGCTCCTCGGGCGTGAGATTGCCCAGCTCCTTCATGAAGCCGGTGATGCGCCCCTTCTTGCCGAGCGCGGAGACCCGCACCTCGTCCAGCGCCGAGAGGTCGGCGGCGGCGTTGACCTGCGACAGAAGTTCGTCTTTCAGCGCGTCGAGCATGGCGGTTCCCGGCAAGCGTGGGGGAAAATCGGTGCAAACAGAAAAAGGGAGCCGGCCCAGCGGCCCGGCTCCCTTCTCTTACAACTGACGCCGTGACGGCAAGCCTTCCCTGGATGGGGAAGCGCAGGTCGTTACGCGGCGGCCTTGGAGGCGAGCGCGGCCTGGGCCTTGTCCACCAGGGTCTTGAAGGCCTCCGGCTCGCGCGCGGCCAGATCGGACAGGACCTTGCGGTCGATCTCGATGCCGGCCATCTTGATGCCGTTGATGAAGCGCGAGTAGGTCAGGCCGTACTGACGGACGCCGGCGTTGATGCGCTGGATCCACAGGCCGCGGAAATCGCGCTTCTTATTGCGGCGGTCGCGGTAGGCGTAACGAAGCGCCTTCTCGACCTTCTCGATCGCAATGCGGAAATTCTTGGAATTGCGACCCCGGTAGCCCTTGGCGAGCTTCAGGATCTTGCGGTGACGGGCGTGCGTCGTGACGCCGCGCTTAACACGAGCCATGGTTCAGTCCTTCCGAATTTGTCAGTGTGCCGAGATCAGGCGTTGCGCAGCCAGTTCTTCAGCACCGTGCGGGCGTTGGAGTCGCACAGGGTCATCATGCCGCGCGCGTTGCGCTTCATGTTCGGGGACTTCTGTTCCAGGCAGTGGCGCTTGTAGGCGGCCTGAGCGCGGACCTTACCCGTGGCGGTCACCTTGAAGCGCTTCTTGGCGCCGCTCTTCGTCTTCAGCTTGGGCATTTTCGTTTCCTGGGTGGAAATGAGGCGGAATTCCATCGGACGGTTGGGCATGCCCTGAGCCATACGGCCCAGCCTCGCCGCCCGTGGAAGGCTGCGCTTATACGCGCGACTTGCAAACGAAGCAAGGAATTCCTCAGGGAGCGGCCAAGGTTCGGGACACGGATGCGAAACGCCGCAGGGCCGCCCGTCCGGCCGGCTACCCCCATGCCCCCGCTGGCGCATGGCCCCTGCCCGCGCTATGTTCCCGACCATGAGCGACCGCATCCCCGACCCGCAAAAGCCCGCGTCCGGTGCCGAAGGCAACTGGTTCGGCTTCACCCCCGTCGATCCGTCCGCCAAGTCCGGGCTGGTCCGCGCCGTCTTCGACAGCGTGGCGACCAACTACGACCTGATGAACGACCTGATGTCGGGCGGCATCCATCGGCTGTGGAAGGACGCGCTGATGGAGATGGTGGCGCCCAGGCCGGACATGACCCTGCTGGACGTGGCCGGCGGCACCGGCGACATTGCCTTCCGCTTCCTCAAGAAGGGCGGCGGGGCTGCGGTGGTCTGCGACATCACCGAGGCGATGGTCCGCGTCGGGCGCGACCGCGCCGTCGACCGCAACATCCTCTCCGGCGTGCAATGGACGGTCGGCGATGCCGAGCGGCTGCCCATCGCCCCGCGCTCGGTCGACGCCTACACCATCGCCTTCGGCCTGCGCAACGTCACCCGCATCGACGAGGCGATCAGGGAGGCCCACCGCGTCCTGAAGCCGGGCGGCAAGTTCTATTGCCTGGAGTTCAGCCACGTCGTCCTGCCGGTGCTGCGCGAGCTCTACGACGTCTATTCCTTCCAGGTGCTGCCCTTCATGGGGCGCATGGTGGCGAAGGACGAGGCGAGCTACCGCTATCTGGCCGAAAGCATCCGCCGTTTCCCGCCCCAGGCCGATCTGGCCAGACGGATCGAGGCCGCCGGCTTCGGTGCGGTGCGGGTGCGCAACCTGTCGGGCGGGATCGCCGCCATCCATTCCGGCTGGCGGATTTAAGACCCCGTGTTCCGCATCCTGCGCAATCTGGTCCGGATGGCCGTGATCGGCCGGACGGTCGCCCGCCACGACGCCCTGCCCGTCAGCCTGCTCGGCACCGCCCCCGGCCTGCTCTGGCTGTGGCACCGCGTCGCCCGCAAGGACGTCCCCGGCCGCGAGGGCGAGCGGCTGGCCCGCGCGCTGGCCGAACTCGGGCCCACCTACATCAAGCTGGGACAGCTTCTCTCCACCCGCTCCGATCTGGTCGGTGAGCGGATGGCCGTCGATCTGGCGGAGCTGCAGGACAAGCTGCCGCCCTTCCCCGCCCATCAGGCCCGCGCCATCATCGAGGCGGAGTTCGGCCAGCCGGTCCACGCCCTGTTCCAGAGCTTCGACGACAAGCCGGTCGCCGCCGCCTCCATCGCCCAGGTGCATTTCGCCGTCACCGCCGACGGGCAGGAGGTGGCGGTCAAGGTGCTGCGCCCCGGCATCGAGGCGGCGTTCGAGCGCGACATCGACCTGTTCTACCGGCTGGCGGCGCTCGCCCAATGGGTGCTGCCCAGGCTGAAGCGGCTGCGGCTGCTGGAGGTGGTCGACACCTTCGCCCGCACCTCGCGGCTGGAGATGGATTTGCGGATGGAGGCGGCGGCGGCGTCGGAGCTGTCGGACAACTTCAAGGAGGATCCGACCTTCAACGTGCCGAAGGTCGATTGGGAGCGAACCGGCGGCCGGGTGCTGACGCTGGAGCGCATCCGCGGCTTCAAGGTGGACGAGCCGGCCCGCATCTCCGCCGCCGGCTTCGACCGCGACGAGATCCTGGCGATGGCGTCCGCCAGCTTCTTCAACCAGGTCTTCCGCGACGGCTTCTTCCACGCCGACCTGCATCCCGGCAACCTGTTCATCAACGAACAGGGCACCATCACCGCGGTCGATTTCGGCATCATGGGCCGGCTCGACCGCGAGACGCGCTATTATCTCGCCGACATGCTGATCGGCTTCCTGAGCGGCGACTACCGCCGGGTTGCCATCGTGCATTTCGAGGCCGGCTACGTGCCGCGCCACCAGTCGATCGAGATCTTCACCCAGGCCTGCCGCGCCATCGGCGAGCCGCTGCAGAACAAGCCGCTGGCCGACATCTCGGTCGGCCGGCTGCTGGCCCAACTGTTCGCCGTCACCGAACAGTTCGAGATGGAGACCCAGCCGCAGCTGCTGCTGCTGCAGAAGAGCATGCTGACCGCCGAGGGCGTCGGCCGGCTGCTGAACCCCAACATCAACATGTGGGAGCTGGCGCGTCCGCTGATCGAGGAGTGGATGCGCGAGAATCGCGGGCCGGAGGCGCAGTTCATCGACGACGCCGGCGCGCTGCTGTCGACGATCCGCCGCATCCCCGCCCTGGTCAGCGAGGCCGAACGCGTCACCCGCGACATGGCGGAGGGCGGCGTGCGCCTGCACCCGCAGACCGTCCGCCAGATGCTGACCGGCTGGGACCGCCGCCGCCGCTCCGACCGCGCCGCCCTGTGGGTGATCGCGGCCCTGCTGGCGGTGATCGCGGTGCAGATGCTGTAACACCGGCGGTCATTGAGGATGACCGCCGATTGAGGGCAAAGAGTATGAAGCCTGATCTGTCAGGCTTCATACTCGATGAAAAGACTCTCAATAGCCCCGGCTGCGGTCCACCGGATTGGGCAGCGGCCGGCCCTCGCGCAGAGCCTTCACCGCGTCGGCCACCTGCCCGGCGCAGAGCGACGGGTGGGTGACCCCGGCGACATGGGGGGTGACGCGGACCCGCGGATGGTGCCAGAGCGGATGGTCGGCCGGCAGCGGCTCCGTCGCGAAGACGTCCAGGCTGGCGCCGTGCAGATGCCCGCTCTCCAGCGCGTCGAGCAGGTCCGATTCGACCAGATGCCCGCCGCGCGCGGCGTTGATCACCACCGCCCCCTTGGGCAATGCGGCGAACAGCCCGGCATTCAGGATGCCGCGGGTCTCGTCGGTCAGCGGCAGCAGGCAGACCAGGACATCGCACTGCGGCAGCATCGCCGCCAGCCCCTCGGGACCGGAGAAGCTCTCCACCCCCTCGATGCTCTTGGGGCTGCGGCTCCAGCCCACCAGGCGGTAATCCAGGGTCCGCAGCGTGCGGGCCGACGCCACCCCCAGCTCGCCCATCCCCAGAAAGCCGACCGTCACCCCGGAGGCGGGGCGATGGTCCAGCTGCTCCCAGCGCGCCTCGGCCTGGAGGGCGGCATAGGCGTCCATCAGCCGGTGCCAGTACAGAATCTGGAAGACCACATAGCCGGCCATGTCGACCGTCAGCCCGTCCGCCACCATGCGCACCAGCGGCACGTCGGGCAGGGTCGGATCCTCCAGGATCGGCTCCACCCCGGCGCCCAGCGACACGACCAGCCGCAGGTTGGGCAGGGACGCCAGCATGCCGGCCGGCGGCTTCCACACCACCGCCACCTCGATGTCGGCGACGTCGCCGGTCTCGGGCCAGACACGCATCTCCTGATCGGGAAGATGGCGGGCGATTTCCCGGCGCCAGTCCTCGGCGCTGTCGCTGGCGGAGCAGAACAGAAGCGTCACGGCCGAACCCCTGCTATCTAGGTCTGTGTTGGGGTGCGAACGATAGCGCCTTTCCCGAACTCCGCAAGGAAGCAAAGCCGTGCCGCGCCTGATCCTGCTGAACAAGCCCTATGGCGTGCTGCCGCAATTCACCGACGACCAGAGCCGCCCGACCCTGGCGGACCTGGTGCCGGTGAAGGGCGTCTATGCCGCCGGGCGGCTCGACCGCGACAGCGAGGGGCTGCTGGCGCTCAGCGACGACGGCCCGCTGATCGCCCGCATCGCCTCGCCCGCCAACAAGATGCCCAAGACCTATTGGGTGCAGGTCGAAGGCGTGCCGACCGACGAGGCGCTGGAGGCGCTGCGCCGCGGCGTCACGCTGAAGGACGGCCCCACCCTGCCGGCGGAGGTGCGGCGGATGGCGGAGCCCGACGCGCTGTGGCCGCGCGACCCGCCGGTGCGCTACCGCGCCGCCATCCCGACCGGCTGGATCGCGCTGACCCTGCGCGAGGGCCGCAACCGGCAGGTCCGCCGGATGACCGCGGCGGTCGGCTTCCCCACCCTGCGGCTGATCCGCTGGTCGATCGGCGACTGGACCCTGGACGGGCTGGCGCCGGGGCAGTGGCGGGAGATCCCCCAACCGCCCGCCACCCCCGATCCGGGGCCAAAGACCCCGGCGCCGGCCCGGCGGCGCGGCCCCGTCACGCCGCGCCGAACAGCTGCTCCTCGCTCAACACCATCACGCTCGCGGAGCCGCTGACGACGGTCGCCCGCAGCGACGCCGCCTTCGGCAGGACGTGGGTGGCGTAGAAACGGGCGGTCAGCGGCTTGGCCGACAGGAAGGCGGTGTCGGCGTCGCCCTCCGCCAGCCGTTCCGCCGCGACCCTGGCGGCGCGGGCCAGCTGCCAGCCGCCGGCGACCACGCCCATCAGCTCCAGCAGCGTCACCGACGCGGCGGCCGGCAACGCCGCATCCTCCTTCGCCGTACCCAGCACCCAGGCGACCGCCTGCTTCGCCTCCTGCGCGGCGGCGGACAGCTCCGCCCCGGTGACGCGCAGCGCCTGATCCGCGTGGCCGGACAGCTCGGCGCCGAGCGCCGCGATCTCGTCGAGCAGATCGTTCGCCGCCGAACCGCCGTCGCGCAGGATCTTGCGGTTGATCAGGTCGTTGGCCTGGATGGCGGTCGTGCCCTCGTAGATCGTGGTGATGCGGGCGTCGCGCAGATGCTGGGCGGCGCCGGTTTCCTCGATGAAGCCCATGCCGCCATGGATTTGCACGCCGTCGGATGCCAGCTGCTGGCCGGTCTCGGTGCACCAGCCCTTGGCGATGGGGGTCAGCAGGTCGACCAGCAGGGCGGCCCGGCCGCGGGCATCCTCGTCGGCATGGTGGTGCGCCACGTCGACCGCGGCGGCGGCGGTGTAGAGGATGCCGCGCATCGCCTCGATGCGGCTCTTCATGCCCATCAGCAGGCGGCGGACGTCGGGATGGTTGACGATGCCCTTCGACCGGCCCTCGGTCCAGCCCAGCGGCTTGCCCTGCACCCGGTCGCCGGCATAGGCCAGCGCCTGCTGGTAGGCCCGCTCGGCAATCGACAGCCCCTGCATGGCGACGTTCAGCCGGGCGTGGTTCATCATGGCGAACATGTATTCCAGGCCGCGGTTCGGCTCGCCCACCAGGAAGCCGGTCGCCCCGCCCTCGTCGCCGAAGGACAGCACGGCGGTCGGGCTGCCGTGGATGCCCAGCTTGTGCTCCAGCGACACGCACTTCACCTGATTGCGGGAGCCCAGGCTGCCGTCCGGGTTGACGAGATACTTCGGCACGACGAACAGGCTGATGCCCTTCACGCCCGGGGGCGCGTCGGGCAGGCGGGCCAGCACCAGATGGACGATGTTCTCCGTCAGGTCATGGTCGCCGTAGGTGATGAAGATCTTCTGTCCGCTGACGAGGTAATGGTCGCCGTTGGGCACCGCGCGCGACCGGGTGGCGGCAAGGTCGGAACCCGCCTGCGGCTCGGTGATGTTCATGGTGCCGGTCCACTCGCCGGAGATCATCTTCGGCAGATAGCGGTCCTTCAGCGCGTCGGAGCCATAGAGCTGCACCGCGTTCACCGCCCCTTGCGTCAGCATCGGGCAGAGCGCGAAGGCCATGTTGGCGGAATGCCACATCTCCTGCACCGCGGTGTTCAGCAGGTTGGGCAACCCCATGCCGCCGCGCGCCGGATCGAAGGGCAGCCCGTTCCAGCCGCCCTCCACCAGCGCCTGCCACGCCGCCCCCCAGCCCTCCGCGGTGCGGGCGACGCCGTCGGCGTCGAGCTTCGCCCCCTGCACGTCGCCGATCCGGTTCAGCGGCGCCAGGATGTTCTGGGCGATCTTCGCCGCTTCGCCCAGGATGCTGTCCACCATGTCGGGGCTGGCATCCTCGAAACCCGGCAGCGCCGCCACGTCGGCCATGCCGGCGAGATGGTCGAGGACGAAGCGGATCTCTTTCAGCGGCGGGGTGTAGGGGATCGCGGCGGCGGTCATGGCGGAGACCTTTCGGATAGACGGGTGGGGACGACGGAAGCGGGGAGCGCCTTACAGCGCCTGCCGCAGCTCCGGCACGGCCTTGAACAGGTCGGCGACGAGGCCGTAATCGGCGACCTGGAAGATCGGCGCCTCCTCGTCCTTGTTGATGGCGACGATGACCTTGCTGTCCTTCATGCCGGCCAGATGCTGGATCGCGCCCGAGATGCCGACGGCGATGTAGAGGTCCGGCGCCACGATCTTGCCGGTCTGCCCGACCTGATAGTCGTTCGGCACGAAGCCGGCGTCGACGGCGGCACGGCTTGCACCGACCGCGGCGCCCAACGTGTCGGCCAGCGCCTCCAGCAGCGGGAAATTCTCGCCCGACTGCATGCCGCGCCCGCCCGACACGACGATGCGCGCGCTGGTCAGCTCCGGCCGCTCCGACTTCGACAGCTCGGCCGAGACGAAGCCCGACAGGCCGGGATCGGCCACGGCGGCGACGGGCTCGATCGGGGCGCTTCCGCCGGAGCCTGCCGCCTCGAAGGCGGTGGTGCGGACGGTGAGGATCTTCACCGGGTCGGCGGACTGCACGATGGCGATGGCGTTGCCGGCATAGATCGGCCGTTCGAAGCTGTCGGCCGAGACCACCGCGGTGATGTCGGAGATCATCGCCACGTCGAGCAGCGCCGCGACCCGCGGCAGCACGTTCTTGCCCGTCGAAGTGGCGGCGGCGAGGATATGGCCGTAACCGGGGGCGAGCGACACCAGCAGCGCCGCCAGCGGTTCGGCAAGGGCGTGCTCATAGGCGGCATCGTCGGCGACCAGCACCTTGGCGACGCCTGCCAGCC
This sequence comes from Azospirillum thiophilum, assembly GCF_001305595.1. Taxonomy (NCBI): domain Bacteria; kingdom Pseudomonadati; phylum Pseudomonadota; class Alphaproteobacteria; order Rhodospirillales; family Azospirillaceae; genus Azospirillum; species Azospirillum thiophilum. The sequence continues at coordinate 670,679 of NZ_CP012401.1, forward strand.
TGGAGGCGGCGTCGGCAGCAGGGGCGGCGTTGCGGCCGGCGACCAGGACATGGATGTCGGAACCAAGCTTGGCGGCTGCGGTCACCGCATGGGCGGTGGCGGGCTTGAGGCTGGCGTTGTCGTGGTCGGCGAGGATCAGGATGGGCATGGGGGCGGGTCCTTTGGTGGCGGGGCTTTGGCGGATGGTATGGAGGAGTGTCGGCTGCGGATGCCCCCTCCCTAACCCTCCCCCGTTTCACGGGAGAGGGGACTGCCGCCGCTGCGCGAGCAATTCACGCCGGCAAGCGTCCTACCCCCTCTCCCGCGAAGCGGGGGAGGGATGGGGAGGGGGCAATGGGGCGACCACTCCCCTCAGATCACCCGCGCTTCGGTCTTCAGCTTGTCGACCAGCGCGGCGACGTCGGCCACCTTGACGCCGGCCTTGCGCTTGGGCGGCTCGACCACCTTCAAGGTCGTCAGCCGCGGCGCCACGTCGACGCCGAGCGCATCGGGCGTGACCGTCTCCAGCGGCTTCTTCTTCGCCTTCATGATGTTGGGCAGCGAGGCGTAGCGCGGCTCGTTGAGGCGCAGATCGGCGGTGACCACCGCCGGCAGCGTGAGCGACACGACCTCCAGCCCGCCGTCGATCTCGCGCGTCACCGCGACCGTGCCGTCACCGGCGACGATCTTCGAGGCGAAGGTGCCCTGGCCCCAGCCGAGCAGCGCCGCCAGCATCTGGCCGGTCTGGTTGCAATCGTCGTCGATCGCCTGCTTGCCGAGGATCACCAGCCCCGGCGCCTCCTTCTCCACCAGCGCCTTCAGAACCTTGGCGACCGCCAGCGGTTCGGTCGTCCCGTCGGTCTGCACCAGGATGGCGCGGTCGGCCCCCATGGCCAGCGCGGTGCGCAGGGTCTCCTGCGCCTGGGCCGGGCCGACCGACACCACGACGATCTCGGTCGCCTTGCCGGCCTCCTTCAGCCGGACGGCCTCTTCGACGGCGATCTCGTCGAAGGGGTTCATCGAGAATTTCACGTTGGACGTCTCGACGCCGGACTGGTCGGTCTTCACCCGGATCTTGACATTGTAGTCGACGACGCGCTTGACGGCGCACAGGATCTTCATGGCGCGGGTTCCCTTCGGGACTGGGCGGCTTGCGGGCATGCGGGGGCGTTGCCCCCTCCCCTTCGAAGAGGGAGGGGGACGGGGGGACGGCCGGGCGTGCCCCTACAGCGTCTCGGTCTGCTTGCGCAGGACGTATTTCTGGATCTTGCCGGTGGAGGTCTTCGGCAGCGGGCCGAACACCACCGTGCGCGGGCTCTTGAAATGGGCCATGTGCGACCGGCAGAAGGCGATGATGTCGGCCTCGGTCGCGGTGGCGCCGTCCTTCAGCGTGACGAAGGCGCAGGGCGTCTCGCCCCACTTCTCGTCATGGCGGGCGACGACCGCGGCCTCCAGCACCTCGGGATGCTTGTAGAGCACGTCCTCGACCTCGATCGAGGAGATGTTCTCGCCGCCGGAGATGATGATGTCCTTCGACCGGTCCTTGATCTCGACATAGCCGTCCTCATGCCAGACGGCGAGGTCGCCGGTGTGGAACCAGCCGCCGGCGAAGGCCTCGTCGGTCGCCTTCGGGTTCTTCAGATAGCCCTTCATCACATTGTTGCCGCGCATCATGATCTCGCCCATGCTGCGGCCGTCCTTCGGCACCGGCTCCAGCGTGAAGGGATCGGCGACGATCACCGCCTCCAGCATCGGGCCGCGGACGCCCTGGCGGGCCTTGATCGCCGCCTTCTCGTCCAGCGACAGCCCGTCCCAGCGGTCATGCCAGACGCAGACCACCGTCGGGCCGTAGCATTCGGTCAGACCATAGACATGGGTGACCTCCCAGCCCATCCGCTCCATGCCGGCGATGACCGCGGCGGGCGGGGCGGCGCCGGCGACCATCACCTTGACCTTGTGGCCGATGCCCTGCTTCAGTTCGGCCGGCGCGTTGTTGAGCATGTTCAGCACGATCGGCGCGCCGCAGAAGTTGGTCACCTTCTCGTCGCGGATCAGCGACAGCACGGCGTCGGGCCGGACCTGTCGCAGGCAGACGGCGGTGCCGGCGGTGACCGCGATGGTCCAGGGAAAGCACCAGCCGTTGCAGTGGAACATCGGCAGCGTCCACAGATACACCGGCGCGTCGCCCATGTTCCAGGACAGCGCGTTCGACACCGCGTTCAGATAGGCGCCGCGGTGGTGGTAGACGACGCCCTTCGGGTTGCCGGTGGTGCCCGACGTGTAGTTGAGCGCGATGGCCTGCCATTCGTCGGCCGGCAGGGTCCACGGGTGTTCGGCTCCCGTGTCGGCGATGAAGGCTTCATAGTCGCGGTCGCCGATCAGCTCGCCGCCGCTGTAGGCCGGATCGTCGATGTCCACCACCGGGATCGGCGCGTCGAGCAGGGCCAGCGCCTTCTTCGCCACGCCGGAGAATTCGCGGTCGACGATCAGGATCTTCGCCTCGCCATGCTTCAGGATGAAGGCGATGGCCTCGGCGTCCAGGCGGGTGTTGATGGCGTTCAGCACGGCGCCGGCCAGCGGCACGCCGAAATGCGCCTCGAACAGTTCGGGCGTGTTGGCGGCCAGCATGGCGACGGTGTCGCCGCTGCCGACGCCGGCAGCCGCCAGCGCCGCGGCCAGACGGCGCACGCGGCCGAAGGTTTCCGCCCAGGTCCGGCGGACCGGGCCATGGATGACGGCGACCCGGTCGGGCCAGACCGACGCCGCGCGCTCCAGGAAGGTCAGCGGCGTCAGCGCGACGAAGTTCGCGGCGTTGCGGTCGAGGTCGCGCTCGTACGGGTTGGCTTGCGGATTGCCGGCGGTGGCGTCACTCATCGGACATTTCTCCCTAGGGGTTCTTGTTTGCGCGCCGACATTGGACGTGGCCATTGGATGCGGCCATTGGATGCGGCGGTGTTGGAAACAGCCTCTACCAGATCAGCTTTGCGCAACTTTCTCTGGATTATGACCAATTGTTATTGGAGCGCCGCGGCAACGGCGCATGCGCGGCATTCCCTCATCGCAGCCACGTCACGTCGCCCGCGAACAGGTAGCCGGCGCCGTAGACCGTCTTGATCAGCCGCGGCGCGCGCGGATCCTCCTCGATCTTCTTGCGGATGCGCGACACGCGGACGTCGATGCTGCGGTCGTAGGGGAAATCGTCGCGCTCCTGGTCGGGGCCCTGCAGATGGTCGCGCGACAGCACCCGCTTGGGCGCCTTCAGCAGGGTCAGCAGCAGCGAGGCCTCCGCCGCGGTCAGGCTTTCCTGGCGGCCGTCGTCGGCGGTCAGCGTCAGGTTGCCGAGGTCGAAGACCCAGGGGCCGAAGCGTGCCCGCGCAGTGCCGGCGGCGGACGGTGCGGCAGCGGCCAGCTGCTCGCGGCGGCGGATGGCGCTGTTGACGCGGGCGACCAGCTCGCGCGGCTCGAACGGCTTCACGACATAATCGTCGGCGCCCAGCTCCAGCCCGAGCACCCGGTCGGAGGTGCCGCCGCGCCCGGACAGGATGATGACGCCGAACCGCACGTCCTCCCACAGCTCGCGCACCAGGGTCAGCCCGTCCATGTCGGGCAGGCCGAGATCCACCAGGCAGAGGTCCGGAGCCTGGCGCAGGATCGCCGCCCGCGCCTCGCGCCCGCTGGCCCAGCAGGACACCTCATAGCCGTAGCCCTCCAGCACGCCGGCGACGAGCCGGCGGATGTCGGCCTCGTCCTCGATCAGGTAGATGCGCTTCCTCTGTCCCACGCGCGTTTCCCCCCTTGCGCTTTTCGCCCGGTTTTCCCGGGGCGCCGTATTGGCCCGAATATATCAGGCGGGCGCGGGTTCGGCGGCATGGCCGATGGCCGCCACCAGGTCCCGCTTGTCCCATGGCTTGCGCAGTATGACGGCATCGGCGGGGACATCGCCATACTCGACGGCGAATCCGCTGACCAGCACCACCCGCATGGCCGGCCGCAGCAGCCGGGCGCGCCGCGCCAGCTCGACCCCCGACAGGCCCGGCATGACGATGTCGCTGACCAGCAGCGACAACCCGTCGATCTGCTCCACCAGCTCCGCCGCCTCGTCGCCGCTCGCCGCCTCCACCACCGAGAAGCCGAGATCGACCAGCTGCTGGCGCATCACCTGCCGGACATCGTCATTGTCCTCCGCCACCAGCGCCAGTTGGCCGCTCCAGCCGCCGGAGCCGCCGCCCTGCGGCTCGGCCGCCACCGGGTCGTCCTCGGGCAGGCGGGCCACCGGTTCGGCCCGCGGCAGCAGCAGGGTGACGGCGGTCCCCCGCCCGTGCCTGCCCCCCGGCCCGCTGTCGATGCGCAGATAGCCGCAGGACTGCTTGACGAAGCCGTAGACCATCGACAGCCCAAGCCCCGAGCCCAGCGCCTTGGTGGTGAAGAAGGGTTCGACCGCGCGGGCCAGCGCCTCCGGCGTGAAGCCGGTGCCGGTGTCGGTGACGCGGATCTCCAGGTAATCGTCGGGGCGGACCGGCTCGTCGAAGGCCGGCCCGTCGAACGAAAGCCCCTCCTCCACCTTGCGGACGGCGACGGAGACCTCCAGCCGGCCACCGTCCGGCATGGCATCGCGCGCGTTGATCGCGAGGTTGACCAGCGCGTTCTCCAGCTGGGTCTGGTCGGCGATGGTCCAGCATTCCCGCCCCTCCTCCGGCACGCCGATGGCGATTGAGCTGGGGAAGGAGCGGCGCAGCAGCACCGCCATGTCGCGCAGCAGGCCGCACAGCTCGATCGGCTGCGGCTTCAGCGGCTGCTGGCGCGAGAAGGCGAGCAGCCGGGCGGTGATGTCGGCGCCGCGGCGGCCGGCGCGCTGGGCCGGCTCCAGATAGGCGTCCAGCCCCTCGACCCCGGCATAGCGCTCGCGCGCCGCCGACAGGTTGCCGATGATGATCGACAGCAGGTTGTTGAAGTCATGCGCCAGCCCGCCGGACAGCTGGCCGACCGCCTTCAGCCGCTGCGCCTCCACCAGCTGGCGTTCGGTCTGCTTCTCGTCGGTGATGTCCAGCGTCAGCACGAACAGCCCGGTGACGACGCCGTCTTCCCCTCGCCCCTCGCCACGGTGCGGGATCAGCGTCGTCTTGGTCACCAGGCTGCGGCCGCCGCGCGGGAAGGTGTATTCGAAGGTCGCCGCCTCTCCCGCCAGGCAGCGGTCGATCTGCGGGCGCAGCACCGCCATCGCCCGCCGGCCGACCACCGCGGCGAGGTCGCGGCCGATCACGTCGGCCTTGTCACGCCCGACCAGCTCGCCCCAGCGCAGGTTGGCGAAGGTCAGCCGCCCGTCGCGATCCAATCCGGCGATGCAGGCGGGAATCGCATCCAGGATGACGCGCTGGCGCGTCTCCGCCTCGGCCAGCGCCGCGGTGCGGTCGCGGACCCGGCTGTCCAGCGTGGCGACGGTGTCGCGCAGCTGCCGGACCATGCCATCGAAGGCGGATGCCAGCAGCCCGATCTCGTCGCCGCGGCGGATGCCGCTCTGGGCGTCGAGATCGCCGGCGCGCACCTGTACCGCGGTGTCGGCCAGCCGCCGCAGCGGCCCGACCAGCCGGCCGACCGCGATGTAGCCGAGCAGGCTGCCGGCGGCCATCAGCGCCATGCCGATGGCGAGGATGCGGTTGCCCAGCACCACCGACGACCGCCGCAGCTCCTCCACATAGACCGACGAGGCGATGTACCAGTCGAACCCCTCGAAATGGCGGACCCAGCTGATCTTCTCGTAGGCGTAGTTGCCGGGATCGTCGGGCTTGTCCCACAGGTAGGTCAGCGGCTCCCCCTTCGCCGCCGCGACCTTCAGATCCTCGGCGATGGAGCGGCCGGTCGCCGGGTTCGGACGGTCGCCGAAGGCGGTGCCCTCGATGTTGGCGTTCGGGTGGATGATCATCCGGTTCGCCGAATCGAAGATGTAGAGATAGCCGGTGCGGGCAATGCGCAGCTTGCGCAGGGCCTGGCGCAGATCCTCGATGGCCTCGGCCTTGCGGCGCTCGACCTCGGCGTCGACGTCGGCCAGATAGGCGCCGGTGCCGACGATGAGCCCCAGCCTGGGCAGATCCTTGAAAAAGCTGAGCTTCGGCGCCCGCTCGTCGCCGTTGGGCCGCCACCACGGATAGGTCTGGAACCCCTCGCCCTGCCGCCTCGCGGTGGCGACGATGGTGGGCAGGATGTGGCGGCCCAGATTGTCGCGCAGGTCGTCCGCCTTGCGGCCCTGATAGTCGGGCGACGGGTGGGACAGGATCACCGAGTCGTAGCCGATCGCCCAGACATAATCGCCGTTGCCGTAGCGGAAGGCGCGCAAGCCCTCCATCGCCTCGCGCCGCGCCTCCTCCGCGCCGATCTCGCCGCGGTCGGCGCGGGCCTGGACATGCTCGATGTAGCCGACGGCCAGGTCCAGCACGTCGCGCAGGCGGGTCTTGTAGGACTCCACCGTGCCGGCCCGCTGCTCCTCCAACCCGCCGCGGATCCGTCCGACCAGTTCGAACACGTTGTCGAGGATGGTGCGGCTGGCGTCGCGCTCGATCTCGTAGGCCTTCTCCTCGATGAAGGGGACCGAGAGGACATAGGCCGCCGCCGAGAACAGCCCGAGCGTGATCAGGATCGCCGAGAACAGCCGGAGGAACAGGGGCGAGCGGATCATCTTGCGAACGGGGTCATCAGGGAGCCGGCCGGGGTGCCGGCATCGGCGGAATGGCCGCCATCATTCCAGCTTCGCCACGGTCACTCAACGCCTATCGGTGTGATTGTTGCCGAAATTGCGCTGAAACAATTCGTCATATTTCCGGGAAATTTGCGAAACAGTGTTTTGGTAGCCGGAAGACCATAAGCCCCGAGAGGGCATCACAAGGACGCCCAGCGTCTGGAGGAAACATGCACTCCGCCGATCCGGCACCGCTCGCCTCCGTCTACGAGCGGGTCCGCAAAAACCCCAAATTCCACGAACTGGTGCGCCGGCGCAGCCGGCTGGCGCTGCTGCTGTCGGCCGTCGTGCTGGTCGGCTATTACGGCTTCATGATGGTGGTGGCCTTCGCGCCGGACCTGCTGCACAAGCCGCTGTCCGACGAGTCGTCGCTCAGCGTCGGCTTCCCCATCGGGGCGGCGATCATCATCCTGTCCTGGCTGTTGACCGGCGTCTATTCCCACTTCGCCAACGGCAGCTTCCAGGATCTGACCGACGAGATCACCCGGGAGACCCTGCAATGACCGCCCGGCGTATCCTCCTTGCGGCGACCGCGACGAGCGCCGCCTGCCTGACCGCCCTGCCGGCGCTGGCCGCGGGCGGCGACCTGGGCGCGGTGGACAAGCAGCCGGTCAACCTGTCCGCCATCGCCATGTTCCTGGCCTTCGTCGTCATGACGCTCGGCATCACCTATTGGGCGGCCAGCCGCACCCGCTCGACCTCCGACTTCTACACCGCGGGCGGCGGCATCACCGGCTTCCAGAACGGCCTCGCCATCGCCGGCGACTACATGTCGGCCGCGACGCTGCTGGGATTGTCGAGCCTGGTGTTCGCCAAGGGCTATGACGGCTTCGTCTACACCATCAGCTTCTTCGTCGGCTGGCCGATCATCCTGTTCCTGCTGGCGGAGCGGCTGCGCAACCTCGGCCACTTCACCTTCGCCGACATCGCCTCGTACCGGCTGGACCAGGGCAAGATCCGCACCTTCGCCGCCATCGGCTCGCTGACGGTGGTGTGCTTCTACCTGATCGTCCAGATGGTCGGCGCCGGCCAGTTGATCAAGCTGCTGTTCGGGCTGGACTACAATGTCGCGGTGATCGTGGTCGGCGTGCTGATGGTGGTCTACGTCACCTTCGGCGGCATGATCGCCACCACCTGGGTACAGATCATCAAGGCGGTGCTGCTGCTGGGCGGCGGCATCGTGCTGACCTTCCTCGCCCTGTCCCGCTTCGGCTTCAGCCTGGAGGCCATCGCCAAGAGCGCCATCGCGTCCCACAAGGACGGCGTGAAGATCATGGGGCCGGGCACCCTGCTGGCCGACCCGGTGTCGGCGGTGTCGCTGTCGCTGGGGCTGCTGTTCGGCACCGCGGCGCTGCCGCACATCATGATGCGCTTCTTCACCGTCCCCAACGCGCGCGAGGCCCGCAAGTCGGTGTTCTACGCCTCGGGCTTCATCGGCTTCTTCTTCCTGCTCGTCTGCATCCTCGGCATGGCGGCGATCACCATCGTCGGCACCGACCCGCAATTCTTCGAAGGCGGCAAGATCGGCGGCAAGCTGATCGGCGGCGGCAACATGCCGGTGATGCATCTGGCCAAGGCGCTGGGCGGCGACCTGTTCCTGGGCTTCCTGTCGGCTGTCGCCTTCGCCACCATCCTGGCGGTGGTGTCGGGGCTGGCGCTGGCCGGCGCCTCGGCGATCGCCCACGACCTCTATGCCCGCGTCATCCGCAAGGGCGAGGCGACGGAGCGCGAGGAGATGCGCGTGTCCAAGATCGCGTCGCTGGTGCTGGGCGTGCTGGCGGTGGTGCTGGGCATCGCCTTCGAGAAGCAGAACGTCGCCTTCCTGGTCGGCCTGACCTTCGGCGTCGCGGCGTCGGTGAATTTCCCGGTGCTGATCCTGTCGATGTACTGGAAGGGGCTGACCACCCGCGGCGCGCTGGCGGGCGGCATCGCCGGCCTGATCTCCGCGGTCACCCTGGTGATCCTGTCGAACGCGGTGTGGGTCGTGGTGCTGAACAACCCGGCGCCGATCTTCCCCTACGAGCAGCCGGCCCTGTTCTCGATGACGCTGGCTTTCCTCGTGACCATCGTCGTGTCGAAGCTCGACCGCAGCGCGTCGGCCCGCGCCGAGCAGGCCGCCTTCGCCGACCAGTTCGTCCGCTCCCAGACCGGCATCGGCGCCGCCGCGGCGGCGAAGCACTGACCATCCGAAGTCCTGCGCCCTTCCCCGGCCTCCCGGGGAAGAGCGTTTTCCGTTTCACCCCGCCTGGACGCTGTTGTCCTTGCGGCGGGACAGCTGGACCTGGCCGTCCAGGCATTTGACATAGCCGGTCTTGCCCGGCTTCAGCCCGTCGAGGATCGTCACCAGCGCGCGCGGGATCGCCGCGAACTCCTTGGACCCGCGCGACTGGCTGTTGTAGGCGGCGATGTGCTTGCGCAGGTCCTCCTTGGACACCGGCTTTCCGTCGTTCCCGATCATCGGCTCTGCGTTTCCCTGTCTGGTTCCCGGATGGACAGGCTTACGCCCGCCCATCCTCCACCGCAACCGGCTGACGGACGCGGGCGGCCGGGAAGCGGATGGTCACGGTGGTGCCGCGCCCGGGTTCGCTGTCGATGGACAGGCTGCCGTCATGCAGGGCGATCAGGTCGCGGCAGATCGACAGCCCTAGCCCGGTGCCGCCGAAACGGCCGGGAATGCTGCTGTCCGCCTGCTGGAACGGTTCCATGATGCGGGCCAGGGCATCGGCTGGGATGCCGATGCCGGTGTCGCGCACGGCGATGGCCAGCCCGCCCGCCGTATCGACCCCGGCCGTCACCGCCACCCGGCCGCCGCGCGGGGTGAACTTCACCGCGTTGGACAACAGGTTCAGCAGCACCTGCCGCAGGGCGCGTTCGTCGGCCAGCAGGTCGGGCAGGCCGGGCGCGCAGTCGGCCGTCAGCGCCACCCCGCCGGACTCGGCCGGCACCACTGACAGCGCCCGGCAATCGTCGATGGCCGCCGCCGGCGCCAGCCAGCTTTCGTCGAGCGTATAGCGCCCGGCCTCCAGCTTCGACATGTCCAGCACGTCGTTGATCAGGTCGAGCAGATGGCGCCCGCTGCCCTGCACATGACGGGCATAATCGTGATAGCGCGGGCTGCCCAGCGGGCCGAACAGCTCATGCAGCATGATCTCGGAAAAGCCGATGATCGCGTTCAGCGGCGTGCGCAGCTCATGGCTCATGGTCGCCAGGAAGGCGCTCTTGGCGCGGTTGGCGGCCTCCGCCTGATCCCGGGCGGCGGCGAGCCGTTCGGCGGCCTCGACCCGTTCGGTGATGTCGCGCGCCTCCACCACCAGCAGCGTCACCGCGCCGGCATCGTCATGCACCGGCTTGATCGACACGTCCATCACCCGGGTGAGGCCGTCGGCGACCACATCGGTCTCGTAACGGACGAAGCGGCCCGATGCCGCCTTGTCGATCGAATTGCGGAAGGCGTTCGCCAGTTCGTCCGTCCGCGCCCAGCCGCGGAACTCCCAGGCGGGATGACCGACCAGCGCCTCGGGCGGCAAGCCGGCCAGCGCGCAGGCCGGCCGGTTCAGCGCCAGCACCCGGCCGTCGGGCGACAGCAGCCCCATGATCTGGAAGCTGCTGTCGAACAGCGCCTGCGACCGCCGTTCGCTTGCCCGCAGCGCCAGGGTCGTCGTCTCCAGCCGCCCGAGCTGCCGCAAGGCCAGCAGGGCCAGCAGGCCGAGCACCACCGACACCGCCGCGGTTTCCAGGATGCGCTTCCAGCGGTCGTCGTACCAGCCGGACAGCACGTCGTCGGTGCCGACGCGGACATAGACGTACAGCGGCCAGCCGGCCACCCGGCGGACGGTGCCGATGCGCTCGCGTCCTTCCGACGGGTCGAAGCCGGACAGCGTCCGCGCCGTCTCGCCCGGCTCCAGGCGCGGCACGATCGATGCGAAAGCGGCCCGGTCGGCATCCAGCAGCCTGCTCGCGCGCGAATAGGCCAGCACCACGCCATCCTCGCCATAGAGCAGGATGATGCTGCGCGGGCCGATGTCCTGGCCGGCATAGAGCCGGGCGAAGCGGTCGAGATCGATCACCGCCATCGCCATGCCGCCGCCGTCCACCAGCGGGCGGCTCAGGATGGCGCGCCAGCCGCCGTCCGGGTCGCGGTAGGGCCCCACGAACGCCGCTTCGGTGCGCGCGATCTCGAACGGCACCGTTCCGGCCAGGGATTCGGGCGAATCGAGTCCGGCGGCCTGCCGCACCCGCCCGTCGGGGGCCATGATCAGCAAGGTCCGCAGTGCCGGGCCGGGGCCGGAGCTGGGGCCGGGGCCGGCGTCCGCCTTCGCCGCCTCCGTCATGAGATGGGCGGGGATCCGGCCACTCTCCGCCAGCGCGTACAGGGTGCGCGCGGTCACCGACATGACGCGGCGGGCATCCTCCTCCAGCAGACGCGACAGGTTGCCGGTCTGCCGCAGCCCGTCCTGCACGGCACGGTCACGCGCGCGTTCCAGGTCGGCGTAGGCCACCAGCCAGAAGCCGGCGATCACCGCCATGAGAAGGCCGATGCGCAAGCCGGCGACCGGCGACGGCAGCGGAAAGCGCCGGCGCCCCTGGAACCCGCCGCGGTCCGGTTCGGAAAGATCCGTCAAGGGAGATGGTCCGCCGCCGCTGCTGTCGATGAAACCGCCGGGCCGATGGGGCCGGACACGGCCGACTGTAGCATGCCCGCCCGCCCAAGTTCACGCCGTCACCGCCTTCCAGGCGGCCCCGGATGCGGAATGCAGGAAACTTTGGCTCGACAAAGCCGGCCGCCCGCGCTTCTCTGCCCGGCGGTATCGAGGAGGGTTCGGGCCGGACATGCTGCAGGATTTCATCGAAAGCCCCCTGTTCGGGCTCGTGCTGTTCAACGTCGCCATCGTCTGGCCGCTGTGGCGCATCCTGCGCCGGGCCGGGCTGACGCCCTGGTGGGCGCTGCTGGCGCTGGTGCCCTTCGGGCTGGTCCCGGTGATCGGCGTGCTGGCGCACAGCCGCTGGCCGGTCCTGCCGGTGCGGCAGCCCCGCAAGACCAAGGCGCGGAGGACGGCATGAGCGCGTTCGTCAACGGGCTGGAGCCCTGGCAATATTACCTGATCATCTCGCTGGTGCTGACCTACACCATGGTCGCCGGCGGTTGGGTGCTGGCCAAGGCCGGACGCAGCCCCTTGTGGATCCTGCTGCTGCTGTTCCCCTATGTGAACATCCTCGCCATCTGGGTCTTCGCCTATATGCGCTGGCCCTTCGTCGACCGCCCGGCCGGGCAGCCGGCGCTCCCCGCGGACGAGGGCTGACCGAACCGCGCGACTTGCCCAAGGCAGTCTTCCCTCAAACCAAGTCACTCAGGCGAAATCCGCCGCCAGCGCCGCCCGCATCGCCTCCGGCATCACCGCGAGGTGGCCGTAATCGGGGTGGTCGATGCCGATCAGCACCTGCGCGCCCGGCCGGCGGAACGCCTCGACCTGGGCGGCGGTGAAGTCGAAATGGATGAAATGGACCGACGAGGTCTTGCCCGCCTCGTTCGTCCTCTCCAGGTCGCTTTCCGGCCGTCCGGCGATGCTCTGGCCGTCGAGCTGGATCCTCATGCGATCCTCGACCCCGCCCAGGCTGCCGAGGACGCGTTGGCGGCGCTCCGGGTCGTCGATCTCGAACATCACGGTGGCGACCAGCTCGCGCCCCTTGGGCACCAGCGGGTTGTAGGCGCCCAGCTCGTCGGCGATCTGCTCCTCCCCGCCCTTCTCGATGTGCAGCATCTCGTGGACCTGCTGCAGCATCGTCTCGTAATTCTCGAAATGGAAGGTGGCGTAGGGGCCGACGGCGATGCGGCGGCTCCGCTTGAGCGCCACCACCGCCTTGCGGCGCTCCGCCCGCTCGCGGGCATAGCGGTCCATCGGCAGGATGTCGGCCCGCGTGATCTCCGTCCTGATCGTCATGGCTTTCGTCTCCAAAAAACGGGCATCTCCAAAAAGGGCCGTCTACAGGACGATCCCATAGGCCCGGGCGAACAGCTCCACCGGATGCAGCTGCTCGGGACCGGAGCCGGCATCCTCGCCCTTCAGCCGCTCGATCCCCTGCATGATGTGCGGGCCGGCGATCGGGCATTCCGACGCGACGAACCGCTTTTCCGATTTCAGCGCCTGGGTGGCGACCGGCTTGCCCACCTTCAGCGCCACCGGGAAATTCCCGGTCAGCACCCCCCAGGAGCCGCCATGGCCGGAGCAGCGCTCGATCACCTTCAGGTCGGCCTGCGGGATCAGCCGCAGCATCTCCGCCGCCTTCTGCCCCATGTTCTGGGCGCGGGCGTGGCAGGCGATGTGCAGCGCCACGCCGCCCGGCAACGGCCGCAGCCCCTCGGCCAGTCCGTCACGCCGGGCGATGTCGACGATGTATTCGCTGACGTCGAAGGTCGCCTGCGCCAGCCGCTCCACCGCCGCCCGGTGCGGCGCGTCCCGCGGCACGATCAGCGGCCATTCCATCTTCAGCATCAGGGCGCAGCTCGGCACCAGCGCCACCACGTCGTAGCCCTTGTCGATCCAGGAGCCGAGCGCCTGCGCCACCTTGGCCGCCTTGGCGTCGACGCCGGCGAGATCGCCCTGCTCCAACTGGGGCATGCCGCAGCAGGACGGATAGGCCACCTCGGTCTCCACCCCGTTGCGAGCCAGGATGGCGCGGGCGGCCATGCCGATGGCCGGGTTGTTGTAGTTGGCGAAGCAGGTGGCGTAGAGCACCGCCTTGCGCTTGCCGAAAGCCGGCGCCTCCCGGTTCAGCTCCGGCCGGTCCGCCTTGGCGCGCATCATCAGGGTCTTGCCGGTGAATTTCGGCAGATGCGCCTCGGCATGGACGCCGGCGACCTTTTGCAGGATGGGCCGGGTGAGGCTGTTGGTTTCCGCCGAGGCCCAGTTGGCCACCGCCGCGACCGGGCGCGCCAGCTCGCCGTTGCGGTCGGTTTGGGTCAGCTGCTTCAGCGCGAAAGGAACGCCGTCCCTCTTCGCCTCCATCGCCCGGTAGCGCACCATCAGGTGCGGGAAATCCAATGCCCATTCGTGCGGCGGCACATAGGGGCATTTGGTCATGAAGCACATGTCGCACAGCGTGCAGGCGTCGACGACCCCCTTGAAGGAGGCGGACGGCACGCCATGCAGCTCGGCATCCCCCGCCGCGTCGATCAGGTCGAACAGCCGGGGAAAGCTGTCGCACAGGTTGAAGCAGCGCCGGCAGCCGTGGCAGATCTCGAAGACCCGCCGCATCTCGGCATCGAGCGCCGCCTCGTCATGGAAGGCGGGATCCGTCCAGTCGAGCGGATGGCGGACGGGCGCCTCCAGGCTGCCTTCGCGCATGGGCGGTCCTTCCCGATGAATTGCTTCCCGGTGATCTTGGCGGGTCTTGGCGGGGTCTGACCATCCCCTCCCCCCTCGCGCGGGAGAAGGAGACGGTCAGAGGGAATGGCGGACGGCGCCCTTACAGCGCTTCCAGCGCCTTCTGGAACCGGCCGGCATGGCTCTTTTCGGCCTTGGCCAGGGTTTCGAACCAGTCGGCGATCTCGTCGAAGCCTTCGTCGCGGGCGGTCCTGGCCATGCCCGGATACATGTCGGTGTATTCGTGGGTCTCGCCGGCGATGGCGGCCTTGAGGTTGCTGCCGGTCTCGCCGATCGGCAGGCCGGTGGCCGGATCGCCGACCTCCTCCAGGAATTCGAGATGGCCGTGGGCATGGCCGGTCTCGCCCTCCGCGGTGGAGCGGAAGACGGCGGCGACGTCGTTGTAACCTTCGATGTCGGCTTTCTGCGCGAAGTACAGATAGCGGCGGTTCGCTTGGCTTTCGCCGGCGAAGGCGGCCTTCAGGTTCTCTTCGGTCTTGCTGCCCTTCAACGACATGACGGGTTCCTCCGGACGGTTGCGCCGGGCGTCCCACGCCTGTGACTGATGTGCGCCGGCGTGGATTGGATCTTGTCACCAACCGTTCGTGAGGTCAACAGTCTGGACCGCTTCTAAACACCGCCCCAACAGACGGCGCATCAACCGGTTTTGCGAGCCGCTCGCAAGCAGGATGCCAGCTTGATCCAGGTGCCGCGGCGTCAGGCGCCCGTACCGTTCTCGCCCTTGCCCTCGTCCTCGCCGGCCTCGACCAGGCGGACGATCACGTCGACGCGGGTGACACGGGTGCCCGCCGGGGGATTGGGCAGGTTCTGCACGATGAGGCGCTCGGCGGGAATGTCCTCGAGCCGGCCGGTGGATTCGACGAAGAAATGATGGTGGTCGCTGGTGTTGGTGTCGAAATAGGATTTTCCGGCCTCGACCACGACTTCACGCAGCAGTCCGGCGTCGGTGAACTGGTTCAGCGTGTTGTAGACGGTCGCCAGCGACACCGGCAGATCGGCGGCCAGCGCCTCGCCATGCAACTGCTCGGCGGTGATGTGCCGGTCGCAGCCTTCGAACAGCAGGCGGGCGAGCCCGAGACGCTGGCGGGTCGGACGCAGACCGGCACCGTTCAGCCGGTCGAGGGCTCGCTTGAAGGGACGTTCGGCGGTCATCATGGGCGCGGCCCCCGTACAGTCGGCTCAAAAAATCGGACATGCTGTCCGGGATCGGGCCGGCGACGCGTGGCCGCTGGCGAACCGCGGCACAAGGCCGCAGGTCGCTGAACTGTAAAACCATTCGCAAAGGCGACGCAAGCCATTGTCGCGCCGGACGGAAGAGCGGCCGAACTCGCCGGCCGCTCTTCCGTTCCGGGACCGGACCGGTCAGTAACCGGTGGCGATGCGCTCGACCAGCTGCTTCACCGTCGGGATGAAGCCGTCGTTGTAGTAGGGATCGCTGGCGAACCGATAGGCGTTGTGGCCGGCGAACATCAGCTGGTTCTCGCAGTCGTCGGTGTGGCTCACCGCCTGCAGGGTCTTCTGGATGCAGAAGGAACGCGGATCGGCGCGCTTGCCCGTCGTCCCCTCCTCGTTCTCCATCCAGTTGGAGAAGCCGCAGGCCGACAGGCAGCCCATGCAGTCGACCTGATCGTGCAGGATCCGCTCCGACTGCTGGGGGGTGACGAAGACCAGCGTGCTGTCCGGCGTCTTCAGGGCGGTGGTGAAGCCCTGGGACAGCCAGCCCTCGGCGCGCTGCTTGTCGCTTTCGGTGACATAGACCGGACGGCCGCGCGGGCCGACCGGGAATTCGGCCGAATGCTCGCCCACCGGCTTGGACAGATAGGCGACCTGGCGCTCCGACCGGGCCATCAGGTCCAGCAGGAAGGGGTTCTTCACCGCCGACGAATAGAAGCCGGTCGGCGAGAAGCGGTTCAGGAAGACGTCGCCCGGCTGCAGCGCGACGAGCTTGCGCTTCCACGCCATCGAGATCGGGCTTTCCTGGGTCAGCAGCGGGCGGGTGCCGTACTGGAAGGCGATCGGGCCCAGATCGGGGTTGTCGATCCAGTCCTCCCACTCGGACAGCCACCAGACGCCGCCCGCCATCACGATGGGGGTATCGGTCAGGCCGAAGCTGTTCATCATCTGGCGCAGGGCCAGGACGCGGGGGAACGGATCCTCCGGCTTCTGCGGATCCTCGGAATTGGACAGGCCGTTGTGGCCGCCGGCCAGCCACGGATCCTCGTAGACCACGCCGCCAAGATTGTCGCGGAACTTGTGGTAGGCGCGCAGCCACAGCGCGCGGAAGGCGCGCGCCGACGACACGATCGGGTAGTAGTGGACGCCGTAGCGCACCGCGATCTCGGCCACCTTGTAGGGCATGCCGGCACCGCAGGTCACGCCGTGGATCAGGCCCTGGGAGCCTTCCAGCACGCCGTGCAGGATGTGCTCGGCCCCGCCCATCTCCCACAGGACGTTCATGTGGATGCGGCCCTGGCCGTTCGACGCCTCGTGCGCGATGCGCGCCTGGGCGATGCCGCCCTGGATGCCGAAGGCGATCAGCTCGTTGTGGCGCTCGCGCCGGGTCCGACCCTTGTAGATCTGCGGCAGAAGGTTGCCGTTCTCATCGTAGCTGTCGGCGTTGACACCCGAAAAGGTCCCAATCCCGCCGGCAGCCGCCCAGGCGCCGGAGCTTTCGCCGTTGGACACGGCAATACCCTTGCCACCCTCGACGAGCGGCAAAACCTCCCGGCCGGACATCGGCAACGGCTTCAACGCCTTCAACGAACCCTCCAAAGACCGAACGTGGCGCCGCGGGGGCGCCGGACCAAAAGCGGCGGACAACCAGACGACGAAAGGCTCCGCCGGAATCCGCATGGATTCCGGCGGGATCGCCATTGCGGTTCTATATATGAGGAATTGGCCCGCCCGACGAGTGGATTCAGCCCCTCGCGCAAAAAACGTTCACGAATTGCCGCAGTTGCGAACGGAAGCGCCGCCGTGCGGACCGCGGCTCCCCTCAGCTCCCCAAGGCCTCCGGCCCGAGGTCGCGGGCCAGCCGGCCGGGCGCATCGGTGAAGACCGCCGACACGCCCCAGCCGAACAGCTCGCGGGCACGGGCTGCGTCGTTGACGGTGTAGGCCAGCACCGGGCGGCCGGTGGCGCGATACTCCGCCACGCTGCCGGCGGTCTGGCGGTCCTGGTGGACGTTCAGCGTCGCAGCGCCGATGCGGTCGGCGATGGCGGCCCAATCGGCCGGCGGATCCCACAGCAGGTAGCCGCGCGGGTTCTCCGGCCACAACCGCCGCGCCACCTCCAGGCAGGGCACCTCGAAGCTGGACAGCAGAAGCGGCAGGCCGGCGGGCCACAGGCGGCGCAGCGTGTCGATCGCCGCCTCCGCCGTGGCCTCCTCCTGTCCCGGATAGGGCTTGATCTCCAGGTTGAGGCCGAGGCCGAGTTCGCGGACCAGCGCCACCGCCTCCTCCAGCGTCGGCACCCGTTCCCCGGCGAAACCGGCATCGAACCAGCGGCCGGCGTCGAGCTGCCGCAGCTCATCCAGATCCAGCAGCGGGACGGGGCCGCTGCCGGTGGTGGTGCGGTCCAGCGTGTCGTCATGGATCAGCACCGGCCGGCGGTCGCGGGTCAGCATGACATCCACCTCCACCCAGCGGGCGCCCTGGCGGGCGGCCTCGCGGATCGAGGCGAGGGTGTTTTCCGGCGCGTTTTCCTTGGCGCCGCGATGGCCGATCAGGCGGGGAAGAGTCGACAGCATGGGTCTCGCGGGAGTAAGAGCGGTCGCTTTCCTACATGACCCATTCCGTCGAGACGGGAAAGAGCGATGAAGGCCCTGCACAGCGTTTCCGATCTGGTGGCCGCCGGGCTGATGACGCCCGAGGCCGGCGACGCCGTACGCACGGTCGCCGACCGCTATGCCGTGGCGCTGACGCCGTACCTGCGCGAGACGCTGGCCGGACGTACGGCCCCCAAGGATCCTCAAGATCCGCTGTATGCGCAGTACGTCCCCTCTCCCGCCGAGGCGTACACCGCGCCGGAGGAGCGCGAGGATCCGATCGGCGACGTCGTGCGCAGCCCGGTCAAGGGCATCGTCCACCGTTATCCCGACCGTGTCCTGCTGAAGCCGCTGCACGCCTGCGCCGTCTATTGCCGCTTCTGCTTCCGCCGCGAGATGGTCGGTCCGGGCGGCGAGGCGCTGACCGCCGAGGAGCTGGACGCCGCGCTCGCCTATGTCCGCGACCATGAAGAAGTGTGGGAGGTCGTCGTCACCGGCGGCGATCCGCTGCTGCTGTCGCCCCGCCGGCTGCGCGGCATCGTACAGGCGCTGTCGGCGATGCCCCATGTCGGGGTGGTGCGCCTGCACAGCCGCATCCCCGCTGCCGACCCCGACCGCGTCACGCCGGAGCTGGTGGAGGCGCTGACCGCTCCGGACCTCGCGACCTGGGTCGCCGTGCACGTCAACCATGCCGACGAGCTGACGCCGCCGGTGCGCGCCGCGCTGGCGCGGCTGGTCGACGCCGGCATCCCGCTGGTCGGCCAGACCGTGCTGCTGAAGGGCATCAACGACAGCCATGCGGCGCTGGAGGCGCTGTTCCGCGGGCTGGTGCGCAACCGGGTGAAGCCCTACTACCTGCATCATCCCGACCTCGCCGCCGGCACCAGCCACTTCCGCCCCTCCCTGGCCGAAGGGCGGGCGCTGGTGAGCGGGCTGCGCGGCCGGCTGTCCGGCCTCTGCCAGCCGACCTACGTCCTCGACATCCCCGGCGGCCACGGCAAGGCTCCCGCCGCCGCGGCGTGGGTCGAGGAGGAGGGGGAGGGGCGCTACCGGGCGACCGACTTCACCGGACGGGTCCACGACTACCGGGGCTGACGGCCCCCGCGCCTCACCACAAAGCCGGCGTGCCGAACAGCGGGTCGGGGTTGATCAGCGCGTTGTGGACACCGACGACCGAGGCGAAGCCGGTCCACAGGATCAGCGGCGTCCAGATCAGCGCGATGCCGCGGTCGTCGCGGGCCACCAGGGCGATGCAGGCCGACGTGACGACGAAGAAGGTGATCGTCCAGGCCGCGGCGAGGATCGAGCTGCCCAGCGTGAAGTAGACGAGGCTGAAGCTGGCGTAGATCGCCCAGGTCAGCGCCTGGAGCCCGATCAGCAGGCCGCGGTCGCGGATGGGCCGCGCCGGATCCAACAGCCGGATGTCGCCCCAGATCTGGAAGACGTTCAGCGTGAACCACATCACCGGGAACACCCAGCCGGGCGGCTGCAGCGGCGACGGCTGGTGGCCGGCGAAGGGTTGCGCCCCGCGTTCGACGAAGCCCCAGCCATTGACGATCAGCCAGAACAGCAGGGGCTGCCACCAGCGCACCCGGAAGGGGGCGGGCCGTGGCGGGGAGAAGGACGCATCGCTCATGTCCGGCGACATAGCGCGCCCGGCAGTGCGGTCAAGTCAGCGCCGGGCGCCCAGCGAGGCGAGCTGGAACAGCACCCGGGCGCACAGCGTCTGATCCGGCATGTTGGTGCGCTTGCAGTCGGCCTCGGCATCGACCAGCCGTTCCAGCGCCTGGCGGACCTGGGCCGGCGACCAGCGGCGGGCCTGCTTGACCAGCCGGGTCTTCAGCTTGAAGAAGACCGGCGGGCGCAGCGACTCGACGGCGGCCTCCGGCGCCTTGCCGGCGGCGACCTGGGCGCACAGCAGTTGCAGGCGCTGGAAATGGCGCTGGGCGCCGCGCAGGATCGGCACCGGCGAGGTGCCCTCGGCGAACAGCCGGGCCAGCGAGCGGTCGAGCGTGGCGAAGTCGCCCTCGGCCGCCGCCCACACCGGTTCGTCCATCGACAGGGCGGCGCTGTCGCCGATGCAGGCCTGGGCATCCTCCAGCCGCACCCGCTTCCCGCTTCCCATATAGAGCGCCAGCTTCTCCGCCTCGCCGCGGGCGACCATGCGGTCGCCGACGAGGTTGGCCGACAGGAAGGCGAGCGCATCGGGATCGGCGGTCAGCCCATGGCCGTGCAGGATGTCGGCGATGACCCGGCCGAGCGAGGCCTCCTCCTCGACATAGCAGGGAATGGCGGCGCCGCCGTCCGCGCCCTCGAACAGCAGGCGCAGCTTCGACCGTGCCGACAGGTCGCCCGACTCGACCACCACCAGGCTGTCGCCCGGCGGCGGATCGTCGAGGAAGGCGGCGAAGGCGCCGGTCGCGTTGTCCTCGGCATCGCGGACCCGGATCAGCCGGCGGCCGCCGGTGAAGGAGAGCGCCGCGGCCTCGTCGGCCAGCCGCGCCGGATCGTCGGCCAGTGCCCGGCCAAGGAACTCGGCGACACGGAAGGGATCGGACAGGTCGGCGACGACCGTCTTGCCCAGGGTCTGGGCCCGGTCGCGCACGAGCCCCGAATCGGGGCCATAAAGCAGCACCGCCCGGACCTTGGGGTCCGGGCTGCGCAGGAAGCCGTCGATCGCCTTGGCCTGGAGTTTCACCGGCGCCGTCCTTCTTCAGCGTTCCCCGGCTGGTTCAGCTTTCCCGGCCGAGGAACATGGCGACGCGGGTGGTGATGTCGTTGGAAATATCCTCCAACGCCCGGTCATAGGCGCTCTGCACCGTCACGATGGCTGCGTAATGCTGTTCCAGCGTGTTGTAGCTGATCATTGAGCGCGAGTTGGACTGGAACACCACCTTGCCGGTCTGGGTGTCGGTCAGACGGTACGGCGCGTTGACCAGAAGCTGGGCGCGCACCGCGGTGGCGTCCTTCTGCAGGGCCAGCTTCTGCTCCGACGCCGACAGGGCGACGTCCAGCCGGTAGCGCGGATTGCCCGGCCGCTGCGACGGATAGAAATTGTCGATCAGCAGGTTGCGGAGCTTCTGTCCCTCCCGGTTGGGGATCGACGCGATGTCGACCTCCATCAGCCGGTCCGACGCCGCGGCCCCGACCCCGCTTCCGCCGTAGAGCGGCTGGAAGCCGCAGCCTGACAGGGACGAGGCCGACAAGCCGAGCGCGAGGGCGAAGAGCCCCCGCGCCAGGGTGCGCCGAAATACGGTCTGGCGGACCGGTCTGGGTTCAGATGACAACATTGATCACCCGGTTCGGGACGACGATGACCTTGCGCGCCGGCTTGCCGTCCATGGCGCGCAGGACGTTGGCATCGGCAAGCGCCGCCTGCTCCGCCGCGTCCTTGTCCATGTCGCGCGGCAGTTCCAGCGTGGCGCGCAGCTTGCCGTTGACCTGGACCGCGACCTTGACGCTGTCCTCCACCACCAGGGCGGGATCGGCGTCGGGCCAGGGCTGGTCGGCCAGCAGGGTGGCGTGGCCCAGCTGCGCCCACAGCTCCTCGCCCAGATGCGGCATCATCGGGCCGAGCAGGCGGACCAGCGACTCGAAGCCCTCGCGCAGCACCCAGGCCTCGCCCTCACCCCTGCCGTCCAGCTCGCCGAGCGCGTTGGACAGCTCGCGGACGCGGGCGACCGCCTTGTTGAAGCGGAACTTGTCGAGATCCTCCGACACGCCGGCGATGGTCTTGTGGACCAGGCGGCGGGCGGCCTCGGCCTTCGGGCCGAACGACTCGGGTCTCGGCGTGCCGGCGGCGGGCAGGTCCACCGGCGCCTCGGTCACCATCCGCCACAGGCGGTTGATGTAGCGCCAGGCGCCGTCGATGCCGGCCTCGGTCCATTCCAGGTCGCGTTCCGGCGGGCTGTCGGACAGCATGAACAGGCGGGCGGCGTCGGCGCCGTAGGTGCCGATGATGTGCGCCGGGTCGACCACGTTCTTCTTGGACTTCGACATCTTCTCGACGCGGCCGACGGTGACCGGCGCGCCGCTGTCGGCGCGGACCCACTCGCCCGCGTCGGTCTTCGTCAGGTCGGTCGGAGCCAGCCAGGCGCCGGTGCCGGAATCCTTGTAGGTCTCGTGGTTGACCATGCCCTGGGTGAACAGGCCGGTGAACGGCTCGTCCAGGTTCAGATAGCCGCAGGTCTTCAGCGCGCGGGTCCAGAAACGGCTGTAGAGCAGGTGCAGGACCGCATGCTCGATGCCGCCGATATACTGGTCGACGCCCAGCCAGTAATCGACCGCCTCGCGGGTGAAGGCCGCATCCTCGGTCTTCGGCGAGCAGAAGCGGGCGAAATACCAGGACGACTCGATGAAGGTATCGAAGGTGTCCGTCTCGCGCAGCGCCGGCTTGCCGCAGGCCGGGCAGCTGGTGTGCTTCCAGGTCGGATGATGGGCCAGCGGGTTGCCGGGCTTGTCGAAGGTCACGTCCTCCGGCAGCACGACCGGCAGCTGGTCGTCCGGAACCGGGACGATGCCACACGACTCGCAATGGACGACCGGGATCGGGCAGCCCCAATAGCGCTGGCGCGACACGCCCCAGTCGCGCAGGCGGTACTGGGTGGTGCGCTCGCCCCGCTCCGCCGCCTCCAGCCGCTTGCCGGCCTCCTCCTTCGCCGACTCGGTGTCGAGCCCGTCGAGAAAGGCGGAGTTCCGCAGCACGCCGGGGCCGGTATAGGCCTCGGTCCCGACCTCGAAGGCCGCCGGATCGGCGTCGGCCGGGATCACCACCGGGCGGACCGGCAGGCCGTATTTGCGGGCGAAGTCCAGGTCGCGCTGGTCATGCGCCGGGCAGGCGAAGATCGCGCCCGTGCCGTAGTCCATCAGCACGAAGTTGGCGACATAGACCGGCAGCTCCCACGACGGGTCGAAGGGATGCACGACCTTGAGGCCGGTGTCGAAGCCGCGCTTCTCCGCCGTCTCGATCGCCTCCTCGCTGGTGCCCAGCCGGTTGCACTCGGCGATGAACTCCGCGAGGTCCGGGTTGCCGGCGGCCAGTTCGGCGGCCAGCGGGTGATTCGGGGAGATCGCGGCGAAGGAGGCGCCGAACAGCGTGTCGGGCCGGGTGGTGAAGACCTCAAGCTCGTCCTCGCGCCCCTTGATGCCGAAGCGGAAACGGACGCCGGTGGACTTGCCGATCCAGTTCTCCTGCATGATGCGGACGCGCTCGGGCCAGCGGTCCAGCGTCTCCAGCCCCTTCAGCAGGTCCTCGGCATAGGCGGTGATCTTCAGGAACCACTGAGACAGCTTGCGCTTCTCCACCAGCGCGCCGGTGCGCCAGCCGCGGCCGTCGATCACCTGCTCGTTGGCGAGAACGGTGTTGTCCACCGGGTCCCAGTTCACCCAGGATTCCTTGCGGTAGGCCAGGCCCGCCTTCAGGAAATCCACGAACATCTTCTGCTCGTGGCGGTAATAGTCCACGTCGCAGGTGGCGATCTCGCGGTCCCAGTCGATGGACAGGCCCATCGTCTTCAGCTGGCCGCGCATGGTCGCGATGTTCTCGCGCGTCCAGGCGGCGGGGTGCACCTTCTTCTCCAGCGCGGCGTTCTCCGCCGGCAGGCCGAAGGCGTCCCAGCCCATCGGATGCAGGACGTTGAAGCCCTTGGCGCGCTTGAAGCGTGCGATCACGTCGCCGATGGTGTAGTTGCGGACATGGCCCATGTGGATGCGCCCCGACGGATAGGGGAACATCTCCAACACATAGTATTTGGGCCGTGAGGCGTCCTCGCGCGCGGTGAAACAGCCGTTGCCGTCCCACACGCCCTGCCACTTCGCCTCGGTTTCCTTGACATTGTAACGCGACATGAGCGCGACGCCGTTTCCGTTGTGCCAGATGCTGGATGCTTGCCCGGCCTCCGGCCGGGTCTGGATGCCTGCCCGGCCTCAGAGGCCGGGAGCGGCCCTGCCGTCAGCGGGTGGCCGCGTTCTGGGCGTTCTGCGAGACGCGGAGCTGGCGGGCGCGGGTCAGCACCGCGTCCTCCAGCGTACCGGCGGTCTCCGGACCGACCGGAACGTCGCGCCAGTCGGCGCCGGTGCGCTGCTGCTTGAACACCGACACCCGGATGCCGTCGGCGCGGAGCTGGCGGTCCATGATGTAGAGGTTGACCTTGAACCGCTCGTTGGCCGAGTCGGGCGGGGTGTACCAGTCGGTCAGGATCACGCCGCCGAACGGATCGGCAGAGGCGATCGGCATGAAGGAGAGCGTGTCGAGCGAGGCGCGCCACAGGAAGCTGTTGACGCCGATGCCGCCGGAAGCGTCCTGGTCGCCGCCGCGCTTGTTCTTGCCGAACAGGTTCATGCCGCCGTCCGTGCCGAGCAGGCTGCCGAACTTGTAGTCCTTGTTCTTCATCTGCTCTTCGACGGTTTCGGTCTTGCCGCCCCAGCTTGCACAGCCGGCGATCGAGACGGAGGCCGCGAGCAGTACAGGGACAAGGCGAAGGGCGGTCGAACGGCGCATGGTCGGTAACCCGGTTCAGAAAAGGAGTTGCCGCGCGCGAGTCACGCGCGGAATGCCGCTGAACAGACCATAAGTGGACGGCCCCACGCAACAGCGGAAGCATCTTCGCCCCGCCTCGCGGCACCGGCTCCGCCGTGCCGGGTTCGACTGTGGCGGCGCCGGATGGGGGGGCTTCTTAGTGTGCTCCGTGCGACACACTGTCCCCCCAATGCAGCAATCACGGAGATTTGCCGCTTGCTGGCAAGGGCGGGGGTGCGTACGAAAGTCTCAGCCAGGACGTCAACCAGGCTGAAACATCTGCTGCCAGGATGGAGGCACCTATTATGAACCGTTATCTGCTGGCCGGCTCCGCCGCCATTGCTCTCGCTCTCGGTGCTGGCGCTGCCAACGCCCAAGCCAAGTTCGATGTGAAGGTCGGCGGCGACGCCTACTTCGAGGGTGGTTACGTCGACCAGGATCTCGACACGGGCCTCCGTTCGACGGAATTCCGCAACCGCATGCGCATCAACATCATCCCGACCGCCAAGGCCGACAACGGCCTGGAGTACGGTGCCCGTCTGCGCATGCGTTCGGTCGGCGGCGCCAACAACGCCCGCACCACCGACAACGACCGCGCCTACATCTTCGCGCAGGGTTCGTTCGGTCAGGTCCGCATGGGCACGCAGAACACCTTCAGCGACGAGACCTACGTCACGGCCCCGCAGGATTACCTGCCGCTCGGCATCTATGACGGCGTGACCGCGTTCCTCGGCTCCAACACCGACATCTCGGGCGGCTTCGCCAGCCTGAATGGCGGCAGCATGCTCGTGCAGTCGCTGGTTCCCGATGGCAACTCGTCGAAGATCGTCTACTTCTCGCCGCGCTTCGCCGGTCTGCAGGTTGGCGCCAGCTACACCCCGCGCAACGACAGCTCGAACACCGACGTGAACCGCACCGATCCGGTCGGCACCGTCGCTGGTCAGTTCGCCACCACCTTCACCGACATGGTCGAAGTCGGCGCCAACTACAGCAACACCTTCGGTGGCGTTGCTCTGAAGGCGAGCGCCGGCTACTTCTGGGGTCAGGCCGTCGATGACGTCACCGCCGGCGGTGTCTCGTCGAACTACAAGGACCTGAACGCCTGGCAGCTCGGTGCGCAGGTCGGCTACGCCGGCTTCAGCGTCGGCGGCAGCTACGTCGATTTCGGCAAGTCGGGCCAGAACGAGCGCGCCGGCTACTTCACCGAGAACAGCCGCAACTGGGTTGTCGGTGTCCAGTACACCACCGGCCCGATCGTTGTCGGCGCCAACTACAAGAACGGCAAGGACGCCGGTTCGCTGCTGTCGCGTGGCGAGCGTGAGCTGCAGGTCTACGAAATCGGTGTCGGCTACACCGTCGCCCCGGGCTTCACCCTGCAGGCCCAGTACGACTACTTCGAGGCCGACAGCGATCAGACGACCGCCGCCGTCGACCGCGACGACAAGGGCAACGTCGTGATCCTCCGTTCGGTCCTGGCGTTCTAATCGGTCTTCCGATAAGGCGTCCGGCAACGGATGGAAAGGGCGGTGGCTTCGGTCACCGCCCTTTCTTTTTGCGCTCAATTTTTGATCCATGTGCCGATTTTTCGCACAGCAAGAGTACCAAAAAAGCAGCACTTTGATTTTTCCGTTTTACTTCAAACACTTACCTATGTGCTTTTGTTGCCACTATGTGGCGGATGAGTGAAAACGTCACAGTTTGCCTCTTGCCGGCCGGAACCGCGCGCGGTTAAGTCAAAGTCACAAAGACAACCGTTCGCACCCCGGTAAGACGGGGCGCACGCAAAAGGATGGACACTCCATGAAGCGTTCCCTGATCATCGGCTGCGCCGCCGTTGCCCTCACCGCCGGCTGCGGTACCGCCTCGGCCCAATCCAAATTCGACGTCCTGGTGGGTGGCGACGTCTTCTTCCAGGGCGCCTATGTCGACCAGGACAACGATAACAGCCTGCGCACGACCGAGTTCGCCAACCGCTTCCGCCTGAACATCACCCCGACGGCGAAGGCCGACAACGGTCTGGAATACGGCGCCCGCCTGCGCCTGCGCTCCGTCACCGCCGCGAACGGCAGCCGCACCACCGACAACGACCGCGCGTACATCTTCGCGAACGGCACCTTCGGTTCGGTGCAGGCCGGCGTGACCAACGGTCCGTCGGACGACTCGGGCGTCATCGGCCCGAACATCGACGGCATCTCGGGCAGCCCGGACGGCTTCTACTCCTCCTTCTACGGCGTCACCACGCTGCCGTACGTGACCGGTGCGCTGCGCACGCTGGAGTCGGGCGACGCCAGCACCAAGATCGTCTACGCGACCCCGAGCTTCGCCGGCCTCAAGCTGACCGCCGCCTACACCCCGACCTACGGCAGCAGCAACACCGACATCAACCGCCGCAAGAACGTCACCTACAACGACATGGGTGAAATCCAGGCCTACTATAAGGGCGCCTTCGGCAGCCTCGGCCTGGAGGCGAGCGCCGCCTACCAGTTCGCCCAGGCTCCGACGGGCTTCGAGGATCTGTCGTCGGTCCACGCCGGCGCCACCGTCACCTACGGCGCCTTCGCCATCGGCGGCAGCTATGCCTTCAGCGGCGACAGCGGCTACGCCAAGGGCCATACCGGCGTCGACGACAACCAGGTCTGGCTCATCGGTGCCCAGTACACCGTGGGTCCGATGATCCTGGCCGCCACCTACACCGATGCCAAGGGTGCCAATGTCGGCACCGGCGCCGCCACCGCCGCCGATTATGCCCGTGCCCGCATCTACCAGGGCGGCGTGACCTACACCGTCGCCCCGGGCCTGACCACCGGCCTCGAATACAGCTTCGTCGACAACAAGTCGGGCGGCGTGGACAACGACGCCAACATCTTCCTGTGGGATACCCGCTTCTCCTTCTAAGGGGCGGTTTCCTGGCAGCAAACGTGAAGGCGGCGGAGCAATTCCGCCGCCTCTTTTTTTGCCGGACGACCAGCGGGGGCACAACCGGCACCGTCACCGTCCGATGCACCACCACCCCTGATCGATTGACCGCCTGGATTGGCCGCCTGCCACCCACTCTGCCAAGATAAACATCAGATCCCGGCTCCCTCCAGCACACTCATCCGAATGGATAAGCCGTTCGATCAGGTGGCGCGGCACGAATGACCCGGCAAATCCTCCAAAAGCAAAGAGTTGCTTCACATCCGAAGCGAAACCATCCGAAAAGCCGTGTTTTTCGCGTCACGCCTTTCCGCCGGTGGCGATTGGCCGTCTGTTTGCCACTTGCTGCCCGATACCCGGCAGGATTAAATCGACGCAAGCAAGGATACAATTCCGCCCCTCTCGACTCCTGGGGCGCAGGCATAAGGATGGACACTCCATGAAGCGTTCCCTCATCATCGGCGGCGCCGCCGTCGCCCTCGCCGCCGGCTGCGGAACCGCCTCGGCCCAGTCCAAGTTCGACATCCTCCTGGGCGGCGACGCGTACTTCCAGGGCGCCTACGTCGACCAGGACAACGACAGCGGCCTGCGCACGACCGAGTTCGCCAACCGCTTCCGTCTGACCCTGACCCCGACGGCGAAGGCCGACAACGGGCTGGAATACGGCGCCCGCCTGCGCCTGCGCTCCGTCACCGCCGCGGGCGGCAGCCGCACCACCGACAATGACCGCGCGTTCATCTTCGTGAACGGCACCTTCGGCACCGTCCAGGCCGGCACCATCAACGGCTTGGCCGACGAATACGGCATCATCGGCCCGAACGTCGAAGGCATCGAAGCGTCGCCGGACGCCCAGTACATCAACTACTACGTGAACGCCGCCGGTGCTCCCTACGTGCTGGGCAGCCTGCGCACGCTGGAGTCGGGCGATGCCAGCAGCAAGATCATCTACCTGACGCCGAGCTTCGCCGGCTTCCAGGTCGGCGCCGCCTACACCCCGACCTACGGCAGCAGCAACACCGACGTGAACCGTCGCAAGAACAGCACCGCCTACCGCGACATGGGCGAAGTCCAGGCCACCTACAAGGCCGAGTTCGGCGGCGTCGGCGTGGAGGCCAGCGCGGCCTACCAGTTCGCCAAGGCGGCCAGCGGGCTCGAGGATCTGTCGTCGGTCCATGTCGGCGCCAATGTGTCCTACGCCAACTTCAAGGTCGGCGGCAGCTACGCCTTCAGCGGCGACAGCGGCTATGCCACCGGCACCACCGGCGTGGACGATCAGCAGATCTGGATCGTCGGCGCGAACTACACGATGGGTCCGGTCATCCTGGCCGCCACCTACACCGACGCCCAGGGCATCGACAGCAACTTCGCAGGCCTGAACTCCCGCGCCCATGTCTGGCAGGCCGGCGTGACCTACACCGTCGCCCCCGGCCTGACCACCGGCCTGGAATACAGCTACCTCGACAACAAGGTCGGCGGCGTGAGCAACGACGCCAACATCGTTCTGTGGGACACCCGCTTCGCTTTCTGAGCGACGGCTTCCTGGCAGCAGACGCGAAGGCGGCGGAGCAATCCGCCGCCTCTTTTTGTTACGGTCACTTCTTCTGAACGGTCTTGGGCGTGGCTTCGGTCTTGGCGGCCTTGTCGACGGTTTCGCACATCATGAACAGCACCGACGTCTCCAGCGGCGTCCACACCAGCAGGAAACGCTTCTTCTCGCGGTCGGCGAGGAAGGCGATGGTCTCGGGATCGGTGACCGCCTTGGGATGGATCTCGCCCAGCAGATAGCCGATGCGGCCGTAATTGGTCATCGTCCCCTGGAAGATATAGTCCAGCCGCTCCTGGTCGTCCTTCGCGATCTCCCAGCCGAACTGTTCCTGCCGCACGCAACGGCGGCCGTACTCGTCCAGGATCCTGTCCATATAGCCGCGATAGGTGCCGTCGTCGGTCAGCGGAAAGGCGGGCTCGCTGAAACGCACCTTGGTCATCGGCGACCCGACCATGAGCTTGGCCTTGGCGGACTTGGCCCCGGGCTTTGCCGGCGCCGGTGCCGCGGCCTTGGGCGCAGGTTTCGCATGCTCTTCGGCGTGGGCGGGAAGGGCGACCGACGCCACGGCAACCAGGCCGGCGGAAAGCAGCCCGGCAGTGAGCAGGCCGGCGGGAGCCGCCTGGGTCAGGGCGGAGAGCAGGGAACGAAACGGACTCCGCATGCGGAGGTCTCCTCGATTTGCAAACGGTGGCGATGCCGGCGCCCGCCGAACCGATGGCCGGTTGCCGGCCGCCAGTGGCCGGTTGCTTGGGGCGCTTGCGTTTCCGCGGATCGTCGGCTAACACGCCGCGGAAGCGCTGTACACCCGCAGCGACCGGATTGGGGGCCGCCATGACGACGACGCAGGGCACTGGCAAGGATACGCGAACCGGCAGCGAATCAGGCGGTTCGGGGGTCGTGGACACGGTGACGGGCCGGCTCGACTCGGTGCGCCGCGCCATCGCCGACACAGCGGCGGCCTGCGGGCGCGGCGCAGGCGCGGTGACGCTGGTGGCGGTGTCGAAGACCCACCCGGCAGAGGCGGTGGAGGAGGCCCTGGCCGCCGGCCAGCGCGTGTTCGGC
Source organism: Azospirillum thiophilum (assembly GCF_001305595.1). Taxonomy (NCBI): domain Bacteria; kingdom Pseudomonadati; phylum Pseudomonadota; class Alphaproteobacteria; order Rhodospirillales; family Azospirillaceae; genus Azospirillum; species Azospirillum thiophilum. The sequence goes on from NZ_CP012401.1 coordinate 700,577, forward strand.
GAGAACCGCGTGCAGGAGGCCAAGGGCAAGTTTCCGGCCCTGAAGGAGCGGTTCCCCGACCTGGAGCTGCATCTGATCGGGCCGCTGCAGACCAACAAGGTCAAGGACGCGGTCGCCCTGTTCGACGCGATCCAGACGCTGGACCGCCCCAAGCTGGCCGAGGCGCTGGCCGAGGAGATGGCCAGGACCGGCCGCCGCCCGCGCTGCCTGATCGAGGTCAACACCGGCGAGGAGCCGCAGAAGGCCGGCATCGCCCCGGCGGAGGTCGAGGCCTTCCTGGCGGACTGCCGCGACCGGCTCGGGCTGCCCGTCACCGGCCTGATGTGCATCCCGCCGGTGGACGAGGAGCCGGCGATGCACTTCGCCTTGCTGGCGGAGATGGCGCGCCGGCTCGGACTGGCCGAGGTCAGCATGGGCATGAGCGGCGATTACGAGATCGCGGTGCGCTTCGGCGCCACCCATGTGCGGGTCGGCACGGCGATCTTCGGCGCCCGCCCCTACCCCGCTCCCTGACGGACGGCCTCTGACGGGCGGCATCACCCGGCGGCCGGACCGGCGACGCTCAGCGCGCTGCCCGGCCCGCAATCGTTGAGCAGGCGCAGCATGTCGCCGAGCGCCAGCGCGACGCAGCCGGCGGTCGGCGCGCGGTCGGGACGGACGAGGTGGAGGAACACCGCGCTGCCCAGCCCCGGCACGACCGGGTTGTCGTTGTGCCCCATCACCACCACGATGTCGTAGACATGGTCGTCCCGCCACATCTCCTCGTGGCTGGCGGGATAGGGCCTTGTGACCGGGCGGTTGTAGGCGGGATCCCGCGGCTCGTCGCACCAGCCGTCGTCCTCGGCGATCGCCTGCACGGGCAGGCCGGTCTCCGGCACCGGCAGCCGGTCGGCCCGCCACAGCACGCGGCGCAGCGGGAAGCGGCCGACGGGGGTCGCGCCGTCGCCCTCGCGCTTGTCGGCACGCACGCCGCCGCGGCCCAGCACGCAGGGCGCCTCGCCTCCCGGCCAGCGCAGGCGGCCGGTGACGGCTGCGATCCCATCGGCTGCGGTCCCGTCATCCGTGGTCAAGTCATCCGCGGTCACGATGATCTCGACGCTCATCCCGACAGCCGCGTGGTGCTGGCGGCGGCCTGCGCCGCTTTGCGCGACTGCTCGTACTTCGCCAGATTGCGCATCATCGTCTCCGACAGCATGTCGGGCGCGACCGGCAGCGGACCGGCGGCCTCGCCGGACGATGCCTTGGCTGCTGCGGCCGCCGCAGTGCCCGGGGCGCCCGTCGGTGGAGTCCCCGGGGAGGCGCCCGGAGTGCCGTCGGCGGGCGCCGCACCGGCGGCCCGCGCGGCGGCCATCACCGCCCCGGTGGTCGGCGCGACCTGGCGCGGCACGCTGTGCTTGGCAAGCGCGGAACTGGCGAGCGGCGTGTCGCGCGCCGGCATCTTGCCGGGGTGCGGCGCTCCCGTCCCGCCGGCGGCCAGTTGCGCGGCCAGCGCCGGCGGCTCCTGCGCGGCGGCGAGCCGGACCGGCTGGCCGGTCGCCGGCGCAGGCGGCTGGAGGCTGGTCGGCCTGGCGGCGGCCAGCGCCGCGGCGAGCCCGCCTGCGGGCGGAGGTCCGGCAGGGGCCTGGGCGGATGCCGCAGCGGACGTCGCAGCGGACGCGGCCGGCCCTCCCGGGGCGTCCGCCACGGCGATGGAATCGGCGGGCTGGTCGCCGCTCCCGAAGCCGAGCGAGGCCATGACCTTGTCCCCGATGTCCGTGCCGGTCCCCTCCTCGATCACCGCATTGGCGATGGAGGCCATGCCGCCCACCACGCCGCCATAGAGCATGTCGCCCATGACCCGCATGGACGGCTGGATGGTGTCGCCGGTGATCTCGCGATAGACGGTGCTGACGATCGGGATGTGCTGCAGCGGATTGATGACGTCGAGAAAATCCCAGAAGGACATCTCGCCGCGGATTTCGACCGGGCCGCCGTTGTGGCCGTCATTGATGACCGGCGACGCCTTTTCACGCGGCGCCATACGTTGGACGGCGCTGCTGTCGATGGTGGTGGCGTCGATGGCCATGGGCGGTCTCCCGGCTCGGTGGTCGGAGAGAAGGGAAAGCAAGCCTCGTGCCAGCGCTCGCCCCCTGTCCGGAGCGGAATCCCGCCGCTCCGGGGACCGATTCCGGGCTGCCGGACCGCCGCACCCGGAATCCGATTCCCCCGCGGGAGAGGGCTGGTGGCGGCACCGGGCAAGAACTGCCGGGTCGGCCCGGCGCTTCCTGCCCCGCCCTCCCCTTTGCAGGCTTGCGGCTCAGAACATGTGGCCGCTGCGTTCCGCCTTGGTGCGGAGATAGGCGTCGTTGTGGCCGTTGGCCGGGAAGACATGGGCGACCCGCTCCACCACGGCGATGCCGCAGCGGGCGAGCTGGCGCAGCTTCTCCGGATTGTTGGTCATCAGCCGCACGGCGGGGAAGCCGAGCTGCCGCAGCATTTCCGCCGCCGGCAGATAGACCCGCTCGTCGGCCTCGAAGCCCAGGATCTCGTTGGCGTCGACGGTGTCGAAGCCGCTGTCCTGGATGCGGTAGGCGCGCAGCTTGTTGACCAGCCCGATGCCGCGCCCCTCCTGCGCCAGATACAGCAGCACGCCGCTGCCGTGGCGGGCGATCTCTGCGATGGCCCCGCGCAGCTGGTCGCCGCAATCGCAGCGCAGGGATCCCAGCAGGTCGCCGGTGAAGCATTCGGAATGCAGGCGGGTCAGCACCGGCTGCTCCGGATCGGGGTCGCCGATGACGATGGCCAGATGCTCCGGCCCGCCGTCGGCCGGGCGGAAGGCATGGATGCGCGTGTTCTCCGATCCCACCAGCGGCACCCGTGCGTCGGCGACCAGGCGCAGAGTGCGCACGACATGGACACGGTAGTCGGCGACGTCGGCGGCCCGCACCAGCAGCAGGTCATGCTCGGCCGCCCACTCCGCGGCATTGGCGGCCGCGGTACTGGCGGCACCGGCGTCCGCAGCGGGCGGCAGGTCGGCGGTGATGGCGGCGGGCAGCAGGCGGGCCAGCCGGGCAAGGTCGACCGCGGTGGCCTCGCGGCTGCCGGGGCAGGCTTCCGCCGCGGTCAGGCCGGCGGGCAGCCTGCCTTGCGCCAGCGGATGCTGTTCGGGATCGGCCAGCGCGTGGGCCTGATCGGCGCTCAGCCCGCCGGGCCGGTCGAGCGCCATCGCGCCGAAGCCTTCGCCCAGGGAGCCGTCGGAGGAACCGTCGCCGGACGCCGGGGCCGGGCGTGCATCGGCCAGCCCCAGCACCATCGCCCGGCGGCGGGTGACGACCAGCCGCGGCGAACCGCCGGTCAGCGCCTTCAGCCGTTCCACCGCGTCGAGCGCCACCGACTCCACCGAAACCGCGGCGCCGACGGTGCCGTCGGCGGTCTCGATCGCCACGACCTCGCCCCGGCGCAACGCGGCCAGCGCCCGGTCGACGGCGCGCACGGCCGCCTCGTCGATGGGCGCCGTACCGGATGCGGCAGTGGCTGCAGCAGTGGCTGCGGCACCGGATGCGGAAGAGGCCGCGGGCGCGGACGGAATGGCGGTGGCGGAGGAAGGGCGTTCGGCGTGCATCGTCAGCGGCTTTACGTAGCGGGAGCGCCTCATCCGGCGCAGGAACGGGACATGGTGCGGTCGGCGGGCGAAGCAAAGCGCAGGTGGCGCGCCCCTGTCCAGCGATTCCCGCGCGCCACACCGTTGCCGGCGGCGCAACGATCCCGCCGGCCGGCCTGTTCCGGAGAAAGCGCGGCCATGTCAGGATGCCGCCCGACAGCACCCGCCCCATCATTCGGGAGAGTACCACCCGTGACGACCGATGCCGTGAAGACCCAACCCCAGCCCGGCCTGCCCCAGCCCGGCCACCCTAGGCCCGGCCACCCTAGGCCCGGCCTTCATGTGGCGATGCCGGCGGATCTTCCCGCCGACTCCTATGGCCGCCGCATGGTCGAGGCGCTGCGCGCCGCTGGGGCCGGCATGACCATCCACGCCCTGCCCGGCCCGCATCCGCGGGTCGACCCGTCGGCGATCCTGGCCGCCGACGTCGCGCTGGCCCGGCTGCCCGACGGTGCGACGGTGCTGCTGGACGGCAACGCGCTGTTCAATCTGGCCGCCAGCCTGCCCGCCGACCACCGCCGCCTGCGCCTGTCGGCCCTGGTGGAGCGGCTGCATTGGAGCGATCCGGCGCTGGCTGCCGACGAGGCGGCGGTGCGCCACAACCTGGAACAGGGGGTGCTGTCGCTGATGCGCCGCATCGTCGTGCCGGACGGCGCGACCGCCGGGGCGGTGCAGGCGCTGGGGATGCGGCCCGACCGGCTGGTGCTCGCCGCGGCGGACGGCGAGGGAGCGGCGGCGCTGCTGGCCGCGCTGTCGATGGAATAGCGGCAGCATCGGGTGGACGGGCGGCCACAAGCCATCACGACAATCCGGCGGCGCCATGCTACTAAGGCCCGGCCCCGCCGCCGGGGCCCCCGCTTCCCGTTCCGTGCCGCACGACCCATGACCTCCGCAAAGCGCATCCTCCTGGTCGATGACGACACCGCCCTGCGCCAGTCCCTGGCGGAGCAGCTCCGGCTGCTGGAGGAGTATGAGACGGAGGAGGCCGGGGACGGCGCCGCGGCGCTGGCGGCGGCGCGGGCTGCTGCCGCGGCAGGGACCGGCTTTTCCGCCATCCTGCTGGATGTCGGGCTGCCGGACATGGACGGGCGCGACGTCTGCAAGCTGCTGCGGCGCGAGGGCGTGCGCTGCCCCGTCGTCATGCTGACCGCGTCGGCCAGCGACGCCGACACCATCCTGGGGCTGGAATCCGGCGCCAACGACTATGTGGCCAAGCCCTTCCGGCTTGGGGTGCTGATCGCCCGGCTGCGCGCCCAGCTGCGCCAGTTCGAGCAGAGCGAGGACGCCGTCTTCGCCATCGGCCCCTACAGCTTCCGCCCCGGCGCCAAGCTGCTGCTGGACGAGGCCGCCAACCGCAGGATCCGCCTGACCGAGAAGGAAACGGCGATCCTGAAATACCTGTACCGGGCCGGCGATCTGGTGGTCGGGCGCGAGACCCTGCTGGGGGAGGTCTGGGGCTACAACGCCGCAGTCACCACCCACACGCTGGAAACCCACGTCTACCGCCTGCGCCAGAAGATCGAGGCCGACCCGTCCAACGCCCGCATCCTGGTGACCGAGCCCGGCGGCTACCGGCTGGTGCCCTGACCGTCGACTGCCGACCGGCGCCTGCCGATCAGCGCCTGCCGGTCAGCGCCGGCCACAGGGGGCCAGGTCCCGGCGGCTCCCGCGTTCGGCGATGGTCACCTCGCCGGCGAAGCCCAGCCAGCGGCGGCGCTCCCCTGCCGGCGGCCCGCCGGGCCGCCCCCGCATGGTCCCGGCGCCGGAGCCGCCTGTAGCCAACCCGCTGGCGGAGGGGCCGATCCAGAGCCCGCGCCCGCGCGACACCACCGGCAGCAGCCGCAGCTTGCGCCCGACGATCGCCAGCCGCCGGCGCCAGTGGGTCACGTCATGGGCCGAGACGCCGACGCGGCGCGCGATCTCGCGGTCGGACAGCAGCGCGCTGCCCGGATCCTGCAACAGCTCCAGCACGGTGCGCCGCTTGTCGGTGTCGGCATGGCGGGAGTGCTTGCGCTCCAGCGCCTTGCCCATGTCCCACAGCTTTTCCGCCGTCTCGCGCGCCAGGGTGCGCCAGCGGTCGGCCTCCTCGCGCTGGCGGTCGGCATCGCCCGCCGCCTTGTCGAGCTGGCGGCGCAGGGTGGCGAGTTCGAGTTCCAGATCCCTCACCTGCCGGCGCAGGCCGCGGACCAGCTCGTCGGGCGGCGGCGGCGGGGCGGGGGCGCCGGGCGGTTCGGCGGCCGGCGGCTCCGGCGCCGGGAATACGGGGGCGCGGGCGCGCTCCGCCAGGTCGCGGAAGGACAGGCCGGCACGGGACAGCATGATGCGGGCGGCGCGCAACGCGGACAGCGCCTCGCCCTGATGCTCCGACTCGGCCATGGCGAGGACTTTGGCGAGCTTGTCAGGATCCATCCGCGTCGGGTTCCGCCGGAGCCGGTCCCCACCGGCGCGGGGACCATTGCAGGTCATGCCGCGCACTGCGCGACCAGGCTCAACCTACCACATCTTATGGGTTTGGACAGATGCCCTTCGTGGGCTGGCCGGTCGGGATGCACCCTGATCGGACGGCGACGACCTGCCCGAAGGGATTCGCCCGATACGGTCGGCCGGGATTTGGTTTTGCCTAGACTTGGGCAAGCGGGGCCGCCACGATGGCGCCGTCATGACCGTTCCCCCTTCGAACAATGCCGCCCCCCCGCCCGCCCGGAAAGAGGCCGGCGGCGCATCGCCCTTCACCGTCCGCTTCTGGGGCGTGCGCGGCAGCATCGCCTCGCCGGGGCCGTCGACCATCCGCTATGGCGGCAACACCGCCTGCATCGAGGTGCGCTGCGGCGGCGCCCACATCGTCTTCGATTGCGGCACCGGCATCCGTCCGCTGGGCGAGGCGCTGGTGCGGGACGGTAGGCCGGTGGACATCGACCTGCTGCTGACCCACAGCCATTTGGACCACATCTGCGGCCTGCCCTTCTTCGCGCCGGCCTTCGACCCGGCCAGCCGGCTGCGGCTGTGGGCCGGGCATCTGCCTCCGGAGCGGCCCTTCCGCACCGTGCTGTCCGACATGATGACGGCGCCGCTGTTCCCGGTCCCGGTGGAGATCTTCCGGGCCGACTGCCAGTACCGCGACTTCCAGGCCGGCCAGACGCTGGAGCCGGTGCCGGGGGTGACGGTGCGCACCTGCCGCCTGAACCATCCCGACGGCGCCACCGGCTACCGGGTGGAGCATGGCGGCCGCAGCCTGTGCGTCCTGACCGACACCGAGCATCCGGCCGAAGGCCGCGACCCTGCGATCCTGGAGCTGCTGCGCGGCGCCGACGCCATGGTGTATGACAGCACCTACACCGACGCCGAATATCCCTCGCGCGTCGGCTGGGGCCATTCGACCTGGCAGGAATGCCTGCGGCTGGCGGACGCCGCCGCCGTCGGCCGCGCGGTGGTCTTCCACCACGACCCGGCCCGCACCGACGAGGAGCTGGACGTCATCGCCGCCGAGGCCGAGGCGATGCGCCCCGGATCGCTGGTCGCCCGCGAAGGGATGGAACTGTCGTTGTAGGCGCCCCCGCCCCCATATCCGTCCCGGCAGTTGAATCCAAAATCCGACTTCCCCCAGCCAAAAGCACTTGTGCGTGTCGATTGCGCCACAGGTTGCTTTGTCACACTGGCCTCGTGTGACAATCTTGGTATTAGATCGGCGTGCAACCCCGTCTCGATTGGGGCGGGCGGGGTCCCGTTGGCGTGCGAAGCTCGGGGGGAAAAGCGATGCGCATGACCGGTCGTGCCGTGTGGAGTCTCGCCGTGCTGACCCTCGCCACGCAGCTGGCCGGCTGCGCCACCACCGGGCCGCTGGACAGCGCCGGGCTGGACGGCGAACCCCGCTCGGTGGTGCTGCACCACCCCGCCAGCGGCGAGACGGCGTCCGTCACCTACTGGCGCCCCAGTGGCGGCCCGGATGGCGGTTACGACCCGGCGGCGATGCGCGAGATCGCCGTGCTGTTCCGCGACCGCCGCAGCGACGAGACGATCCCGATCGATCCGGCCCTGGTCGACATGCTGGTGGAACTGCGCCGCCGCGTCGGCGCGCCGCCCGAGTCGCCGATCCGCATCACCTCGGGCTACCGGTCGGGCGCCACCAACGCCGGCCTTGCCCGCAGCAACCCGAACGTGGCCGAGAACTCCTACCACATGCGCGGACAGGCCGCGGACTTCTCCATCGCCGGCGTCCCGCCGGCCCGTCTGGCGGAGGAGGCGGCGGCGATGCAGCGCGGCGGCTACGCGATGTACGCCCACACCGGCCATGTCCATGTCGACACCGGCCCGTTCCGGACCTGGACGCCCAAGACCGGCGAGCCGCGCGCCCCGCAGATCCTGGAGGCGCAGGCCCGTGCCCGCGCCCGGGAGCGGATGCTCGCCCAGGCCCAGGAGAAGACCCAGGCCAAGGGCCAGGGGAAGGCAGTGGCAAGTACGGGGCCGAAACCGGGGGCGAAATCCACGGCGAAGGCGCCGACCCAGGTCGCCGACGCGGCGGCCAAGCCGGCCAAGACACCGGCCAAGGCACCGCCGCCGGACCTGCCGCGCGTCCGGGTGGTGCTGGCCCAGTTGAAGGACATGCCGGCCCAGAAGCCGGCGAAGCGCTGAGGCAGCCGTCCCGCATGACCACCCTGCTGATCCTCCGCCACGGACCGACCGCCTGGAACGCCGAAGGGCGCATCCAGGGCAGCATCGACGAGCCGCTGTCCGACGCCGGCCGCGCCCGGGTCGCCCGCTACCGCCTGCCGCCCGGGTCGGCCGATCTGCGCTGGTTCGCCAGCCCGAAGCGCCGGGCATGGGAAACCGCTGCCCTGCTCGGCCTCGCCCCGACGCCGGACCCCCGGATCGTCGAGATGGACTGGGGTGAGTGGGAAGGGTTGCGTATCGAGGAATTGCGCGCCGACGGCCGCATGCCCGACCGGCATGACCGGCTCGGCCTCGATTTCAAGGCCCCCGGCGGCGAGAGCCCGCGCGAGGTACAGGCCCGCCTGCGCTCCTGGCTGGCCGATGTCGCCATGGACGGCCGCCCGGCCGGTGCCGTCGCCCACAACGGCATCCTGCGCGCGCTCTATGCGCTGGCCACCGGATGGGACATGCGAGACGCCCCGGGCGACGATCTCGTCAACGGCTGCGCCCACCTGTTCCGGCTGGCCGCCGACGGCACGCCGGCGGTGGTTCGGATGAACATCGGCCTGCTGGAATAAGGCTGCGGGAACAGGGGGCGTTGCGCCCCCTCCCCCGTCAGACATCCAGGTCGACGATCACCGGCACATGGTCCGATGGCTTGGGCTCCCAGCCGCGGGCATCGCGCAGCACCTTGACGCCCTGCAGCGCGCCTTCCAGCGGCGGCGTCACCCAGACATGGTCCAGGCGCCGGCCGCGGTTGGAGGCGGCCCAGTCCTTCGCGCGGTAGCTCCACCACGTATAGAGCTTCTCCTCGGGCGGGACGAAGCGGCGCATGGCGTCGACCCAGCCGGCGGAGGCCTGCATCGCCGCCAGCCGTTCCACCTCGACCGGGGTGTGGGAGACGACCGACAGCAGCTCCTTGTGGCTCCAGACATCCTGTTCCAGCGGCGCGATGTTCAGGTCGCCGACCAGCACCATCGGGCGGTCGGGCGACCGCTCGGTGCCCAGCCAGCGGGTCATCTCGTCGAGGAACTGGAGCTTGTGGGCGAACTTGTCGTTCACCGCCGGGTCGGGGATGTCGCCGCCGGCCGGGATGTAGACGCAATGCAGCTCGATCCCGCCCGGCAGATGGGCGAGCGCGTGGCGGCAGTCCTGCTTGCCGCACCAATGCTGCACGTCATGCGACGTGAAGGGCAGGCGCGACAGGATGGCGACGCCGTTGTAGCTCTTCATCCCGTGGATGTGGGCGTGGACATAGCCGCGCTCCGCCAGCGGCGCCAACGGGAAGTCGGCGTCGACCACCTTGGTTTCCTGCAGGCAGATCACGTCCGGCCGCTCCTCCTCCATCAGGCGGAGGAGGAGGTCCAGACGCATGCGGACCGAATTGATGTTCCAGGTCGCGATGCGCATGCCGGCGGCTCAGGCGATGGTCAGGGTGATGGTGCCGACGCCCTCGACCGCGCCGGTCAGCACGTCGCCGGACACCACCGGGCCGACGCCTTCCGGCGTGCCGGTGTAGATCAGGTCGCCCGGCTGCAGCTCGACCAGCCCGGACAGGTAGGAGATCGTCTCCGCCACCGACCAGATCAGGTCGGACAGGTCGCCCTTCTGCCGCGGCTCGCCGTTCACCTGCAGCGTGACCGCTCCCTTGGCCGGGTGGCCGAGGTCGGCGACGGTGCGGATGGCGCTGCACGGGGCCGACTGGTCGAAGCCCTTGCCCATGTCCCAGGGCTTGCCTTCCTTCTTGGCGGCGTTCTGCAGGTCGCGCCGGGTCATGTCCAGGCCGACGGCATAGCCGAACACATGGTCGAGCGCGCTCTCGACCGCGATGTCGCGCCCGCCGGTGCCGATGGCCACGACCAGCTCGATCTCGTGGTGGAGATTGGCGGTCCGGGGCGGATAGGGGATGGTGGCGCCGTCGGCGACGATGGCGTCGGCCGGCTTCATGAAGAAGAACGGCGGCTCGCGGTCGGGATCGGCACCCATCTCGCGGGCATGGGCGGCATAGTTGCGGCCAACGCAATAGATGCGGCGCACCGGGAACGGATCGCCGCCCGCGACGGGGACGGCCGGCTGGGACCACAGGGGAATGGCGAAGGCCATGGCATCGGCTTTCTGGTTGGGCTTGAGACGTCCCGAACAGCTAACCCGAAAGCGGGCTACCGACCAAGCGCCCAACCATCCGCCCTGCCCTGCAAGGTGCCCCGCCATCCCGGCCAGACAGCCGGCGAGTCGCGGGCCCGGCCCGAAGCCGGCCCGAATCCGGCCCGGGGCCGCGGCAGGGCCCGGACACGAAGACGCCCGGTCTGGGGGGGACCGGGCGCCGGAAGCTCCGATTCGGGAACCCGCCTGCGGCAGGGGAAACCGCTCGGCGGGCGATCGGCGTCAAATCGGCGTCGACCACTTCTTGACTCTTCAAGATGGAATTTGTATGGCCTCCAACCAATACGTTTGGCGCATATCTGGTATGCACAGCCTATTGCATGTGCGGTTCTTGCTGACAAACGAATGGCTTGCCCGCATTTTATCCGTTCATCCGAAAATTCATCCAAAATGTGGCATCCACGGTGACTGACAACGAGCGTTCCACTCCCGCCGACCGGCGGTCGCGTCTGCGGCCCGGGAAGAACGGCAAGCTTGCTCTCGGCCCTCTTCCTGAACTCGTGGGTTACAACCTGCGCAAGGCTCAGGTCGCGGTGTTCCAGAGCTTCCAGACTGCGGTCGCTCCGCACGACATCACGCCCGGCCAGTTCGGCGTGCTGATCATGATCCGGGAGAACGAGGGGCTGTCCCAGTCCGACCTCGGCACGGCGGTCGGCATCGACCGGTCGACCATGGTCGCGGTGATCGACCGGCTCGAGTCGCGCGGCCTCGTCGTCCGCGCGCCCTCGCCGAACGACCGCCGGTCCTATGCGCTGCGGCTGTCGCCGGAAGGCCAGTCGCTGATGGACGACCTGATCCCGCGCGTCCAGGCCCACGACCAGGGCATGGTCAAGGATCTGTCTCCGGAGGAGCAGGTCCAGTTCATCGACTTCCTGCGCCGGGTGTCGCGGGCGAAGTAAGGCCCGGCCTTACCGCCACGCTCCAGGCACCGCGGACGACTGACAGCCCGCCCCGCACCGGCAGACGCCGGATGCGGGGCGGGCTTTTCTATTGTGGCGTCCGGACCGGAAAGTCGGGACGCAAATGTCAGGGCGAGGAGCCCGACGGTGCGGAGCCGCCGGTGGGCCAGGTGGAAAGCGCCTGCTCGGCAACGGCCTCCAGCTGGTCGCGGCTGAAGCCGGCCTTGGCCTGCACCGCCATGCCGTGGGAGACGGCCATCACGAAGGCCGCGAGGGCGTCGGCCTTGGCGCTCGCCGGCAGGTCGCCCTCGGCCTTCGCCTGCTCGAAGCGCTCGCGCAGCTGTGCCTCGCCGGTCGCGCGGAATTCGATCAGCGCTTGCCGCACGGCTTCCGCCTCGTCCGATCCCGCCAGGACACCGTTGATCCCGAGACATCCGGTGTGGCTCGGATAGCGGGTGTTGAGATCGGCCGCGCCGTACAGGATGTGCGCCGCGACGTGCCTTGCGGTGGGAAGCTTCATCGCCTGCGGGATGAAGTCCAGATAGCGCTCGTAGTAGCGGTCCAGGGCCCGGCGGAACAGCGCTTCCTTGTTGCCGAACGCGGAATAGAGCGCCGGCCGCTCGACCCCTGTCGCCTCCGTCAGGTCGGCGTAGGACGCCCCCTCGTAGCCCTTGCGCCAGAAGACGCACAGGGCGGCGTCCAGCGCCTTCTCCACGTCGAATTCGCGATGGCGTCCCATCAGCCCACCCCCGACCTTTTCATAATGACCGTTATTAAACCAGTTGACAGCCTTCTGTCCATATTTCATAACGATCGTTATCGTAACATGCGTTATGAAATCATCGCCACCTAAGGCGATCTGGCGGCGCCCCGAGGGCGCAAAGGCCCGATGGCACAAAGGCCTGGCACAACGGAAGGACCACTCATGTCGACCATTTTGAAGGGCAAGGTCGCGCTCGTCACCGGCGGCTCGCGCGGGCTCGGCGCCGCCGCCGCGCTGGCGCTTGCCGACCAGGGGGCGGATGTCGCGATCAGCTACGTGGCGTCGGCCGAAAAGGCCGAAGCGGTGGTCGAGGCGCTGAAGGCGAAGGGCGTGCGCGCCCTTGCGATCCGGAGCGACCAGGCCGACATGGCGGCGGCCAGGCCGCTGGTCGACGCGGTGGTCGCGCATTTCGGCACGCTCGACATCCTCGTCGCCAACGCGGCGATCGCGGTGCAGGGCAGGACGGTCGACGACCCCGACCTCGACACGGTCAATCTAGACCGCCAGTGGCAGATCAACGTGATGGGCACGGTGGCGACCACGCGCGCGGCGGCGGCGGTACTGCCGGACGGCGGCCGGATCGTCTTCATCGGCTCCCTCCTGGGCAGCCGCGTCCCGTTCGCCGGCGTCGCCGACTATTCGGGAACCAAGGCGGCCATCGCCGGATATGCGAGGGGCGTCGCCCGCGATCTCGGCGGACGCAACATCACGGTCAACGTCGTCCAGCCCGGCATCATGCCGACGGACATGGCGGCGGCGGTTCGCGACAATCTCCCCGACGCGATCATGGACCTGCACCCCATCCGCCGGATCGCGACGCTCGAGGAGGTGTCGGCCCTCGTCTGTTTCCTGGCGGGGCCGAACGCCGGCTACATGACCGGCGGCGTGATCGACGTGGCCGGCGGCCTGTAGGCCCGATACCCCGATACCGGGGTCGGAAGGTCCCGGCGTCCGACCCCGGCAGGACGGGCGGCCAATCGGCTGGACAATGTCCGGCACCTCCATCAGGGTCGGCCGGGAGAACTTTTCCACCCCCGGTCGGACGAAGCCCCATGGGTCGAACAGGCTCGGCAACCGCCATTCTGGCGGCGGTGCTCTTCGGCGTCAGCACGCCGCTGGCGAAGCTGCTGGTCCATGACCTGTCGCCCTGGATGCTGGCGGGGCTGCTGTATCTCGGCTCCGGGATCGGGCTGGGGCTGGTTCGGCTGACCCGTGGGCTGACGGCTCCGCAGCATGGGCGGAGCGAACGGAGCCTCCATGGCACCGAGTGGCCCTGGCTGCTGGCCGCCGTCTTCGCCGGGGGGATCGCCGGACCGGTGCTGCTGATGTTCGGCCTGACGGCGACCTCGGCATCGACCGCCTCGCTGCTGCTCAATCTGGAAGGGGTGTTTACCGCCCTGCTGGCGTGGTTCGTCTTCCGGGAAGGCGTCGACCGGCGGCTCGTCGCCGGCATGGTCGCCATCGTCGCGGGGGCGGTCGTGCTCTCCTGGGGCGGAGCGGTGGACATCGCCGGAGGATGGGGGCCGGCCGCGGTCGCCACCGCGTGCCTGATGTGGGCGGTGGACAACAACCTGACCCGCAAGGTGTCGCTGGCCGATCCGGTGGACATCGCCGCGATCAAGGGTCTGGTCGCCGGCGGCGTCAATGTCGGGATCGCCCTGGCCCTTGGCGCCGGCCTGCCCGCCGTGCCGACGATGATCGCGGCCATGCTGGTCGGGCTGCTGGGCTACGGCATCAGCCTCGTGCTGTTCGTGGTCGCCCTGCGGCATCTCGGCACCGCCAGGACCGGGGCGTATTTCTCGACGGCCCCCTTCGTCGGCGGCATCGTCTCCCTCTTTATGTTCGGGGAGCCGCTGACGGCCGGGCTGGCCGCCGCGGCGGTCCTGATGGGACTGGGCGTCTGGCTGCACCTGACCGAGGACCACGACCATGAGCATGTTCACGAGGAGGTCGAGCACGATCACCCGCACATGCATGACGAGCACCACCGGCACGCCCATGACGGCCCGGTGACCGAGCCGCACACCCACAAGCATCGTCATGGGCGTCTGCGGCACCGGCACGCCCATTTCCCCGATGCCCACCACGTCCACACACATTGAGGCACGGACCGGACGAACCGCGGCGGGCGGCAAGCCCGCTCGCGGTCAACGCCGTTGCCTGCCGCACCCGGTCTGATAGAGTGCCGCCGCCTTGCACAGCTTTGAAGGGGCGTTGGGCTCGCGATGGCCATTCCAGATTTCCAGACCCTGATGCTCCCCGTCCTGAAGACCGCATCCGGGGGTGGCGAGGTCCGCATCGGCGATGTGGTGGACCTGCTTGCCGACGCGTTCACCTTGACCGACGAGGAGCGGGCCCAGCTTCTGCCGTCGGGCCGGCAGACGACCTTCGCCAACCGGGTCCATTGGGCGAAGAGCTACCTCAATAAGGCCGGGTTGGTCGAAATGGCCCGGCGGGCTCACTTCCGCATCACTCCGGAGGGCCGGAGCGTGCTGAAGTCGCCGCCGGAGAAGATCACCATCCGATTCCTGGAGCAATTCCAGAGCTTCAAAGGTTTCCGCGACGGCGAGGCCGGAACGGCCGAGGCTGCCGAAATCGCCGAAGCCGTGCTGCCGGTTGCCGACAACCCGCTCACCCCCGACGAGGTGATGCGGCAGGCCCATGCCCGAATCGAGGCGTCGCTGGCCGACGAGATCCTCCTGCGGGTGCGGTCCGGCACGCCCGCCTTCTTCGAGAAGACGGTGGTCCGCCTGCTGATCACCATGGGCTATGGCGGGTCGGTCACGGAACTCGACAAGGCCCTGGTCGGCAAATCGGGCGACGACGGTGTGGACGGCATCATCGACCAGGACCCGCTCGGACTGGACCGGGTCTATGTCCAGGCCAAGCGCTACGCCGACGGCAACACCGTCGGGGCGGGGGCGATCCGCGACTTCTTCGGCAGCCTGAACCTGTTCAAGGCGACCAAGGGGCTGTTCGTCACCACCTCCGCCTTCACCGCCTCGGCCAGGGAGACGGCGGACCGGCTCGGCACCCGCATCGTGCTGATCGACGGCATCCAACTGGCCAGGCTGATGATCCGCCACGAGGTCGGGTGCAGGATCGAGGAGACCCTGCACATCAAGCGGGTGGACGAGGATTTCTTCGAGTAGCAGGGGCGCGGAGCCACCGGCGGGCCATCCGGTCCGCCGGGCCGTCGCTTCGGCCCATGGCTTGGATCGGATCGAGTAAAATCGGAATCGATTTGAAGCGTGAATCCGATTGCCAGACAAAGGGCGGAAGGTTCCTGCGTTTCATGACAACCGCATCGAACCCCAAAATAAAAAGCGGGCCGAAAGCCGTTCCCGGCTACGCCCGCTACCACTCTACAGAACTTTTATGCCCCTCCGCGGGAGGGTGAAATTGGTGGAGCCGAGGAGGGTCATGCGGGCACCGGGTCAGGTCTGTCCGGTGACATTGTCCAGCACCGGCTTTTGGCGGTCGAGTGGTTCCAGAACGGCATGGTCAGCGGCACGCCCAGGGCGGCAAATGAGGCCGTCATACCTCGTTGCGGCAACCAGCCGGAGTGATCGGATCGTTACCGATCCCGCTGTTGGCCTCGCCGGCATGGCCGCCAGCGTTCCTCACCCTTACCGGCGGATCTGATCCAGGATCGCCTGGACTTCTGGGGTGAGCGGTGCCTCCCTGGCCAGCCGGATCTCAAGCTGTCGGCGTGCCTCGGCGTCAACGAACTTCGGTGTCGTCATGAATGCAAAGCGGGGGTTCGCCTCGGCCCTGGTCCGGCCGTTCAGGTAGACCTCCTGCCGGATCTCCAGGAACAATCGGTCCTCGTCGGTTCGGACGGTCATGTGGGCGGGGTTGATGCAGGTCTTCATCCCGCAGGTCATGCGAATCTGCGGTCGCCCGACCATGTTGGAGTTGAGACGGTTTCCGTAGGCCGCTTCGAAGGCTACGGGGCGAACGCATACACGTTCGCCGTTGATCTTCAGCACCGGGTAGCCGTTCTTGTCCACTCTTCCTTTCCAGATCCGGCATCCTGTATTGAGGTCGTCCTCACTGTGCATTTCCAGCCGTTCGTGGATTGGGCGTGCATTACCCATTGGTCCTCGCTCTTCTCCTCCTTCATTTTTACCACCCGGCCTTTTCGGAACGCAAAATTCCCGGCGAGCCTTCCTGGTGATGGGGCGGCTCATCCTGGCCCCCGGTTTCCCTGGTCTCCGCGATCCAGGCCGGGCACCCATCCTGGCCCTGGGCTCGGCCGATGCCCACCTCGCCAGCCCGGTCTGAACGGCAGCGACCCGCCGGACAGCCGGGCCATACCGGCCCTGACGCAAGCTCGGGCACGGCGGTTCCGACCCATCCAGATCCGGCGAAGCACTCCGGTGCCGGCCGGAGCGGGCCGAGCGGCAGCGAGGGCCGCGAAGGTCGGCACCTCGTGGTCGCGACGCAGGAGCGGCCACGACCGTGTTTCCCCGAAGCCGCTGGCATGGCCGAATTCCCCACGGCGACGCAGTCGGCAACGAGGCCCGGCACGGCGGGAGACGAGGGCGAAGCCCGAGACTCACGCCGGGAGGGCCGGTGTTAGGTTCGATCATCTCGTTTTGACCGGGGCAGAGGCGGGGGAGCGTTCTCCTCCTCCTGGAGGAGAAGGTTTTCCCCCCCTTTGACCTGGGCAGAACGGGAGGATTGGTGCCTCTAAGTAGGGAAAGAAGGTTTTCCCCCCCTGGGGCCAGACCGTCAGGCCCAGCCGTCGCAGAGTCGCTCCAGGACCTCCTGGGTCGCACACCCCGCCCGCACCACGATGCGGTCGATGCCGTCCACCTGGGCGTCCAGGATCACGACACCGGCGTCACCCGGCTCGAAGAAGGAGCGGAACCGGACCCAGTTCGAGCCATCCAGGACCAGGATGGCGACATGGTCGTGGGGATGCTGGGATCGGGGACTGCGGTTGAAATAGACCTCGCTGGCCTTCATGGCGGGACCTCGGATTGGCTGGTTGTCGGCTGGCCCCGTGACGGGCTCCGGGTATTTACCGGCCGGGTTCCGGACGGCCGTCCCGCCCGTCCAGGACGGCCTGGATCGCCGGGGCCACGCCGCTCCGCCATCGGCATCGGCATCGCGATGAAAAGGCGTCTGCCCGGAACTTTTAATTTCGACTTCCCGATTCGGAGTCAGGTAGCCAGGACCTCAGCGAGGTCACAGGGCCTCCACATACGAAGGGAAAGCAAAAATGGAACTGGCTACCGTCAAAATCCGCTGGGCGGACGGAACTCAACAGAAGATCTGGGTGATCCTTGGGCATTCGAACTACGAACATACCGGACCGGTGAGCCATGAGGTGGTTGCCGATCTGGTCATTTCGGTTGCTCGGGCGTCCTTGATTGCCGAGAGCCACCTGCCTGGACAAGAAGCCGTTCGGGACCTTTTGGCATCGCATCTGACCGCTTGGAAGAATCAGCCGGACGTGCCGGTCGAACCGATCTATGTCGGGTCTATCGGCATTGAGGTCGAGTTTCCGGGCAACCGCTCGCGGTCTGATGCACCTTACGGACCTGTCGTGGGAACGGCGGCGTGGTTCAGGGCATTGCGGATGCCTTCGCTTCCCGCAACGCCCTGAACACCGACGACCGGCTGATGCCGAGCCGGATGGCGATCTCGGCCGGCAGCACGCCGGCCCGGCGGAGTTCGATCACTTCGGCGAACCGCCGCCGGGCCGTCGGGGCTCGGCCGCGGTACTTGCCCTGGGCCTTGGCCGCGGCGATGCCGACCCGCTGCCGCTCCAGCAAGAGCCGCCGCTCGAACGCCGCCACCGCCACGACGATCTCAGCCACCATCCGGCCGGTGGGGCTGGAGGTGTCGATCCCGAGGTCCAAGACGCGGATCGCCGCTCCCTTCCGCTCCAGCCGGTCAAACACCTCGCAGAAGTGGGCGGTGGACCGGCACAGGCGATCCAGGCGGGTGACGATCAGCGTGTCGCCCTCCCTGAGGAAGTCCAGGCAGGACGCAAGCTGGGGCCGGTCTCCCACGGCCGACGCCTGCTCGGCGAAGACCTTCTCGACGCCGAGCCGCTTCAGGTGCTCGATCTGGTCCTCGAAGCCGGCGACCTGATCATGGGTGGATGTGCGGGCGTAGCCGACCAGCATGGCGTCCTCGGTTCCTGACAACTCAAGGACCCAGTGAACCATGGGTTCCAAAACTGTCAAATCCGGCCCCGGTGGCACTCAGGCCCGCTGGGTAGCACCGGCAGGGCCATGTGGGATTACATGGCGGCTGCCCCCTCGACCATGCTATGCCGGGGGGGTAGACCCAAGCGTCAGAGCTTCAGGATTCGACCAAGCCGGGCTGGTGCTTTCCCAGTGTTCTCCACCCTGCCGTTCTCTCATTCCATACTGAGCCCAATCCCAGCCCGCATCCTGAGCCGTTCTTGACCCCGACCTGGGCCGTACCCCCGATCCGCTCTTCCCGTCAGCCGACGCCTCGCCGACCGACCCGAACGGAACATGCCCCCGGTACACCGGGCCGGGACGTTCGCCGTCCAGGACGCCATGGCCCGGTCCTGGAACAGTGGAATTTCGATTTCCACCCGCCCGGCCGCTACACTGCCCGCATGCCACGCAGTTTCCCCGACAACCCGCTGGCCCGGATCGCGGCCACACGCGGCGTTTCGGAGCCGACCATCCGCCGACAGGCCAAGGCCGATGGATGGAACAGTCATAGGATGATGGTGAAGTCGCGGGACGGGGTGATTGCTCCGGTTCACCGAGGGGGGACATGACCGAACCCCCTTGCGGCATTGGGCGTATTGATCACGCGATCCCCAACTGCTGTTCTGGGCCGTTTCCGGACAAGGCTCGACCCTTGTACAACTGCTGTTATGCTGTCGCTCCCGACCGATCCCAGAGGAAGTTCATGAATACCCAGACCGCAATTGTCGTGTCGGCCGCCATTCTGGGCGGCTCCGTCCTGTATGGACTTGTCGGCCGCCCACCATCCAACGTCGGTCAGTTCCAGATGGTCAAGGCCGGGGACACGTCGGTTTGGGTCTTGGATTCGGCAACCGGCTCCCTTCAGGTCTGCGGGTACTCCACCCATACTCCCACGGCGGAGAGGCCAGCCATCAAACGCTGTTTCATGGTCGAACGGGATCGGTACCTGACCGATGCGGAGGTGGGGATCACGCCGCCTGAACCGCCAAGAGGGAAATAGGGCCTGTACCGTTCTGGATTCCAGCGGCCCAGGCCCACCATTCCTACTTGGTCTTGACGACCCGGCGGTTAACCGACCACACGCCGACCATGCATCCCAGCTTGCCCCCGTCAACCACGACGGGGAGACCCGGCCGACAGATCAGACCCGCCACATCGGCCGCGGAAAAGATTCCGAGGTTCACGGACACCCAGCTTTCCGACCCGCATTGTTCCATTGCATCGGAAAGCTTGGGCTGAAGATCCATCAAGTTGGAGGCGTCCTGAATCACCTCGCAGACGGGACGCTGAACTTTTGATTGCGGCGGTCCCAGTTGAGCCTGGGCCGGACCGGACAGCAGAGCCACCAGAGCAGCCCCGACGATTACCACGCGGTTCATGGTCAATTCCTCTTCATGCCGGCCTGGGCCAGCGGATCAGGCTGTATTGCACAATCGACCGCCGATGCACCACAACGTCATAAAGGACGCGGTCAGGATGGCCTTAGGGTTGCACGGCCGAGCGTATCTTCTGGTCTTTTTCCGGCCACCCGCCGGACCTGATCCACGACCACGTGGAACCCCAGCATGGTAGCCAATCCCCTCTCGACCGCGACCCGAACTACCAAGCAGAACCTCCTGGCCGTGGCCTCGGTGGTGATCCTGGTCAAGGTGTTCGATGTCTCCGTGGAGCAGATCGCCGTCGGCGGGGTGGCCCTGACGTTCGACTGGGGGCGTGATGTTCGCCCTGGGGCGGTCGGGGCTGAACGCTGTCGGCCGCAAGCTGCCGGAGGTCGCCAATGTCCGGAAAGTTGTCGTTCAGGGAGCGACCCGAACAACAGGAAAGCAGCGGGGCCAGAAGCCCAGCCCCATCCGTTCCACCGTTAGCGTCGTCCTGCGGCTCGGCGGGGCCGTCGATCACCCCGTCACCCTGATCCAGACCTTGGCCCGCTGGGGGCTGGTGCTCCGCAAAGCCCACGAGGTCGTCACCCGGCTGGTCGCCGGGGAGAAGCTGCCTGTCCTGCTGGCGGACGCTCCGGAGCCGGCCGAGGTGGTCTCCACGCTAGAGCGGCTGGGTGTCGCGGTGGGCTTCCCGCATCCGCCGGTCTCCATCGACGTGAAGGCGATCCGGGCCAAACTCGGGGTGACCCAGAAGGAGTTCGCGGTCCAGTTCCGCTTCGATGTCGATTCGGTGCAGAACTGGGAACAGGGTCGCTACCAACCCGATTCCCCGACCCGCATCCTTTTGAAGGTGATCGAGCAGCACCCTGAGGCCGTCGAGGACGTGCTGGGATAGGGTCTCAGGCCGAGGTAGGCACGGTTAGGAGAAGGTCGCAGCCTCAATGTACTCTCTCGTCGTCGTGCCGCGGTTCGGTTCGGTGGGCCTGAAGCTGGCGTTTCCGTCGTTCACCCTCCATCCATTCCCGAAGGTTTCGGTATTGCTCGGACTGGCGTGTACCGGCCGGGTATCGGGTGTTCGACTGGTAAAGCAGGGTCGCACACGCCCGGCACCGATGGTTGAAGCAGTCGTCAGCGACCTTTTCCAGCCAGATGTCGCCGCCCCCGCAGGCGTAACAGGCGACCGTGCCCTCGCAGCAGCAGTCCGGATGGTTGTCCTTGTACTCGGCGAGTCCATTGCCATTCCCGAAGCGTGCAACCTCCTGGCTTCGAACGGCGGCTTTCAGGACCTTCGTGAGGACGTAGAGGAACAAACCGAAGAAAGCCACAGGAAGGATGAGGAACATTTGACGTGTGTCCGTCCGGGTCATCGACTGCCAAAATCGCGGCCGAACTTTCGCACAAGTGCAACGGCATGCTGGAACGGAGCTTCAAACACCTCCCGTGATCTTCTACCGTTCCCGCCGACCAAACCCTCAGCCCGACCATGCCGCCTCTTGAGAACTCCATGGGCCATTCGCTCGGCCTTTTCGGCATTCCAAATCCTTTGGGCGAATGCAATCCGCCACCGGTCTGAGCCCGCGTACGAACCGAGACAAAGCTCTTCGCCATGTTGCCTTGGATGATCTGAGATTCCAACCTTCACGCGATTTGGGTGATCAATAGAAACCGCAACATACAGAAAGCGTGGCCTGTATCCCATCGACGCCCCCAAGGTGAGAAAATCATGGTACGTGAACTTCCGGGGCGTGTGCAACCATGCCACAGGGAAGACCCGCTGCCGTAACGGGGCTGCGGTCTTCGCCGTGGCGGCCCTGATGAATGGCAGACTGAGCCGCGACACTGCTGGGCGGCATGCCGGTGGGCACGACCCAATGTCCAGGAGCAGAACCGCTTCTGGAGTTGTGTCGTAAGTTGAGAGCGGCTTCTGTTCATGCTATCCGGAGAGGATGCTGCATGCGGAACACTCAATCGGAAACGAAAATGCCCCGGCTCGCTCTTCCCGCGGTTCTGGCCGCGACGCTGATGATCTCTGCCTGCCAGACCAGCAACGGCGGGGGCGGAATCCTCGCGAACACTGATCCGGCC
This sequence comes from Azospirillum thiophilum, assembly GCF_001305595.1. NCBI lineage: Bacteria > Pseudomonadati > Pseudomonadota > Alphaproteobacteria > Rhodospirillales > Azospirillaceae > Azospirillum > Azospirillum thiophilum. The sequence goes on from NZ_CP012401.1 coordinate 722,359, forward strand.
CTCGCGTTAGCCAACTCCAACGACGTGGTGTCCTTCGCCAAGGTCCGGTTCGTCGATCACACGACCGGCCTCAGCAAGGTGATGGGCAGTGCCAACGAGCTAAAAGGGCAAACGTACCAACGTGTTCAGAAGGACGTGGCCTCGGCGGCTGGCGGGATCGCGGCCTTCCATCGGGATTTCGCCGCCTTCTGTGCTAAACAGAACGGCCGCTACGCCTACGGGATCTGTGCCGCGGGTGACCGCATCTTGTTCATCGCTGACATTTTCTCGACCCAGAGCAAGCGGAGTCCATCGCCGGTGCACGATTTCGTAGGCGTCGATCTCTTCGCCAACACGGGGGCGAACAACGAAGCCTTCCTGGCTGAAGTTTCCCCTCTGTCGTCCACGCTGAAGCCGATCCGGTTTGCCCAGCCGAAGGCCAAGGCGGCCCAGGAGTTGATCGCCCAATACGACGCCCTGACCGCCCAGATGACGGGGTCGCCGAACCTTTCCCGCCTCGTCGAGACGGAGCGGCAACAGATTGCCAAGGCCGTGCACGATGCCGTGACGAACCCGGAGGGCCGCTCAGGCTGGCTCATGGTGGAGGCCGTTGGCGGCAATGTCCGGGCGGGCGAGCGATACAATCGCGGGGGCAATAACTGCCGCGATGTGACCATCCAGCGTGTCGTGGACAAGACTCCCAGCTTCACGGGTGACCTCACCGCCATCGTGAGCGGTGCGAAGGACGTGAACAACTGGACGATCAAGCACACGGTCTGTCAGCCTGCATCCAGCGACTTGACGGGGTGGCAGATAACCGCCTGATGAGAGGAGGCAGCGTGTATTTGCTGGAACGCTGACCGGTTCTTGGTTCAACCCGATGTATTACTCCTCAGAGGGCGGCATGGACTTCCCCCCGTTGGCTTTGAATTCTTCAACTCCTAAAGCCGTTACGAATATTATAGAGGAATTTTGCCGGAGCATTGCTCCGGCACCTCCCGTGTTCGTGCCGGTTGTCCCAGAACCCACCGCTGTCGTCAGCGAGTGCTTTCCGAACGTTGCCGCGAAGGTCGAAAGAGATGGCGGGGAGATCGCCTACGGCTGGAGCATCTGGGAATGGCCGGAGGTGTTCATCGAAGCGGAGCACCACGCTGTCTGGAGATCCCCAACGGGCGATCTGATCGATGTGACGCCCCGACCCGAAAGAGAAAAGAAGGTCCTGTTCGTTCCTGATCCGGAGACGGTTTATGATTGGGAGAGCAATCGACGGATTGACAACAGAAGACTTGCCATCGCTGACGACCCATATCTTCGTGAATTTCTCGAAAATGCCGCCGAAATGGCGGCATTTATGGAAAGAAAATCTGTGGGATTGACAGTCTCGTTCAATCCAGCCGAACTGTTTCCTCTCGCATCCCGCCAGCAGGTGCTCTTGAACTACCTAGCAGAGCGGTATGGCAAAAAGGGCCGAGGGCAGAATCAAAGACGTGTCGGTCGGAATGACCCATGCCCGTGTGGGAGTGGCAAAAAATTCAAAAAATGCCACGGAAACGACTGAGGGTGGTCGCACCTAGGCGGTAGGGATGACATGGCTGAGGCGGCCCAGCAGGACGTGGACCTGACCGGCCGACCAGTCCTGGCCGCGAGTGCTCCGGATGCCGCGGCGGTTGAGTTCGCGGGCAATTCCCCGCCGGCTTGTTACGCCGTCGGCCTGAATGGCGGCGATTACGTCGCGGAGATCCGCTGCACGCTTGGCGGCCTGGGCCGCAACGGCCGCCGCTCCGCGTTGCCGTCCTTCGTCCTGTCCTTTCAGATTGGCGGGGTTGCCCAGCTTGGTGCCGCGGGCTTTCGCTGCGGCTAGGGCAAGGCGGGTTCGTTCGGAAATCGCCTTCCTCTCGGCTTCTGCGACAGCGGCCAGAATGTGAACGGTCAACTCGTTGATGGCCGGGTTGTCCACGCTGACGAACTGGACGCCATCAGCCATCAAGCGGGTCACGAAGGCGATGTTCCTGCTGAGTCGGTCCAACCGGGCAATCAGCAAAACCGCATTGTAAATCCGGCAAGCCCGCAACGCCTGCCCAAGACCCTCACGGTCGTCCCGCTTGCCGGTCTCGATGTCCTGGTGTTCGGCGACGAGAGTGTCATCGTCGCGGAGGAACCGCTGGACGGCGGCCCGTTGGGCGTCCAGGCCGAGACCGCTGCGACCCTGGTCTCGCGTGCTCACCCGATAATACGCCACGTATCGCATGTCACAACCCATTAAACCGTCGTTCACTGAACTCGAACATCCCACGGTTCCGAGAACTGTCAACTCACGCCGGTGCGGATTGCGGGATGACGGTGGTCGATGACATCCGGGCGGCCGTCGGTCAGGACCGCCTGATGGGGACGCCGGCACCGTAGGTATTGTTACCAGCCTGGGCGATGGCGATCAGCTTCATCACCATGACCTCTCGGGGCACCTCCTGGAGCCGTGGCAGGGCCGCCTCCAGGCCGGGCGGCAGGTAGATGTCCGCCGTGACCACCATCCAGATAGTCTCCTGGTCGGCCGGCGACAGATCGAGTCGGGGCTGCCGCAACGCCGTCAGAAGGCCCGCGAGGGCCGCCCTGGACCAGGGCGGGAAATCCTCCCAGCGATCCGGGGCTTCATCGCCCGGTGGCTGCTCCAGGTGCTGCTGGAGCAGCCACATCGCCGGGCAGGTCCACGTCGGGTTCGTCCCCCGCTCGACCGGTCCGCGGTTGTCCCCCGACTGGGCTCTGGCGTCGGCTGCTGCGAACAACGGCAGCGGTTCGGCACCGAGTGCCCGGATCTGCCACAGGGCTTCCCGCCGCCCCAGCCAGATGGACTGCCACGCGTCGGCGTGCATGAGCCGCTCCAGGGCGGGCACACCGAAGCCGACCTCCCCGCCGCCTGACCATTCTACGGGGATCATCAGCCTGTCGCTCATCACCCCCATGCGGCCTTCCGGCACCGTCGGGAATTTTGACTTGAGCGATTCCACCCACGTAGGCTCGGGATCAACAATCCAACCACACTGACCGACGTGAGAAAAAACAATGAGCTTTGCAAGCTGGTCGCGATGCTTCCCCCTGATGAACATCGGTGTCTGTGGATGAGGCCGAGAATTCCATCATGGTCAGCCTCGCCGTTGTCACATATGTCGGACCGGATCTGTTCGGATTAGAGACCGTTGCTCCAATTCTGACCCATTCAACCGCTTGAAATTCAAATCCGGAATTTTGACTTCAGCGTTTCCGAGCCTGTAGAGCTTCTGTCAGGGCCAACGTCAAAATAGCCAAAGAGACAAGCAAATGAACGCCTACCGAATTCTCGGTGAAAACGTCCCACCGATTGTTGCCGAGCGGATCTCCAGCCTGCTGTTCAATGCCGTGACGGATCTCGTCGTGAACAACGACGCCATTGATCTCGACTTCCAGATCCTGTCCATGCTGGCCGAGGAAATGGCCAGTCCAAGCTAACCTCTATCCTCAATACAGTGAAACTCTCTCTTCATGCGTATACAAGGATGTCACCAATGAACATCGATACCTGCATCAGTGCTTCGGAGCTTCTGGCTCAGAAATTCGCAGCCGGATTCTCCTTCCGTCTCTATTCCGAGGTTAAGCTGTCCTACCGATTTACTCTTGGGGAGAACGATGAAGCCATTTCGTGCGATCTTCTCGTCGACATTTCCCCTTGTCCGTGGAACCCAACGGATGCTCATTGGGTGCAGTTCGATGTGGATGGCTGCGGAATTGAGGTTGAAGTTGACGCAGGCGGTGCCTCTCTGCTTCCCGTTCATGAAGATGAGAAGCAGAGCTTCAATAAAGCTATTGAGAATATTGACTGGGACGACTTCCAGCGAAACTGCTCCATTCAGTACTGCTCCATTCAGTATGTCTAAGTCTTTCTCAGATGGATGAATGCTGGGGTGTTTCGCTATCAAAGCGAAACCTGCATGGCCGGCAGCGATCCGGCCGGCAGATGGTGGAGCAGCGAGGCAAGCTCGTCATGGTCAATGCAGTCCACAAGGCCGTTGACAGCGGCCTCTGGCAGAGCCCAATCGAGGCTGCCGCCAGGGGGGGTACAGGGGCGACATCGCCCCACAGGTGCATCGGATGCTCGTCTTCTGCAAGTCGAGGCCGATCCGGACGCTACCGTCGGTCCCGGCGAGATGCTGGTCCACGGTCAGCCGGACTGTGATCGTGGGCGACGTACCAACCAGCGACACTACGCCGAACCTCTCGGTGCGGTCCCTCACGATTGGGGACGGCGACCAGTCGGTGGACACTCCTCCGACAGGCACCTGAGGAATGACTGCGGGAGCCTGGGGCATGCGGTTTTCCCGTGTGCCTTGAAGGCTGGCCCTCAAGAAGTCAGCCAAGTGCCGGCCTGATTTTTGACCGGCACAGGCTTCTTCAGGATTTCACGGAGCTTCGACCACCTTCGACCGTCCTCAGCAGTTCGAACAGCGAGCCCCACTGCCCGCCGCTGACCAACTAGGACCACGAGTTTCTTGCCCCTCGTTACCCCAGTGTAGATCAAGTTCCGCTTGAGCATCATGAAGTGTGGCATCCCAATGGGTATGACGACTGCCGGGTACTCCGAGCCCTGCGACTTGTGGATCGTGGTCGCAAAAGCCAGCGAGACCTCATCGAGTTCCCCAAAAATGTATACTACGTCTCGACCGTCAAAGTTGATCACGACCTGCTGGGCGTCAGGATCAATGGCGGTCACCAGCCCCAGGTCCCCGTTGTAGACCTCCTTGTCATAGTCGTTCTCAACCTGCATGACCTTGTCGCCGGGCCGGTAGGTCCAGCCGAACCGCTCGACGGCGGGCTGATCGACCGCCGGATTCAGGGCCGCCTGGAGGGCGAGGTTCAGCGTGCGGGCACCGAGACCACCACGGTTCATCGGGGTCAGGATTTGGATATCGCGGATTGGGTCGAACCCGAACCGCCGGGGGATGCGGTGCTGGACGATCTCCACGACCTTTCTGACCGCATCTTCGGCGTCGGCGGTATCGACGAAGTAGAAGTCGGTGGTCTCGCCGTCCTTCGGCGGCGTCAGGACCGGCATCTGGCCAGCATTGATCCGGTGAGCGTTCGTGATGATTTGGCTGGTCGCCGCCTGTCGGAAGACCTCTGTCAGACGGACGACCGGCACCGCCTCCGACTCGATGGTGTCGGCTAGGACCTGCCCCGGTCCTACAGACGGTAGCTGGTCCACATCGCCGACCAGGATGACAGCCGCCTTCGCCGGCACAGCCCGTAGGACCGACGCCATGAGGGGAACGTCCACCATTGAGGTTTCGTCCAGGACCAGGAGATTGCATTGCAAGGGCATCTCCTCGTTTCGGCGGAAGCCGCCGGTCGTGGGGTCGAATTCCAACAGGCGGTGGATCGTCTTGGCCTCCATGCCGGTTGCCTCAGTCATCCGCTTCGCAGCCCGGCCGGTCGGAGCGGCGAGGAGGACATGAACGCCTTTGGCCGCCAGGATCTTCAGGATCGAATTCACTAAGGTGGTCTTGCCGACGCCCGGCCCCCCAGTGATCACCATGAGCTTCGACGCCAGGGCCATCCTGACCGCGTCCTTCTGGCTCGCGGCGAGGCTGACGCCGAGCTTCCCCTCAACCCACGGAATGGCCTTGTCAGCGTCGACACTGGGCCAAGGTGGCTCCCCCTCCCGCAGCAACGCAACCCTGCCGGCGATCACCCGCTCGGCCTCCCAAAGCCGGCGGAGGAATACGCAGTCTTGATCAGCCACTTGGTCGGCGACGACTACACCGTCGTCGAGTTCGAGCCGGATCGCGTCCTCCAGGATCGCCACCGGGATCTCCAGGAGCTTCTCCGCCGTGGTGAGTAGGTCGTCCCTGGGCAATCCGCAGTGGCCGTCATCGACCGCCTCAAGCAGGGTGTAGGAGATGCCCGCCCTGGCCCGGATCATGGCGTCCTGCGGGATACCCAACTTCTCCGCGATCATATCGGCAGTCTTGAAGCCGATGCCCCGGATGTCACGGGCCAACCGGTAGGGGTTCTCGGTCACAAGGGCGATGGCGTCCACCCCATAGGTCTTAAAGATCCGCACGGCCCGCGAGGTCCCGACACCGTGACTTTGGAGGAAGACCATGATCTCCCGAATCGCCTTCTGGTCGGCCCAGGCCGAGGTGATCTTGGCGGCCCGCTTCGGCCCAATGCCTGTGACCTCGGACAGACGACTCGGGTCCTGTTCGATGATGTCGAACACCGCCTCGCCGAACGCCTTCACCAGCTTCCTGGCGTACACCGGGCCGATGCCCTTGATTAGCCCGGAACCCAGGTACTTCTCGATTCCCTCCAGGGAGGTCGGTTGGGCCGTTTTCAGGTGCGTCGCCCGGAACTGCTGCCCGTGTTCTCGGTGGACCTCCCAGTTGCCGCTGGCCTGTGCCCATTCACCGGGCTGAATCGAGGCGGCATGGCCGATGAGGGTCACGAGGTCCCGGTGGCCACGAGCCTTTACCCGCAGCACGCAGTAGCCGTTCTCGGGGTTGTGGTAGGTGACCCGTTCGATCAGGCCCGAGAGGAATTCCCGGTGTTCGACTGCGGGTGAATGCGGCATCTTGACCGTCACGCGAGCGGCTGGAAAGCCGGTTGTTCCAACTCAGCTTTGGGCGATGATACATGAGGTCCGGGATTGCCGGAATATAAGGTAGGAGGCTGTCCGGACTTGGTTGGCATCGAGAGTCTTACGACGGCCACTACCGATATCCAAGAGATCATGCGGCGGCTGGCGACCAGCCGGCCGGTGTTCCATTCGGAAGCCGACTTCCAGCACGCCTTCGTCTGGACCGTTCGGGAACTCCACCCCTCCGCCGGGGTGCGGTTGGAGTACAAGCCGGCCATCACCGGGCCGCGGCCGGAGATCGACATTTGGCTTCGTCTGGGGGAGCGGATCGTGGCGGTCGAACTGAAGTACCTCACGTCGAAGCTGGAGGCGGTCATCGGTGGTGAGGAGTTTCGGCTCGCTCACCAGAGTGCCATGCCTGTCCGCCGGTACGACTGCGTCGCCGACATCGAACGACTCGAACGGGTCGTGAATGCGTTCCAGAACCAAGGTCCCATCGAGGGGCACGCCGTGCTGTTGACGAATACCCGGCAGTGCTGGTTAGGTGGTTCCGAAGCCGGGACCATCGACGCCGCATTTCGTCTTCCTGAGGGGCGGCGGCTGTCGGGCTCCTTGGCTTGGGGTGAGCGGGCGGCGGCGGGAACCAAACGGAACCGCGAGCACGCGGTTATGCTGAAGGGCACCTACATAGCGGCGTGGCGTGAGTACTCGACGGTGCCCGGCACCAACGGGACGTTTCGCTATTTGCTGAACAGCATCACGGCGGACCCAAGATGAGGGTCTGCATCCATCGCGGGGCCAAACAGATCGGTGGCACCTGCATCGAGATCGAGGCCGGTGGTCAGCGGATCGCTCTTGATGTCGGGTTGCCGCTGGATGCCGCCGACGACACCGTGTCGTTGCTGCCCGCGGTGCCGGGCTTCCGCGACCCGGACGACAGCCTGCTGGCCGCCGTGATCTCCCATCCCCACCAGGACCACTATGGCCTTGCCCGGCACCTCCGCCCCGATCTACCGATCATGATCGGCGAGGCGGCCGACCGAATCCTCAAGGCGGCGGCGTGCTTCATCCGTTCGGGCGTTTCGTTCCAGAACGTGATTCCGTTGCGTGATCGGCAGGTGGTGGAGATTGGCCCCTTCCGCGTCCAGCCCTTGCTGGTCGATCACTCGGCGTACGACGCCTACTCGCTCCTCGTTGAAGCCGACGGGAAGCGGCTCTTCTACACCGGCGATTTCCGGGTGCACGGTCGGAAGGCAGCCCTGGTTGAGCGGATTATCGAGCAGCCGCCCGTCGGTGTCGATGTCCTTCTGATGGAGGGCTCTTCCATCGGCCGTCTTGGCGAGGACGGCAGCTTCCCCTCGGAGGACGACCTGGAGCACGAATTCGTGGATGTGATGCAGGCCACGAGGGGCACAGTGCTGGTGTACGCTTCCGGCCAAAACATCGACCGTTTGGTGACGATGTTCCGGGCGTGCCGGAAGACCGGCCGCCAACTGGTGATTGACCTCTACACCGCCGAGGTGCTGAGGGCCACCGGCAACGACCGGATACCTCAAGGCTGGTGGAACGGCGTTCGAGTGTTCCTGCCCCACCGGCAGCGGGTATGGGTGAAGCGACACGAACTCTATGATCTCATCCCACGGTACCGGACCAACCGCATCTATCCGGAAGAGCTTGCGTCGGCGGCCTCGATGACCACCGTCCTGTTCCGCCCGTCGATGTGCGAGGACCTGGAGCGGGCGGGCTGCCTCGCAGGGGGCTCGGTCGTCTACTCGATGTGGGAAGGGTACCTCCAGGACGAACGCTCGGAACCATTCCTAGATTGGCTCAACCGGCATAGTTTGCCGATGGTGAAGGTTCACACTTCCGGACACGCGTCCATAAGGGATCTGAAGCGTCTGGCCGATGCAGTTCGGCCCCGGCATCTGGTCCCTGTGCACAGCTTCGGCCCGGATCGCTACTCTGACTTTTTCGACAATGTGGACGTTCGGGGAGATGGGGAATGGTGGGAGGTGTGACGCTGGACGGGACGATTATGCCAACCGTGTTCGACCGCGGCATCGACGACGCGTTCGTCTCCGCGTTGAACGCGGCTTACGATGCGGGTGGTTGGTGGAGGACGCTGGCTGACGACACCGATCTCCTCATCGCCGTTAGGTCGAACTACCTGAACGTCTACTGGCGGGGCAACAGCCTGCTGAAGGTATCCTGCGAAAAGGGGCGTTTGGTCGGACGGGTCCACTACAAGTACCTGCTCCGAGCCGGTCGAACGCCCGACTATGTCCTGGTCGAGGATGGCCGCCCCGTGATCCCTGACCCGGCGTCTTTTCTCACCCAGAACATCGGCGACCTTCGATCCCTCAAGGCGGCGGCCAAGCCCTATGCCGGTGCCGAAAAGGTCGGCGTCCATGATATCGTCATGGGCAACCCGAACATCGTCGATGTGGAGGTCGCATTCAGCGTAGCCGGCACTGAAGAGGGTGACTCCGGCAACCCACGGGTCGATTTCGCCGCCATCCACGAGATGGTCGACGAGGTCCGGCTGGTTTTCTTCGAGGCAAAGCTGTTCTCCAACTCTGAGGTCAGGGCCGGCGGCGATACCCCGCCGAAGGTCGTGGAGCAGGTCAACCGCTACGCTGCCTTGCTGCGGCAACACGGCGAACAAGTTGAGCGATCCTACCGGCGGGTGTTCGGGAACCTGTTGGCGATGAAGGGCGTCGTCGGTCGTCATCCTGAGCGGGATGCGGTGCTGCGGAAGGTGCTGGCCGGTGAGAAGCCCTTGGTGATCTGCGACCGGCCTCGGCTGGTCCTGTTCGGTTTCGACGACGATCAGCGGAGGGGGGTGGTCTGGACCAAGCACCGGGGCAAGCTTGTGGACCTGCTGGGGGCCGACCGCATCCTGCTCCGCGGCAACAGCGTCGGGTTCACCAATGGAATCTCGGCACCGTAGGGGGAAGGGGTGAAGACACCTGCGAGAACGAACCGCTGGCTGCCCTCAACCGTCATATCGCTCCTGAGCCTTCCGTCGTCAGTTCCCACCATGGCATCGTCAATAGGCACGGAGGGCGAAGATCTCCGGCAGAACCGCTTGGCCGGGCGGCCCTCGGGGCGGGGCAGACCGCCCTGGACCAGGGCGGGAAATTCTCCCAGCGATCCGGGGCTTCATCGCCCGGTGGCTGCTCCAGATACTGCTGGAGCAGCCGCATCGCCGGCAGCCCTACCGCGGGCTCTCCCGCCCGTTTGGCCGGCCCTCAGCCGCCGCCCGGCAAGGGCTTGGCTATCAGTAGCGGCGATGGGGCGGAGACCCGCAGAGTACCCGCCAATCCCCGTGTCCTACCCAAACTCACACGGTCGGGACCACACGTAGCCAGACCCAAGGTTTGGGATATATCCGATGAGATATATGCCCCCCTTTGATCCCCGGCATGCTCCCAATGTAGGTTCATTCCGCTCGCCCGAATCCCGAGTCGCCAAGGCAGGGCCTCAATGAAGGAAAATTTTAGGAGCGGCTATAATTATACAGATTTCAAGGCTGTCAAGAAGACGGGAAATGGAACCTGAGAGGTGCCTATGGAACCTGTCATATTTTCAGGCCACAGAAATCGCGTTATGTTACTCCCACGAACACAGCGAGGTTGAAAGCAAAACAGCAGAATTTTGTTGGCTCGGGATGCAGTTCGCTCCTGAGATTCCGTGGATTCGCTAAGTATTTTTCTGTCATAATCCTAGATTTACCAAGCGTCAGCCGGGACAATTATGGCAAATATGCCATTTATCCTGATGGCAGAGCGATTTTATCCGTCAAGAATATTCGTTTATATCGAATTCCACACTGGGATGCGATCCGGCGAGCTTGCCCCTCGGGGGCAGCCGCCTGAAGCCACCGAGAAATTCAGAAACCCAAGATATGAACTCGGAATCCACGGTTTCGGGAAAGGACCGATGTCGGCATGCGAGCAGATTGCTCAAGCCGCCAAATCGCACTCATACGAGATCCTGCCAATAGGCGTATTTACAGGAGATCGCAATGGATCTTTGGGAGGCCTTCGACACGTTGATCGGTATGGAACTTTGGCTCGCCCAACCAGCGACTGCTCGGGCAAATCAAACGGTCGTACAACTTGAGCATATCTTCATTGCCGGTGCTCCGCTTCGTGAGATCCACGTAATGGAACTGAACGCGGCCCGATCCTGCAAGCTGCCACTACTCGACCAACGCCTCGGGGATAGCCGGTCCGACACCGAACGTGCTCGGTTCCGCCGGGTCGTTCGGGACGCGATCCAGAATACGGAAGTGAGACTCAGACGGCAGGAACGGGCTTGGGCCGTCATCGAAATCTATATGGCTGATCAAGAGCTAAAGCCGGAACCTGTCGAGAAGCGGGCGACGGCAGTGTCGGTTCCGGAACAGGATTCGCTGGACGCCATGCTGGCCGACCTGCGGCTCACCCTCAACAAGCCAGCCGTTCAGCAGGACCGCGAACATGAGCTTCGCGATCTTCGGATACTGCTCCAGCAGCGTGACCATGAAATCGAGAGCTTGCGACAACATCTCGCCGAGCAGCATGAGCGGGAGGAATCCAATCGGTCTACGAAGAGGCGGCTCGACAATGCTCTGCTGGTTGCTGCCCGGCTGAATCGAAGGATCTTTGACCTTACCCAGGAGGTTAATGACCTCACAAATCGTAATCGGCATCTCGAACAAGAATTGTTGGAAATCCGCAAGACCGCGGAATTTCACGCTGGGAGGGTGAAGAAGCTGATGGCCATGGTGAACGAGTTGGCAGCGGGAAAACTTGGTCATGACGTGGATGCCCCCGAACCGCTTCTTCGCCGCGGCACCAAAAAGCGGACTCCCGAGCAGGTCCAAGAAGACCGCCGCCAGATACTCAAATACGTGATGATACGCGGACGGGTGACTTCCGCGGACATCACCGCGAAGTTCCTTCTGCCCAGATCCGTCGTCAGTGAGGAGATCAAGGCGATGCTGAGCACAGGGCAACTCCGAGCGATCCGGCTGCCCGGAGCCAAACAGGCACGAATCTATGAGGCCGTTCCGGACGTTGCAGTCGGTCCCACCACATATGACCACATCATGGCCGTCGCCCGCTCGATGCCGGAGTTCCAGGCTGGAGATGTTCCGACCGGCCGTTACGCGGCATATCTTAAAATTCAGAAGCTAGTCCGCGACGGGACCCTGCGTCGCCGGAAGGTGGGCAAGAACGTCTTCTACTCCCTGCCGACTTGCGTCGAGTGAGGTTCGCCATGGTCCGCCCCTTGGTCAATTACGTGAACTCCTCAGATGAATGGTACACCCCCGGATCTGTAGTCCAGGAGGTACTGAATAGGCTCGCCCTTCGCCAAGTGGACCTGGATGTGGCGTCGCCGGCCATCCGGACGCTGCCGGCACGGCGACGGTTCACGAGGAAACATGACGGGCTGTCGCAGCCGGGGTCGGGCGTGGTGTGGTGCAATCCGCCATACAGCCAAACAATGGAGTGGTGCCGGAAGGTGGTCGGCGAAGCCGAGACCGGTTGGATCATCGCGGTCATTGGTTTCCTGTCGGCGAGCCTCTACGCTGGCTGGTTCCATTACCACGTGCTGCCGGTGATGTTCTGTATCCGCCGCCATCAGGCCTATATCGAGTGGCCCGACGGGGCCGAACGGCGGAAAACGGAGGCTTCGGTGTTGGTGCTCTGATCATTGCCGAATGCCTCCAAGTTGGCCTGGAGGGGTCCAGGTGGTCGATCATCCGATTCGGCGACAAACTCCTGGAGATCCCGGCGGGCGAGGTGCTGGAGGAATCACTCCACGTCATGACCGACATCGAGACTGGCGAGGTGGAGCATCCGGGGGCTGCCGTGGCAGTCATGATCCCCAAGGGTACGCTCTCAGTAGCCGCCAAGGCGATTTGAACGCGAATAGCCGGATGGTCACCAATTCCTCGGGAGTAGGCAGCGTCGTGTCTGACGAGCCGAGGAACACAGACAGACTTATCTAGTGATCATCTATCCACACATCAATATGCCGACGACCCCTGGTCGCGGAACGGTGGAGCTTTGCCATGAAATACAGTGAAACGAGTTTCAGTTATGCTTCAAAGTTCTACAAACTACGAAACTGGAATGATACGTTTCGTGCTGATGGGCTCCCAAGCCTTGATGCGTGCACGGAGATCTACAAAGTCGTGTGGTATCTCGACGAGTTCGAGGATGAAGATTGGTTCGTCATTGCTCCCTCTGGGGAGATTCTGACGGAGTTTAACCTCCCATACGAGCATGAAGACGGTGAGGTCTACTGCGAGGCAGACGATGTCGAATGGATTTCCGAGGAGGAGCGGATCTCCATCGCGGCGGAGAGCGGCAACATCGCCCCGCCGCTGCCTCCGCATATCGATGATGCACAATAGGAGGATGGCTCATGACCACCCCTGTGCTGAAAGACGACATCACCGCGACGGTCGCTCGGCTTCAGAAAATATTGGGCATGCTCGGGAGCGTTCACGAGGGCGAGCGGGATGCCGCAGCATTGGCTTTCACCCGAACTTGCCGGGAAGCTGGGTGGTCCCTTGCAGACCTCTTGGTCATTCCGCCGGGAGAAGGAGAGGAAGCTATCAACGAACTTCTGACAAAGGACAGAAAGGGAAAATCGTATCGGGAGAAGGAGCGGATCTACTGGGCAGCCAAGAGAGCAATCAACGCGGCGAGGGATGCCGCATCGGCGGATCGCAGACGCGAAGTTAGCCATTGGATTGGTTTGGTTAACGACTGGCAGCGGACCTTCCGGGTTGCCGAAGGGCTATGGCAGGACACTGAACGACAACTGAACGCTCGCGTCAAACACGCAGACGCCATGATGAAAGCCATGGTTGTTCGAGCCGAGCAGGCTGAAGCCCAGAGAGACGCTGCGATTGCCCGAGCCGAACGCCTTCAGGCTCGCCTGGAGGCTCTCCGGGATTTGGCGGCAGCATCGTGGGGCCAACTGGAACAGGCGGGCAGTTAATCGACCAAGCTGCTGCCTAGCGTGGTAGATCATCAATATTTGCACCCAAAAGCTGTCGAACCGCTATCTGAAAGGCAACGCATATGCATGGAGCAGACAAGCTTTTGGATGCACTCCGGAATGGGCTCGCGGAACGGGAGCGGTTCGAACATGAGATGGAGGCCGCCGGTTGGCGGCTGACGCGTGACCTGCACCTGCGGGCCTTTCTGGAGCTTGTGGCCGGCGGATTGCCGGATGGCTCCCCGTTTTCGCTACGAGGCGAGTGTCCGTCCCTCGGCGGCGAACTGGTGCACCACGACTATCCTGACCTGCCGGTCAGACGGGCCGCTCTTGATGATGTCTGGCTGCCGCCGTGGCCACCGGAGATCATGAACGAACTCTGGTCGGAAGTGATCCAGCTTGCCCTGCGGCATCCGGAAAAATTCCGGGAAGCCGTCCAAACAATTTCCGAAACGGATTTGGACTTCAACCTCTACCCGTTGTGAATAATCGGAGGATACTGCTCTCGGCCACGCGATGCCACGAGGAGGGACGCAGACCGACACCGGCCCCACCGCTGCCTCCCAAGGCGTCACCTGAACAGGGACAGGATCGCCTGCTGGCTCTGTTTCGCCAACCCCAGGGCGGTCTGGGCAAGCTGCTGCCGCGTCTGGAGCGTCAGAAGGTTGGTCCCCTCCTCGTTCTGGTCGGCCAGGATCAACTTGTTCGCCCCCTCGTCGAGCACATCGGAGAAGCCCCGCATGAAGTCCTCGCGGGTCGTGATGATGCCCATGCCGGTGGACAGGGCCTGGGACGCCGACCGGACCCGCTGCTCGGCAGTATCCAGACCCGCGATGGCGTTCTCGATGTCGGCCCGGTCCATCCAGCCGTTCTGGCTGTAGTCGACATGTAGCCCCTTGCCCTCGACCTGGAGGTTCTGGCTCTCGACGGTGACGCCGTTCTGGTGGGCAGCGTCAAAGGCGACGAACATGTCGTTGGCGTGGTTGGCGGGCGTGACCAGAGCGGTCTTCAGCAATGCCGATTCGCGGGTGCCGGCTGGCCATTTGATCTCGGCATCGTGCCAGAACGGCGTGAGGGTCTGACCGGCCCCGGTTCCGAGCCGCGAGACCACGCCGACCCGCATGGAGGAGGCGGGTGCGGCGTCTGTCTTGCCGAAGTTGACATCGACATAGGCGAAGCCGGCGTTCGGGATGGCCGATTGGAACGACCGCCCAAAGCCGTCGGTTACCATCAGCGTTGCCTGCCCCGGCCCCGCACTGTCCAGCAGACCCTCCTGGAAGCGAAGCCGGGCATTAGCACCGGGCACAAAGCCCTGGATGCTCTCGGGGACCAGATTGTAGACGCCCTGCTTCGCCGATGACGCCATGTTGCTGACGTTGTCGGCGAACGGCGGAATGCCGCCCATCCCGTCGAGGATCGGACTGTTGGTCGCGATTCCGACCCAGCCGGTCGAATGCGGCTGGGTGTCGGTGACGCCGACCCAGCCGGGTGTGCCCTCGGTGACTGGGCTGGGAATGCCGAAGTCGAAGGCGTACGGACTCGCGGGGTCGAATGCGTCGATGTTCAGGCGGATGGTCGAGCCCGCGTTCGGGTTGTTCCCCGCAAGCGTGACCGGGAAGTAGGTCTGCCGCTCATTCGGCACGGTGACCTGGGTCACGGAATCGTACCGCGTGTCCCACACATACAAGTCCCTGAGTCCAGGAGAGTTTCCGTCCGGCAGGCCCAGTTTGAACTGGAAGTAGGTGGACTCCGGAACACTCAGGTACTGCTCGGCCTGGGCGACCGGGACACCGACCGGAAGGTACGGCCCTGTGCCCCGCAGATCGTCCACCCCGATCTGCGTGCCGCGGGCGAAGGGGTCCGTTCTGGAACACAGCTTCTGCCCATCAACCTCGATCCGAACGGTTCCGCTCGGGAACACGAAGTCGTTGACGCCATTGGCGAGCTTTCCCTGTCCGAGGGGACTCATGAGGTCACGGGTCACGGTAAGACCCTGGTTGTTGGCGACCTTCACGGCCAGGGCGGCGTGCTTCTCGATCTCGACCAAGCGGGTGCCGACGTTGCGTGGCGTCGCGTCGATCAGGTCAAAATCGACATCGAAGCGGACGCAGGAGCCGCTCTGGAAGGCGTGGTCGAACGACAGGGGCGTGCCGACGGTCTCTGCCGCCTTCCATTCGTCCACTGTGAATTTCTGGGTGTAGGACTCCGGTGGATTCGAGACGGTGATGGTCTTGTCCCGGCCGGGGCTGCCGGTGACCGCGATCTGGATGTTGTTGAAGTTGCCCTGAGTCGAACTCATCAGGCCGCTGACCGAGAGGCCCGTGAGCCCGAGTTGCTGTTCGGCGTCGGCGATGCCCTCGGCAGCCCCCGAGATCTCGCCATCGCCGACCACCCGGATGTCGTAGCTGTCAGGGGCGGTGATGTCGGTGACTCGGGCTTTTGTGACGCCGACGATCCGCTGCACATCGAGCTTGCTCTCCACGGTCGCCTCCATCCCCGAGCCGTCGCCGACCAGGAGGTTCTTGCCGCCATAGCCGCTGTCGTGGGCGACCCCGTTGATCTGGCCCAGGATGGCGTCGAATTGGGTCGCCAAGGCTGCCCTGGTGCGGATCGAGGCATCGTCAGTGCCGAGGGTAGCCAAGGCCGCTGTGGTCAACCCGCGGGCCTGCTGGAGCAGGCTGGCGATACTGCCGGCTCCCTTGTCGGCGGCCTTGATCGTGGAGATCGCCTGTCCCATCGCGTCCTTTACCGCCGACAAATCGGCGGCCCGCTGCGTCAGGGCTTTGGCCGCAAAGTACACCGGTGGGCTGTCCAGGGCAGCATTGATCTTCAGCCCGGTCACTAGCCGCTGCTGGGCAGCCGACATCCCCTGCTGTGTGACCTGGAGGGTCAGCAGGTTCGCCCGCATTGCGGCGGGAAGCTGGAGGTCGGGAGATACCATCGGGCCGTATTCGTGCTTGCTTGTGGAAATTTTCTTATGACAACAAGCAAACTTGATACCAAGAGCCGAAACCTTACACTGTGACGGTCGTCACCATGTGGGGTGGTGATGTTACGTCGGTCGAAGAATGGATGCTGGGCAGGTTGTTCCTGGTTGCGGAAAATTCTACCGGGTTGCGTGGGGCGGAGGAGCACCATGATCAAGGAAGTCACGGGCTGGATGGCTCTGGTCGCCGCCGCGACCGTCCTGAGCCCGGCTGTCGCCGACACGTATCAGCCGCCGCAGGTTCGTCCGCTCGCTGATCCATTCGGCCGCGATGCTCCACCGGCGGGCGGTGTGGCCCTTGACCTGCGGCCCGATCCGATTCCGGCCTACCGGGACTTTCCTCACCGATGGAAGCTGATGAAGCAGCCGTTGTGCCAGCCGCTCTTCGACCCGCAGACTGGAAGAACGACCGCATGGAGGTGTCGGATGACCGACGGTACGATCCAGGAGGTCCGGTAGGTCCGGCCTACCGACGAAGCGGAGGGAACTTCTCTGTGATCCCGAGGATCTGGGCCTTCCAGAACAGAGCCCGCTCGCGGCAGAGTTCGGGGCGAGCCCCGGCGTTGATAATTTGGGTGTACTCGGTCACCGAGAAGGCCGAGGCCATCTGCTGGATCGTATGGGTCGATTCCTCGACTACTGAGTGCGGCAGGTACCCAGTCTCCATGTTCCACTGGCGATCCTTCTGGCGGAGTTCGTTCCGCTTGCCCCGCACCCAGTCGCCGAACTCATCCCGCAACCGGCTACAGGTCAGGAAGCCCTCGCGGAGAGCCGGGGCTTCCCGCTGGTACTGCTCCCAGAACTCGCGTGGCTGCTGATGCAGGTTCCGCAGGCAGCCGCCGTAGACCACGTCGTCGTTCGGGCAAGTCGTGCGGCCGGTCGCCTCGGCCGGCGGGCCGCCGCCCTGTCCCGGTGGGACGGCCAAGCGGTAGGGCGTCGCTCCGTCATAGGGCTGACCGATCCCCCTCGCTGGTCCTGCCTGCCGACAGCCGGCAACCACTCCCAACATGACCAGCAGTACCGCCGAGGTCGCCGCGATCCGGCTCACCATGGAAGGTTGCCTGCCTACCGACCGCACGCCTGGGCAAGCCCCTTGCTGACCTCTTCGAAGCCGAAACTGTCGAACGATGCTCCGGGTTGATCGCCGGGGAAAATATCGATCATGAGTGCTTCGCTCATCTTTTCAGCAAGATCAACGACCGTGGCATAGTCCTTGATCGCCACGCCCCCCTGGATTATCTGCCAGGAGCCAGCCGGAACAACTGTCCCATCAAGCCCCAACGAGACTTTGATTTGCCCAATGCCTCGGACGGGAATTCTCGGCATGTACATTATCGCCGCCTGCTCTTGGGTGGCTGCGTCGCAGACGATGGCCAGCTTGTTCCCCTTGTCGTCCGTTTTGGTGGCGGTGAACCATCCCTTGGCGTTGCCGATCATCCAGGGAACGGGCTGGGCCAGAGCAGGAGCGATGCCGACGACCAGGAGACCGAGCATCACGATTAGTACTTTCATTGTGGAGACCCCACGGTGTGAATGCGACGCACGACCCGCCCTCGGTGGCTGTTCGAGCCAACACTCGGCTTGTTCCTCACCCTTTGGTGACCGACACGTCACAGCGGCCGTTCTGGCAGACGGCCACGCAGGAGCCGTTGATCGTCTTGGTGGCCGGCGTGACGTAGATTTCCTGAACACCCCGCTTTTCAAGCAGCGTGACCCGCTGCGGGTTGATGTTGCATTGCCCCCCGGCCTTACCGAACGCGTTGACGGCGACCGAGAAATACAGGCCGTTGGCGGCCAAGGCGTGGAACGAAAGGGCGGAAGCGGTGAGAACGATTGCTCCGACGAGCAACTTCTGTCGATGCGTCAACGTTATCTCCTGTGTGAAATCTAGATTCGGTGGCTTCGCTACATTTCCAGAAGAACATTCCCTCCGGCATCGCTTCTACCGGGTTGGTTGACCTTCCGGGAAACTTTCACCTTTTGGGTGATGCCGCTTGACTTGAGCTTTTTCGCCATCCCGACGAGATGACCTTGCGGCGTGTCGCCGGAGATTTCTTTCAGATCGTGCCAGCTTCCTGCGATTTGCACTTGGATGACGAGTGGCGGAACACCGGCCTCACGGCTGGTATCGAAGGCATTCTCCGTCCGCCGGCCGGTTGGTGTTCGATCTGATCCTGTAGCCGCAGGATCAACCACCGCCGGTTCCTGTAGGATGGTTGCTCTGCCGAGCAATGATCGAACCTGCCGGTATGCGGCTCTGACGAACCTCCAGAGCCGTGGGATTGCCCAGATCAACAGGATTATCCACAGGCCCAGCAGGGACAGGAACAGAACTGGGTGGTAGACCGCCAAGGCGATGCCGCTGAAGGTCAGACCGTCCTCGGTTGTCGAGGCGGCCCAGTTCGTGAACGGTTCTGGCGAGGTGTTGATGGCGAGTCGCAGACCTGCTTTGGCCGAGTGGTTGGCCGCCGACAGACCGCCTCCCACCAAGGCCGCGGCCAGGGCGAGACCTGGATCAACGTGATGCGTCCCTGAGAAGGCCAGCACGGCCCCGGCGGGTATCCGGATGAACGTGTGGACCGCATCCCAAACCGAATCGCCGCCCGGCACCTTGTCGGCCGTAAACTCGACCATGTACATCAAGCCGCCAGCCGCGATGACCAGCGGATGCATTAGGAGTTCCCATCCGGGAGGGAGTTCGACCATGCCGAACACCCCAAGCAGGCCCAGGCCCGTCACTGCGGCGTAGAGGTTGATCCCGCTGGCCCACGTGGCACCGAGCGTCATCGCGATCAGGTGAACGGCATCCATGGCGGGCTCCCGACTGAGCTATGGGGTGACGCCGTCGATTTCGATCACATCGGGTTCCAGGTAGTTCCGGCAGAGTGGGAATATGACGCCCTTGACCTTGCAGTAACCGACATCGCGGACGCGGATAAAATCCACATCTGAGCAGTGTCGATTGGGAATCTCGTAGGAGTCCTGGTTGACCGACTCCGGATCGGAGTACTCGAACTGGGCGGCGTGATTGTCCAGCGGCTGGTTCGGGAATTTCCGGCTGTGGAAGGTGACGTTGATCGAGATGTGGTCGATGGTCGCATCGCTGTTGTTCTCGAAGAAGAACGCGATCTGACCGTCCTGCATGCAGAGAGCGGACAACCGGAGTGGGCGGCCCGCTTGGGCGACCTGCTGGTTGGCTGCTGACGCAGTACTGTACCCCGCAGCCTGCACGCCGGCCGCGGCGAGCAACGCTGAAGTGAGAAGGGCCATTGGTTTGCCCATGTCGCATTCCTTCAAACAGCCGACACTACCCGGTACCCGACCAGATAGGTTGAACAAATGCGATCATAGCTTAAAGGAAACACGATACTCAACCCGCGGCTGGTGGTTGGCGGGGCAGGCTGTGCAGTGACGGCAGTTGAGGGATGGGAGACGCCGGGAGGTGAGTAGCTACTTCTTCGCCGAGCCCGCTGTGGGGCGGGTAGCCCGACCAGCCCGCTCGGCGTGCTCGACCAAAGCCTCAAGCTGCCGGACGGCCACCAGCAAGAGGTCAGCGTCGAGTCGGCGGAGGAGCGACTTGGCCTTGGCCTCTTGAGCAAGGCGGTGTTCCGGCACTTGCGATGGGGAGACTACGTCGGTGACATCGAGGCCAAGGATTTCAACCAGATCCACGAGGGTGTCGAGGGCTGGCAGGTACTTAGCGTTTTCCAGGGCGGAGATCGACTGCACGCTTAGGTTTGCCCGGTCCGCAAGATCCTCCTGCGTCATCCCATGACCAGTTCGACTAGCCCGAATCAACGATGCCACCTGGGTCTTGAGGTCCCCACCCATACCTTACCTCCGGATCTAGCCGAGGCAGGTTCAGGTTTCCTTGATGTGAGGGCCATGAAGGTACCATGATGACAGAAGAGGAATTCACCAAGGAAACCACAACGTGGGGCGGGAAGGCTTCTCGACCGCCGTCGTACCGTTTAGCATCCGGATCTGCGGCCTCCGGGAGGCCGAGACCGTCGTCAGGGCGTTTGTACCGACGAACATCATCGCCATCAGCGACCCCTACCAGGGTGGCATGCCGGTGCCGGACGACGCCTCTGTTCTACGGCTGAGCTTTTGGGATCTCGACCGGGAATCAGCGGTCGGGAACCCGATGTCGACGGCACTGTCACGACGCGGGCTGATTCGGATGCCGCAAGTCGGCGACATCGAGGCTATCCTGGAGTTTGGTCGCGATGTGTCGCCGGGCGGACGGCTGCTCTGCTGCTGCGGAGCCGGTCGGTCGCGGTCGGCTGCTACCGCAGTTGTCACCGTCGCCCAGGCGATGCCGGGCTATGAGGAACAGGCCGTCGTGCTGATCCGGCAGATTTGGCCGGAGGCTCGCCCGAACAGTCTGATGATCAGACTCGCCGACGAGCTAATCGGTGCCGGCGGTTGGCTGCCCGGTAGCTTGGGCCGAGCAGGCGATTGGGCCGATCACTCCTCGTAACTCTCCAGGGACACCACCAGCGGCCCCCGGATAACACCATCGTCGTCCCGCCCCCCAACAGAAAAACCCTACCGCCCATATCCCGAGATCGACCTCAACGCGGAGCCGCCAGTTACTGAATCGGCAGGGCACTCACTCCACCACGGTGGTGCTGACCACCTGACGGAACGGCAGATCGACCATGACCGGCCACATCTGGAGGGGCAGCCCGTTGAGGTCCTATGCGAGACCGACCACCGCCATCGACTGGCAGCCGGTATAGACGTGAATGGGACCGATGAAGTCCACGCCACGCCGCCAGAAGGCCATGGTCGGGGCCTCCCGCATATCCTGAGGTTGTCCTTGCTGCTGTCGGGACGCATCGCAGGCTGAGGGCAAAGGGAGCAAACTGCATGCCGCCATCTCCCGTCTCCCGACGCTTCAACGGGACAGGGGCCGCATGCACCACTGGTTCTGATTCACCAACCCCAGGGTCGTCATGGCAAGCCATTGCCAAGCTTAGAGTCGGCGGTCGTCGGCGTAGCGTTTTCCGTATTCAAGCTGGAAATTGATCGGGCCACAATACAGCCCCCAGTCGTAGGGGTCTGCCATACAGACGCCGAACCGCCAGATGTTCCAGTCGATTGCGAAGCGGATTTCGAGATTTTTGACGACCCATCTCCCAAGACGTGTCGTCCAATTCGGAATCTCATCCGGATTCAACGGCCAGGGCTCATCGCGGCTGAAATCGCAATACAGGGGGCCGATCTCAACCCAGAAGTAGGCCGGCCGTAGATCCCAGCCAAACCCGAAACTCCAAGACCCGAGATCGACACCGACGGTGGCCGTCCAGGAGGCGATGGGACGCTCGACCAGTGTCCAAGAACGCTTCATTGGTCACCTCGATCCGGTCAAATCGCTCCCCCTATACGGCGGTGGGGTGTTCCGGCCGAGCCGTCGGAGAGCCGCATGGTCTCCACAATGACCTTCACGCTTCGCTCTGGAGGCGGCGAGCGAGCAGGGTAAGCACCAGTTGCTCCGCGTGCTCCAGCATCCTGTCGAGGTGATACACTCGCGGGCTCCCGGCCTCGGAGTCCCACGCCACGGGCTGCGGCCAGACTTGGTCGGGCAACGACAGGTAGATCAAATAGACTACAAACCGCTGGACCTCCAGGGCGGTGGCGACGGTGAACCGCTCGCGGAACGCCATGGGCTTGTCGGCGACGGTGGTGACGTTCGCGACCTCCAGTACCGTGCTGGCCAACCGGGTCATGCGGTGCCGGTAGCGGCTTTCCTGCTCGGTGTCCCACTGAGCGGGGAGCCGATCTGCGAGATCGATCATGTTCTGAAGGGCACGAGGGCGATCACTGTAACGGTCGATGAGCCAGTCGAGGGGATTGGGCATGACGTACTCCTGCCGTGATCCCATTCGAGTACCCCCAATCTGAAAGCTGTCAAGCGAGCCCATGCTGGCGGCTCTGCGTAGCTCTGCTGTTCGCCACACGGCCTGCATCGGCCCCCCAAGCCCGGCTGCAACATGGGAGCGTCTCTGGCGACGCCGAGGCGGTCGCGGCGGCCCTGGTGCTTCACCGGCTTCCGGGACAGCCGCAGGCTCGCTGAGCCCCTGACGCGGGCGGCGGTGCCACATGGCCCTGCCGGTGCTACCCAGCGGGCCTGAGTGCCACCGGGGCCGGATTTGACAGTTTTGGAACCCATGGTTCACTGGGTCCTTGAGTTGTCAGGAACCGAGGACGCCATGCTGGTCGGCTACGCCCGCACATCCACCCATGATCAGGTCGCCGGCTTCGAGGACCAGATCGAGCACCTGAAGCGGCTCGGCGTCGAGAAGGTCTTCGCCGAGCAGGCGTCGGCCGTGGGAGACCGGCCCCAGCTTGCGTCCTGCCTGGACTTCCTCAGGGAGGGCGACACGCTGATCGTCACCCGCCTGGATCGCCTGTGCCGGTCCACCGCCCACTTCTGCGAGGTGTTTGACCGGCTGGAGCGGAAGGGAGCGGCGATCCGCGTCTTGGACCTCGGGATCGACACCTCCAGCCCCACCGGCCGGATGGTGGCTGAGATCGTCGTGGCGGTGGCGGCGTTCGAGCGGCGGCTCTTGCTGGAGCGGCAGCGGGTCGGCATCGCCGCGGCCAAGGCCCAGGGCAAGTACCGCGGCCGAGCCCCGACGGCCCGGCGGCGGTTCGCCGAAGTGATCGAACTCCGCCGGGCCGGCGTGCTGCCGGCCGAGATCGCCATCCGGCTCGGCATCAGCCGGTCGTCGGTGTTCAGGGCGTTGCGGGAAGCGAAGGCATCCGCAATGCCCTGAACCACGCCGCCGTTCCCACGACAGGTCCGTAAGGTGCATCAGACCGCGAGCGGTTGCCCGGAAACTCGACCTCAATGCCGATAGACCCGACATAGATCGGTTCGACCGGCACGTCCGGCTGATTCTTCCAAGCGGTCAGATGCGATGCCAAAAGGTCCCGAACGGCTTCTTGTCCAGGCAGGTGGCTCTCGGCAATCAAGGACGCCCGAGCAACCGAAATGACCAGATCGGCAACCACCTCATGGCTCACCGGTCCGGTATGTTCGTAGTTCGAATGCCCAAGGATCACCCAGATCTTCTGTTGAGTTCCGTCCGCCCAGCGGATTTTGACGGTAGCCAGTTCCATTTTTGCTTTCCCTTCGTATGTGGAGGCCCTGTGACCTCGCTGAGGTCCTGGCTACCTGACTCCGAATCGGGAAGTCGAAATTAAAAGTTCCGGGCAGACGCCTTTTCATCGCGATGCCGATGCCGATGGCGGAGCGGCGTGGCCCCGGCGATCCAGGCCGTCCTGGACGGGCGGGACGGCCGTCCGGAACCCGGCCGGTAAATACCCGGAGCCCGTCACGGGGCCAGCCGACAACCAGCCAATCCGAGGTCCCGCCATGAAGGCCAGCGAGGTCTATTTCAACCGCAGTCCCCGATCCCAGCATCCCCACGACCATGTCGCCATCCTGGTCCTGGATGGCTCGAACTGGGTCCGGTTCCGCTCCTTCTTCGAGCCGGGTGACGCCGGTGTCGTGATCCTGGACGCCCAGGTGGACGGCATCGACCGCATCGTGGTGCGGGCGGGGTGTGCGACCCAGGAGGTCCTGGAGCGACTCTGCGACGGCTGGGCCTGACGGTCTGGCCCCAGGGGGGGAAAACCTTCTTTCCCTACTTAGAGGCACCAATCCTCCCGTTCTGCCCAGGTCAAAGGGGGGGAAAACCTTCTCCTCCAGGAGGAGGAGAACGCTCCCCCGCCTCTGCCCCGGTCAAAACGAGATGATCGAACCTAACACCGGCCCTCCCGGCGTGAGTCTCGGGCTTCGCCCTCGTCTCCCGCCGTGCCGGGCCTCGTTGCCGACTGCGTCGCCGTGGGGAATTCGGCCATGCCAGCGGCTTCGGGGAAACACGGTCGTGGCCGCTCCTGCGTCGCGACCACGAGGTGCCGACCTTCGCGGCCCTCGCTGCCGCTCGGCCCGCTCCGGCCGGCACCGGAGTGCTTCGCCGGATCTGGATGGGTCGGAACCGCCGTGCCCGAGCTTGCGTCAGGGCCGGTATGGCCCGGCTGTCCGGCGGGTCGCTGCCGTTCAGACCGGGCTGGCGAGGTGGGCATCGGCCGAGCCCAGGGCCAGGATGGGTGCCCGGCCTGGATCGCGGAGACCAGGGAAACCGGGGGCCAGGATGAGCCGCCCCATCACCAGGAAGGCTCGCCGGGAATTTTGCGTTCCGAAAAGGCCGGGTGGTAAAAATGAAGGAGGAGAAGAGCGAGGACCAATGGGTAATGCACGCCCAATCCACGAACGGCTGGAAATGCACAGTGAGGACGACCTCAATACAGGATGCCGGATCTGGAAAGGAAGAGTGGACAAGAACGGCTACCCGGTGCTGAAGATCAACGGCGAACGTGTATGCGTTCGCCCCGTAGCCTTCGAAGCGGCCTACGGAAACCGTCTCAACTCCAACATGGTCGGGCGACCGCAGATTCGCATGACCTGCGGGATGAAGACCTGCATCAACCCCGCCCACATGACCGTCCGAACCGACGAGGACCGATTGTTCCTGGAGATCCGGCAGGAGGTCTACCTGAACGGCCGGACCAGGGCCGAGGCGAACCCCCGCTTTGCATTCATGACGACACCGAAGTTCGTTGACGCCGAGGCACGCCGACAGCTTGAGATCCGGCTGGCCAGGGAGGCACCGCTCACCCCAGAAGTCCAGGCGATCCTGGATCAGATCCGCCGGTAAGGGTGAGGAACGCTGGCGGCCATGCCGGCGAGGCCAACAGCGGGATCGGTAACGATCCGATCACTCCGGCTGGTTGCCGCAACGAGGTATGACGGCCTCATTTGCCGCCCTGGGCGTGCCGCTGACCATGCCGTTCTGGAACCACTCGACCGCCAAAAGCCGGTGCTGGACAATGTCACCGGACAGACCTGACCCGGTGCCCGCATGACCCTCCTCGGCTCCACCATTCCTTCTCAAGACATTGATGCGACACAGGAATTCGCCCGAAAGCGGCGGAATTTCCCGCGGTGTGACACCGCCCTGTCGCACGCGGCGTCGGCCGAATCGCCTCCATCCCCTTCTAAATCCGCTGTTTCAGCCCGTCCGGGGTGTCGCACATCCCTGTCGCCCAAGCGGCGTTCCATGGGGCTCTGGCTGCGGGGAGCCGTGTGGCAGTTCCGGACGCGGGTTCCGGCCGACCTACAGGCGGTTCTGGGCCGGACCCACATCAATCGCTCCCTCAGGACCAGCAGCTACCCCGACGCCATCCGGGCGGCCCGCAGGGTGGCCTTCGAGATCGAGGACATGTTCGATGCGGCCCGCGGGGGCACCGGAAGCGACCCGGCCCACGCCGCGTGCGACAGGGCTTGCCCGTCGCCGCTGGCCCCCTCGGTGACGGCCAACACCGTCCTGCCCGATCCCACCGGCCCCGCCATCCACATCGACCTGGACCTGCTGGCCAGCCGCATCGCCGAAAAACTCCAGGCCACCCAACCAGTCGGCAAAGAGGCGGCTTCCATTCGACCTGCCTGAACGATGTCACACTGTGGCCGTGATGAAGGCCCGCATACCTGAATATCCGCAGGTGTTCCGAAGAAAAGGGACGCATTGGATGAAGGCGTCCGGCGGCAGCAGCCCGTCGGCCTTGAGTGCCGACACCATCCGCCGTCGCCCGGTGAAATCCGCCTTGAGGTCGAGGAACCGCTCGATGCGGGCAGCGATTTCCGGAGCGTTGGCGGGGCCGGCGTAGCGGCTGTAGCGGTGGCCGCCCTCATAACCCTAAAGTACCAGTAGCCACGCCCCTTCCGCTTCTTCTTCGAATCGCCGCTCCATGTCGGCCAACATGGTCTTTATGGCCAGCCCGAGTTCCTCCACACCCGCTCCACTCCAGTTGCCTTCAAATCCGGATTTTGTAGGCAACCGATGGGCTGGACAGCGTTGGGCATCTCCATCAGGTTCGGTCGGGCGGACGTTTCCAGCTACCGGACAGGCGAAGCTCCTATGGCACAAGCAGGTTCGACGATGGCCATTCTGGCCGCGGTGCTCTTCGGCATCAGCACGCCGCTGGCGAAGCTCTTGGTCCACGACCTGTCGCCCTGGATGCTGGCGGGCCTGCTGTATCTCGGCTCCGGGATCGGCCTGGGGTTGGTTCGGCTGGCCCGTGGGCTGTCGGCCTCGCAGGAGCGGAACGAGCGGAGCATCCACGGCATCGAGTGGTTCTGGTTGCTGGCCGCTGTATTTGCCGGTGGTGTCACCGGGCCGGTGCTGCTGATGTTCGGCCTGACGGCGACATCGGCATCGACCGCCTCGCTCCTGCTCAATCTGGAAGGGGTGTTTACCGCTTTGCTGGCGTGGTTCGTCTTCCAGGAAGGCTTCGACCGGCGGCTCGTTGCCGGAATGGTCGCCATCGTGGCGGGAGCAGTGGTGCTGTCCTGGGGCGGAACGGTGGACATTGTCGGTGGTTGGGGGCCGGCTGCGGTCGTCGCCGCCTGCCTGATGTGGGCGGTGGACAACAACCTGACCCGCAAGGTCTCGCTGGCAGATCCTGTGGACATCGCCACCATCAAGGGGTTGGTTGCCGGCAGCGTCAATGTCGGCATCGCCTCAGCCCTTGGCGATGGCCTGCCCGCCGTGCCAACCGCAGCGGCGGCGATGCTGGTCGGGCTGCTGGGCTACGGCGTCAGCCTCGTGCTGTTCGTGATCGCCCTGCGGCACATTGGCACCGCCCGCACCGGGGCCTATTTCTCGACGGCTCCCTTCGTCGGAGGCATCGCCTCCCTGGCGATCTTCGGAGAGCCTGTAACGGTCGGGCTGGCCGCGGCGGCGGTTCTGATGGGGCTTGGCGTCTGGCTCCACCTGACCGAGGACCACGACCATGAGCATGTCCACGACGAGATCGAACACGATCACCCGCACGTCCATGACGAGCACCACCGGCACCATCACGACGGCCCGGTAACCGAGCCGCACACCCACAAGCATCGTCACGGACGACTACGGCACCGGCACGCCCACTTCCCCGACGCCCACCACGTCCACACGCACTGAGGCGTGGGCCAAACCGACAGCAGGAGCCCCTATGGGAAGCGTCGCCGACAAGATCGCCCGGAAGGTGGCGACCCAGATCCGCTCTAACGTCATCGACCTGTCCGCGTTTCGGGCGAGCCGGGAGCGTGCCGTTGAGGCCGGTCTCGACGGCAGTCGGTTCAAGGACCTCGTCGAGCAGGGCTACGATCCGGCCTTCGCCTTCTACGCACAGGGGCTGACGCTGGTGTCGATGTTCGCCGAGGCGATCTCCGCCATGCCCGAGGCGAAGGCGTACGCCAAGGCGGTGGCGAAGGCCGAGGACGAGTACGTGCCGGAAGGCCCGCCGATCAGTCCGCTGACGGCGAGCTATTTCAACATGTGGGCCTTCTTCGACCTCCAGTTCGGGTCCAGCCGGGAGACCATGGGGACCTGCATCCTGCGGGTGGCGGAGACCACCGGCATGCCGGCCTGGATCGCCGACATCGTCCGGCCGATGCAGGAGTCTCGCATGGGGTTCTACATCCACATGGGCATGGACGGCCCGCTGGTTCTGCTGAAGGACATCGTCACCCGGCAGGTCCGGCGGTGCCACTCCGCGACGGGGTATGCGGGGGAACCCGGCCAACTCTGGTACACCCGCCTGCTGCCCCCACCGCTCCCGGACATCGACCACCATGTGGTGGTCACCACGCCTTACGTGGTGCTGGACGGGACGGAGCAGCGGCTCCTGGACTATATCGGCCGCGAGGTCGCCCGGATGACCGCGGCCGGCGGACGGAAAGCCGTGGACGCCGAAACCCTGCTGAAGTTCGGCCCGACCGCCAACCACTGGAACGAGTACATCTTCCTCGCCTACGTCAACCACCAGCCCGACGCCATCTTCCTGGCCGGCGTTCCCGACATCCGGGAAAGCCTGCCGCAGGCGTGACAAGGCGGACCGCAGCACCGACAGGAGGACAACGCCATGGTCGAAGCCGCCACCCACATCGTCCGGGCCGCCCTTCGGCCCAAGCTTTACCGGGACATCGAGATCCCGAGCGACCGCTCCCTCTACGACCTCGCCGAGGCCATCGTCCGGGCCTACGCCTTCGACCTGGACCACGCCTTCGGGTTCTTCCCCAAGCTCACCGGCCACATCTACGACGCCAAGCCCCGCTATGAACTCTTCGCCGACATGGGCGACGGCGGCGACTCCCTCAGCGTCAAGAAGACGACGGTGGCCCAGGCGTTCCCCAAGGTCGGGAAGGCGATGACGTTCCTGTTCGACTACGGCGACGAGTGGCGGTTCCGGGTCGAGGTCCTTGCCCTCGGCGAGCGGGAGCCACGCAAACGCTACCCGAGGGTGGTCGCGTCGGTCGGCAAGGCCCCGCCCCAGTACCCGGACCCCGACGAGGATTTCGACGAGGAGGACTGAGCCGGCCTCCCTGCCGCAGCCCCGCTTCCGGTCAACACCGTTGCCTGCCGCACCCGGTCTGATAGAGTGCCGCCGCGTTGCACACTTTTGAAGAGACGTTGGGCTCGCGATGGCCGTTCTGACCCTGGACCAGCTTGAATCCCACCTGTGGAAAGCCGCCGATATCCTGCGGGGTTCCATCGATTCGTCGGACTACAAGCACTACATCTTTGGGTTGCTGTTCTACAAGCGGCTCTGCGACGTGTGGGAGGAGGAGTACGAGGAGCGGATGGCCAAGTACGGCGATGCGGCTCTGGCTGCCGACCCGGACGAGCACCGCTTCCACATCCCCGAGGGGCGGTTCTGGAAGGACGTGCGGACGCACACGACCAACATCGGCGAACAACTGAACGCCGCGTTCCACGCCGTTGAAGACGCCAATCACCGCCTGCGGGGCGTCTTCCAGGATGTGGACTTCAACAACAAGGAACGGTTCCCCGACGCATCTCTTGAAAAGCTGCTCCAGCATTTCGAGAAGTATCCTCTCCGCAACGCCAATGTGGAGCCGGACGTTCTGGGGCAGGCGTACGAATACCTGATCGAGCGGTTCGCCGACGATTCCGGCAAGAAGGGCGGCGAGTTCTACACGCCGAAGATGGTGGTGCGGCTGCTGGTGGAATGCCTGCGGCCCGAGGAAGGCACGTCTATCTACGATCCGACCTGCGGATCGGGCGGCATGCTGCTGGAAGCCTTCCATCATCTGGAGCGGCAGGGCAAGAACGCCCGCAGCCTGACCCTGTGCGGGCAGGAAAAGAACCTGAACACCTGGGCCATCGCCCAGATGAACCTGTTCCTGCACGATATCCAGGACTTCGACATCGCCCGTGGCGACACGCTGCTGGACCCGAAGCATCTGACCGGCGACGGCACCAAGGCGATCCGCACCTTCCACCGCGTGCTGGCGAACCCGCCCTTCTCCCTGAAAGACTGGGGGCACGAGGTCTGGAGCAAGGGCGACCGGTTCGGCCGCGACCGCTACGGCTGCCCGCCCAAATCCTACGGCGACCTCGCCTTCGTGCAGCATATGGTCGCCAGCCTGCGGCAGGACGGCATGCTGGGGGTGGTGCTGCCCCACGGCATCCTGTTCCGCGGCGGGGCCGAGGGCCGCATCCGCGAGGGCCTGTTGAAGGACGACCTGATCGAGGCGGTGATCTCCCTCGCCCCCAACCTGTTCTACGGGGCCGGGATTCCCGCCTGCATCCTGATCGTCCGCAAGTCCAAGCCGAAGGACCGCAAGGGCAAGGTGCTGTTCGTCAACGGGGCCGAGCAGTTCATCGAAGGCAAGGCCCAGAACCACCTGTCCGACGCCAACGTCGCCACGCTCGCCCAGGCGTATCACGACTATGCCGATGTGGATCGCCTCGCCCGCGTGGTGCCGATGGCGGAGATCGCCGGCAACGACCACAACCTCAACATCAGCCGCTATGTCCACCTGACCGAGGAGGAGGAGGACCTGGACGTGGCCGAGGAGGTCCAGAAGCTCCTGGAACTGCGGGAGCAGCGGGACGCCGCCGAGGCCCGGATGATGGGGTTCCTGCGGGAACTCGGCTACCTGCCGGACGGGGAGTGAGGACACCATGTCGGAAGGCGAAGTCATTCTTTATCGGACCGACGATGGGTCCGCCCAGTTCCGGCTGACCAAGCTGGACGGCACCGTCTGGATGAATCAGATCGAGATCGCGGAGCTTTACCAGACCTCGAAACAGGCCATCAGCCACCACATCCGCAACATCCTCGCCGAGGGCGAGGTGGCGGCGGAGGCAACTGTCAAAGATAATTTGACAGTTCAAACCGAGGGGCGGCGGCAGGTTTCCCGGAGCATCAAGCTATACCGCCTCGACATGATCCTGGCCGTCGGCTACCGCGTCCGGTCACCGCGGGGCGTCCAGTTCCGGCAATGGGCGACGGCAACGCTGGCCGAGTATCTCGTCAAGGGCTTCGTCATGAACGACGAACGCCTGAAGAATCCCGGCGGCTGGGACTATTTCGACGAACTGCTTGAACGCATCCGCGACATCCGGGCGTCGGAGAAGCGGTTCTACCAGAAGATCCGCGACCTGTTCGCCCTGTCGCAGGACTACCGCGACGACCATGGGGCGGCGGCCCTGTTCTTCGCCGAGGTTCAGAACAAGCTGCTGCACGCCGTCACCGGCCACACCGCCGCCGAACTGGTGGTGGACCGGTCCGATCCCGGCAAGCCCAACATGAACCTGCAAAGCTGGACCGGTGCCCGCGTCCGCAAAGCCGATGTGATCGTGGCCAAGAACTACCTCGCCGCCGGGGAGATCACCGAACTGAACCGCATCGTCACCATGTTCCTCGACTACGCCGAGGACCGGGTGAGCCAGCGGAAGCACCTGACCCTGGACGACTGGCGGGCATATGTGGACCGCTTCATCACCTTCAACGAACGGCCGCTCCTCAACGGGAACGGGCGGATCAGCCACGACGCCATGAAACGCATCGCCCACGACCGCTACGACGAGTTCGACCGGCAGCGGAAGCAGCAGGACGCCATCGCCGCCGACGCCGCGGACCTGGAGGAACTGAAGTCCATCGAGGCCCAGGTATCGAAGACCCTAAAGGGGGGCGGGCGATGAAGGTGCCGGAGGGGTGGACAGTTCAGCCGCTTGGCGACTTTCTGCAAGAAAGCCGGATTCCGGGGAATGACGGGCGTAGTGCCCGGAAGCTGACAGTTCGGCTTTATGGGAAAGGTGTGGTGGCCAAAGAGATTGGCGGGCAAGGGAGCGAAAATACAAAGTACTACATTCGAAAGAAGGGTCAGTTCATCTACAGCAAGTTGGACTTTTTGAATGGTGCTTTCGGAGTTGTTCCTGAAGAGTTGGATGGGTGGGAGACCACGCTTGATCTGCCAGCCTTTGATGTTTCATCTATGATCGACAAGCGTTGGCTGCTTGCATACGTGACTCGCGAGCAGTTCTACGCCGCTCACAAAGGACTGGCCCGAGGAGGTCGGAAGGCACGCCGGGTGCCGCCAGAGGACCTCTTTCAGATCGAGGTGGCTGTTCCGCCCCTACAGGAGCAATGCCGGATCGCCGAGGTGCTTTCCACCGTGGACGAGACGATCAAGACGACGTTGGCGGTCATTGAGCAAAACCGCACGGTCAAGCAGGGTGTCCTGGACCGCCTACTGACCAAGGGCATTGGACATGACCGCTTTAAGCAGACCGAGTTTGGTTTGATCCCCGAAGGCTGGGAAGTCGTGCCTCTCAGGACCGTGGCCCACGTCCAGACCGGAGTCGCCAAAGGCAAAAAGGACATCCAGGACCCTGTCGAACTCCCCTATCTGAGGGTCGCAAATGTCCAGGACGGCCGTATCGACCTTACGGAGTTGAAGACCATCATGGTCTCGGCATCACAGGTCGAACGGTACAGTCTCCGCTCCGGCGACGTGCTGATGACCGAAGGCGGGGATTTCGACAAGCTTGGCCGAGGCGATGTCTGGAATGGTCAAGTCCCTGTCTGCCTGCACCAAAACCATGTTTTTGCGGTTCGCCCAAATCCGGACCTTCTCGTGTCGGAGTTTCTGGCGGCTTTGACTGCATCGGCCCATGGGAAAGGCTACTTCCTGGGTTGTGCGAAGCAGACCACGAATCTTGCCGGTATTCGGTAGCAAACACACCCACGCTGCTGTATCCGGCAATCCATTGATTTCGTTAAGCTATCGCCCTTGAGTCTCTGAGAGGAAGCCATGGGCGACACCTACCTGATCTCCGGCTTGACCGCTAAGCGCGCCGAAGTCTCCGGCATCATCGCTGACCTTGAAAAGCGCATCGCCCAGCACCGGGCCGATCTGGTCCACATCGACGCCGTACTGCGGCTATGCGCCCCGGATGTCGTCCCCGAAGAGATCGCACCCAAGGCCGTCAGGAAGCGCAACGACTGGTTCAAGCAGGGCGAGTTGGCCCGCATGGTGCTGGATGTTCTCCGCATCGCACCCGCCCCCATGACCGTCCGAGACATCGCCGTCGAGGTGATGCAGCGCCGGGGGCTGGAGACCACCGACGCACGCACCGGAAAGCTGGTCACGAAGCTGGTCCATAACGCCGTCACCCGGCAAGCCAACGGGTTGGTAGAGAAAGTAGCGGATGGGAAGGTGACGGCGTGGAAAGTCTCATGAAATACTGCTATTAAAGTGTAGCAAGCACCTTGTTGAGATCGCTCACTAGCGGGGTTATCTGGGTTTCGCTAGCTTGTGTTTGCCTTCCATAGATGTCATATTTTTTAGGAACAAGTTTCGACAACGGCATGCCAACGTGATTGATGATTGCTGCGAGCGTATTGCCGTCTTTGACATTCAAGACATCGCCGCCGCCATTGGCGGTGAACAGGGTTGGATAGGCGGCCCGCACACGCGCTGCCACGTCTTCGATTTCCCTTACATGGGATTTAAAGGCTGCCGCAGCATCGGCAAGATTAGACCTCGACTTATTCAGAACAAATCTATGAATGTTTGGTAGAGACAAAGCGGCATCCCTAGCATTCGAATGGAACGCGAGAAAAATTTCATCATCCATTGTCGCTTTCCCGACGTCAATGCCATAAATAAGCTTAAACAGATTGCGTATCCCTCTGATCGATGCGGCGTCCGCCGTGCAAGGCACAATGATCCGATTTGATGCCAGCACAGCTATTTCAGTATAAGTTGCAAAACTTGGGTTGCAGTCGATAAAATACACCTGCTTTTTCTGATCTGCTTCCTTCCTCTGCTCAAATGACGTAATTAGGTCGTTGAGCAATAGTCTGCTCTTCTTCCACGCGTTGCGCTCTGGTGCAGTAGCCATGTAATTTATGATTGCCGAGCAAATATCCAAATCAACATCTCCCGGAAGAAGATAGAGATTTTTTGGCATATTGCCGTTACGCTGGCTCGCGTTTACGAAATAATCTATCTCAGTTCCAAGCTTAGATGACTTTGACCGCTCATATCTGTCTTTAATATACCCAGCTATCGTAGTATTGTTCTGCCTCAGCCTCTCTAGGTTTTCCTCTCCTTTGCCATTTCCTCCGAGTATCATTTCTGATACGTTAGCCTGCGGGCAGGCATCGACAACGATTACTTCTTCATTAGGATTTGCAAGAGCATATTCAACC
Source organism: Azospirillum thiophilum (assembly GCF_001305595.1). Classification (NCBI taxonomy): domain Bacteria; kingdom Pseudomonadati; phylum Pseudomonadota; class Alphaproteobacteria; order Rhodospirillales; family Azospirillaceae; genus Azospirillum; species Azospirillum thiophilum. Next base: position 756,516 of record NZ_CP012401.1, read on the forward strand.
GAAAGCATATAAGTAAGGAAGCTCTTCCCAACGCCACCTTTATTATTCCATACCAAATACTTTACGCGATCCATTGATCATCTCCACTTCCAGCGCAAAAAATAAACCGCACTTGTTGAACATAGGCTGATGCGTGGTGGTATAGCAAGCTCACGGGCACGAGTTTATACATCATCCACCCGCACCGCTGGGCACCCTATAGCCCTCATGCTGGCGAGGAAGAACCACGTCGGGAAGGCCCCCCGGTTTATCTTCACCGTGATGGAGCCTTCCGTTTCCTCAATGCCCATCTCGGTCAAACGGCGGGCCAACTCGTCATAGGTCACGTCGTGCCGCTTCAACTCCGCCTTCATGAACCGCTTGGCGCGGCCTGCCCATTCGTCCTTCGCTTCCATGCTATGTACCTCTCGTTAGCGCATGGAATATAACATATGTGAAAGCTTTCTCGTTGACAAGAAAGGGCGATGAAACTAACGTATCTGTTAGGAACAACACGGATACGCTACCATGTCGCAACACTTTCTCATGTCCTCCGCCGCTCGCACCGTCAGCATGAAACAGGTTGCGCGCATGACGGACGGGGAAGCCCGCGCGCTGTTCCGTCAAATCCGCTGGCCCGACACCAAGGGCGCTGCCGTCTGCCCCTACTGCGATTGCCGGAAGTGCTACGAATACACCACCCGGAACGTTTTTAAGTGCAAGGCGTGCCGTCGCCAGTTCTCCGAAACGTCCGGCACCCTGTTTGCCTCGCGCAAGCTGCCGATCCGGGATTACCTGATCGGCATCATCATCTTCGTCAACGCGGTCAAGGGCATCTCCGCTCTCCAACTCGGCCGCGATCTCGACGTGCAGTACAAGACGGCCTATGTGTTGGCGCATAAGCTCCGGGAAGCCATGGCGGCGGAAGTCCGCGGCGTGGTGCTGGGTGGCGACGGCGCCGACGTGGAAGTTGACGGCTGCTATGTCGGTGGTCACGTCCGCCCCGAGAACCGCAAGGAAGACCGGAAGGACCGTCGCCTTGCCGAGAACCAGACGGGCAAGCGTCAGGTAGTTGTCGTGGCCCGTGAGCGTGACGGCCGGACTGTTACCCAGGTGTTCGGCTCGGAAGACGAAAGCGTCGCCTTCATCAAGGCCCGCGTTGATCGCGCCTCCACCGTCCATGCCGATGAAGCCGCCGGTTGGAACAGCCTGCATGCCCGCTTCAACATGAAGCGCATCAACCACCAGGAAGCCTACAGCGCGGATGACGCCTGCACCAACCAAGCGGAGTCCTATTTCGCCCGTCTGCGTCGTGCGGAAGCCGGGCAGTATCACCGGATCGGCGGCAAGTACCTGAACCGCTATGCTGCCGAAATGGCGTGGCGTGAAGACCAGCGCCGGACCAGCAACGGCGAACAGTTCCGAACCGTTGGCTTCCGTGCCGCTGCGCTGCCGCCGTCCGTGGATTGGTCCGGCTACTGGCAGCGCGGCCGGGCGGCTTGAATGCGGCCTTCGTCGCCGATTACCAGATTTCGCGCGCCCGGTGGAAGCAAACATCAGGCCCCGCCAATTCCTTCGCGCACCCGTCCGAGTCGCGCCACGCCACAGTCAAAACACCGCCATCAACGTCAACTACGAGAGAAGTCGGCCCCCCGCTGTTCAGCCGAACGATGTCCCCAATGCGGTGCGGCGGCTCGTTGTCGCGACGAAAGGACTCGGCCGACGCTACAACCACAAGATCTTTTGCCCGGATAGGGCGAGCCTTTGGTGACATTTTATACCCTCTCTGCCATTCTTGGTGCCCCTCTACCAAAGGAGTCGCCAATGCCAGAAGACATCGTAAAAGGGAAAGTTGTGCGTCTAAAGTCTGGTGGGCCAAATATGACCGTCATAAGCGTCGGTCATGACGAAATCCAAGACGAAGTGCTTGCGTATTGCGTCTGGTTCGTTAGCAACGAGGCAAAGTACAACTCTTTTCCTTTGTTTACTCTTGACTTGATGGGGTAACTAGCCCCGCTAAGCCGCCGGGCGACCACAGCCTAGCGATTAGCCTCTAGGCTAGCCAAAACCCGTAACGCCGCAGCAAAGGGCCGCTGGTGAGGCGGCCCTTTCGCTTTGCGCGCGGATTCCGCCAGTGAACGGTTGATTGAAACTTCCATAGCACGAAATCTCACTTGCGCATTTAAAGATATCTGCATGTATCTAGTTTTTTGGTTGGGTGTGTTTGCTACCGAATACCGAATCTTGCTTCAATCAACTCCACGCAGGTCAAAGATTTCCCGGTTCTGTTGCCGGGGAAGGAAGAGCAGGAAAGGATTGTCCAACAGGTCGCCGCATACTCCCTTGCGGAGCGGTCGGCTTCGGACGCATTGGCCCAACTGGCAAAGACCAAAGCAGCCCTCCTGTCCGACCTTCTGACCGGCCGGAAGCGGATCTCCGCCGACGCCTTATCCCCCGCATTATAACGCACGACCACAGGGAGCAGCACCGTGGCCCAGGGCATGGAATGGCACCTCGCCGAGCAACCCACCATCGCCTGCCTTGAGGCCATGGGCTACCGCTTCGTCCCGCCGGAGGAGCATGCCGGTCTGCGGGACGGCGAGAATCAGGTGCTGTTCCGCCCCCACCTCGTCGAGGCCATCCAGCGGATCAACGGCGTCTCCCTGGCCGATGCCCAGGCCGCCTACGCCGACCTCGTGTCGATCACCGACAACGAAGCGTGGCTCAAAAAGCTCCGCGGCGACTTCAGTCGGCCGGTGCAGGGGGAGGCGACGCGGCGGACCCTGCGGGTGGTCGATTTCGCCAACCCGGCCAACAACCGGCTGACCGTCACCCACCAGTTCCGCGTCAAGGCCGAACGGACCCGGATTCCCGACGTGGTGGTTCACCTGAACGGCATCCCGGTGGTGGTGATCGAGTGCAAGAGCCCGATCAATTCCAAGGACAAGACCGGCGAGGCGTTCGACCAGATCCGGCAGTATGAGCGGGACATCCCCCGGTTGTTCCTGTCCAACGTCTTCAACCTCGTCACCGACGGCACCAACTGCCTCTACGGCTCCACCGGCAGCCCGTCGAAGTTCTTCGCGGCGTGGCGGGACCCGTGGCCCCGCCAGGAGGCCGACTTCACCGACGAATTGTCCAAGGGGCTGTGGTGCCTGCTGGAGCCGTCCCGCTTGCTCGACCTGATCGCCCACTTCGTGGTGTTCGAGAAGACCGAGGAGGGCATCGTCAAGAAGATGTGCCGCTACCAGCAGTTCCGGGCGGTCAACAAGATCGTCGAGCGGGTGGTGGAGAACCGGCACCGGCGGGGGCTGGTGTGGCACACCCAGGGGTCGGGCAAGTCGCTGACCATGGCCTTCGCCGCCCTGAAGCTGAAGACCCACCGGACGGTGGAGTCGCCCGAACTGACCAACCCCAACATCCTGGTGCTGACCGACCGGGTGGATCTGCACACCCAAATCACCACCACCTTCATCGCCTGCGGCCTGCCGAACCCGACCGACATCGGCAGCATCCGCGATCTGCGGACCCTGATGGACGGCAAGACGGACGGGTTGATGGCCCTTTCGACCATCTTCAAGTTCCAGGGGTCCGAAGAGGCGGTCGCGAACTCCGCCACCTGGATCGTCATGGTGGACGAGGCCCACCGCACCCAGGAAAAGGACCTCGGGGCCTTCCTGCGGAAGACTCTGCCCGACGCCCGCTTCTTCGGCTTCACCGGCACGCCGATCAAGAAGGACGACAAGGATACCTACGCCAACTTCGGCGTGGTCGGCGAAGGCTATCTCGACAAGTACGGCATCGACGACGCCGTGGCCGACGGGGCGACGGTGCCGATCTACTACACCGGCCGCAAGACCGACTGGCATATCGACGAGGCCAAGATCGACATCCTGTTCGACCAGTGGTTCGCCGACCTGCCCGACGACAAGCTTGCGGAACTGAAGAAGCGGGGCGTGACGGTCGCCGATCTGGTCAAGCACCCGAGGCGGATCGCCCTGATCGCCTACGACATCTGGACCCACTTCAAGGAATACGCCCGCCCCGACGGCTTCAAGGCCCAGATCGTCGCCTTCGACCGCGAGGCGGTCATCCTCTACAAGCGGGCCTTGGATGCGGTCATCGCCGCCGATCTGGCCGCCGAGGGCATGCCCATCGAAGACGCCCAGGCGATGGCGGCGGACATGTCGGCCTGCGTCTACTCGTCGTCGCAGGAGGACGCGAAGCCGAGCGAGGACGCGTACACCCAGTCGATCCGCGACGGCCTTGTCGCCCACTATCTGGACGACAAGGCCGAGATCGATGTGAAGAAGGCGTTCGGCAAGAAGGGCGTCCGGCCGGATTTCCTGATCGTCTGCGACAAGCTGCTGACCGGGTTCGACGCCCCCGTCGAGTCCGTCATGTATCTCGACAAGCCGCTGAAGGAGCACGGCCTGCTCCAGGCCATCGCCCGTACCAACCGGGTCGCCGACGCCCGCAAACGAAACGGGCTGATCGTCGATTACATCGGCGTGTCCGCTCATCTGGACAGGGCTCTCGCCTCCTACCGGGCCGACGATGTCCGCAACGCCATGCGGGATCTGGACGACCTCCGCAACCAGCTTCGGGCCGCCCACGCCGCCGTGCTCCACATGATGAAGGGGGTGAAGCGGGCCGGCGGGCGACTGGACAAGGACAGCCTGAAGGCCGAGTTCGACCAGCTTGTCGCCCGGCTGAAACCCGACGAGACCCAGTGGATCGAGTTCCGCAAGGCGGCCCGCGAGTTCATCGGCCTGTACGAGGCCGTCAGCCCGGACCCCTGCGTGCTGGAGTTCACCGCCGACCTGAAATGGGTGGCCCTGTTCCTCCAGTACGCCACCCAGGCCATCGAGAAGCGGGAGGCGTTCGACCAGCGGTCCTACAGCCGTAAGATCCGCGACATGCTGGAACGCCACCTCGACGCCACCGGGCTGAGCGTGACGGTGAAGCTCCGCCACATCACCGATCCGGAGTTCTGGGAGGACTTCAAGGTCGAGGGCAAGACGGAGGACGACCTCAAGACGGCGGCGATCCGCAAGACCACCGAACTCCGCAAGGTCGTCTACGAGCGGCTGGGCCAGAACGCCCACCAGTACGGCAAATTCTCCGACCGGCTGCGGGAGTTGCTGGAGAAGTTGGAGGGTGCCCAGCTTTCCTGGGCCGACACGCTGAGTAAGTTGCAGGATCTCGCCAAGGACCTGGAAGCCGAGGCGACCGCCCATGAGGAGGCCGGGATGTCGCAGGGGGCATATGGCATTCTCCAGGTCCTCCTAGCCTTCCACGCGGGGGATGGAGCGGATGGGCTGGCGGAGCGGATCGCCGCCCTCTATGAGGATGATGCGACCGCCCCGCGACTGTGGCAGGAGAAGGAGGGGCTGCGGCGGTCGCTGCGACAGCAGGTCCGCGGCTTGGCCCACGAATTCGGCCTGGGGAACCTCAAGGAGGTCTCCGAGCAGGTCGAGGAGTTCGCCCTCAAGCAGTTCGCCAAGGTCTGATCCATGCCCATGCTGACGGTCGGCAGCGTCGAGATCCCCTACGTCCTGCGTCGCTCCGACGCGGCGACGCGGGCACGCATCACCGTCACCCCCGACAGCGTCGAGGTGGTCGTGCCCACCGCCGCCACCGAGGACGAGATTGCCGGGGTGCTCCACCGCCGCAGGGCATGGCTGTACGAGCAGACCCGCCACATGGCCGAGCGGATGGCCCGCTCCAATGCCGTCCGGCGGTTCGTCAGCGGGGCCAAGATCCCCTACCGCGGCCGGCTCATGCGGCTGCGGGTCGAGCCCTGCGACGACACGCTGGTGAGTGTCGCCTACCGCAACGGCTTCCTGGTCGGCTGCCCGCGGTCCGTGGCTCCCGCCTCCCACGACGACCTGATCGAGTCGGCCTTGCGGCTGTGGCTGAGGAAGCGGCTCCGCCAGGATGTCGCCGACCTCGTCCGCCGACACGGCGAGCCGAACGGGCTGAAGCCCAGAGATGTCCGGGTCAAGGACCAGAAGCATGTCTGGGGAAGCTGCGGGATCGACCGCGTCGTAAACCTGAACTGGCAGTTGGTCTTCGCCCCCCGGACGGTGCTGGAATACGCGGTGGTCCATGAACTCTGCCACCTGCGGCACCGCACCCACGACCGGGCCTTCTGGGGGCTGGTCGGAACCATCCTGCCGGACTGGGAGGCCAGGAAGGCATGGCTGGACCAGAACGAGCATTTCCTGACGCTGCGACGCGTGGAGCCGACCTGATGGCCATTCCCGATTTCCAGACCTTGATGCTCCCCGTGCTGAAGATCGCCGCCGGGGGTGGCGAGGTCCGCATCCGCGACGTAGTGGACATTCTTGCGGACGAGTTTGCCCTGACCGACGAGGAGCGGGCTCATCGCGTGCCGTCGAAACAACAGACGACCTTTGGCAACCGCGTGAGTTGGGCAAAGAGCTATCTCAGCAAAGCCGGGTTGGTCGAACTGACCCGACGAGCACATTTCCGTATCACCGAGACCGGCCGACAGGTGCTGAACTCGCCCCCTGACCGGATCACTGTCCGGTTCCTGGAGCAGTTTCCAGCCTTTAAGGAAGCACGTGAAGGCGAGGCCGAGGCGGTGGCGGCCACCGAGACCGTACTGCCGGTTGCCGACAACCCGCTCACCCCCGATGAGGTGATGCGTCAAGCCCACGCCCGAATCGAGGCGTCGCTGGCCGACGAAATCCTTCAGCGTGTCCAATCCGGAACGCCCGCGTTCTTCGAGAAGACGGTGGTCCGCCTGCTGATCACCATGGGCTATGGCGGGTCGGTGACGGAACTGGACAAGGCTTTGGTCGGGAAGTCCGGCGACGACGGCGTGGACGGTGTCATCGACCAGGACCCGCTCGGGTTGGACCGGGTCTATGTCCAGGCCAAGCGGTACGCCGACGGCAACACCGTCGGGGCAGGGGCGATCCGCGACTTCTTCGGCAGCCTGAACCTGTTCAAGGCGACCAAGGGACTATTCGTTACCACCTCCGCCTTCACCACGTCGGCCAGGGAGACGGCCGACCGGCTCGGCACCCGCATCGTGTTGATCGATGGAATCCAACTGGCCAAGCTCATGATCCGGCACGAGGTCGGATGCAGGATCGAGGAGACCCTGCACATCAAGAGAGTGGACGAGGACTTCTTCGAATAACAGCCGGGCCTACGCCGGGAACGGGGCGAGCATCAGGTGGACAAGGTCCAGTTCCGGGTAGCGGACTTTGGAGATGGCCTCCAGAAGGGTAGATGCCCGGAACCCCCGACCGTAGAACTCGGCACTTTCCGAGCCCATGTCGCCGTTGTCGCCGGCCCAACCGCCAAGGGCCAGGGCAAGCTCACGGTCGACCCGAGCCTCCCGGAGAGCATCCCGGAAGTTGTGTCGGAAGCTATGGAAGCAAGTCCGGCCAGCCGACGCCCCCGCCTTCTGGAGGAACCGCCGGAACCACTTCGAGAATACATCGGAGTAATATCCGGTTTTTGCCGGAAGTAGTTCCGGAAACAGTTTGGCGTTCCTCTTCCGCCGCTGCTCGCTGACGTACTCATCGAATCCCGCCGCAAGCAGCGTGGGGTGGACCGGGATAACCCGCTCGCTGCTGCCGGTCTTGAGCCGCTTGTCGTCGGTTCCCTTGATCGCCTCAGCCGTGACCACGAAGCACAGGGTGCCGTCGATCACCCGGACATCCTCGGTGTTCATCTGGCAGATCTCGTTGAGCCGCATGCCCGAAAACAAGCCGATCAGCGGCACCCAGAAGCGTCCCCGCCGGGGACGGGCGTCTCCCGGCTTGGCGTAGCCGTGGTCGTCGTCCTGGCAACCGGTGTAGAGCGGGGCGGTGAAGATGGCTTGAAGCTGCTTTGGGGTGAATGGCTGCCGCTTGTCCTTGCGATTGGTGGTGTCCACGACGCCAAGCCCCTTCGCTGGATTCCGGTCGATGAACCCCTCGTTGACCGCCCAGGTCAGGAGGGCGGACAGCTTTGTCATGTAACCGTTCACGGTCGCGGGGCTGAGGCCGGACGCCTTGCCGGCGTCGCGGGTTTTCTGGGCGATCTCACGTGCGGTCAGGTCGGGGTACCGCTTGGTCGAGTTGGGCGGCAGCCACCGGAGGGTGTCCATGACCTCGCGGCAGGTCTCCCGGCCGATGTCGGACACCGGCGTGTCCTGGCCGATGATCTCGATCAGCAGCCCGAAAACCGTCTCGTAGGCCAGGATGGTCTTGCCGGATCGGATAACGCCGGGATCGGCCATGTAGGCGTCGTAGACCTGCTGGATGGTCTTCGCCTTGGCGGGGGCGACGGTAGGCACAACCGCCTCCGCGGCGACTGGTTGGGCGGCCTGGAGTTTTTCGGCGATGCGGCTGGCCAGCAGGTCCAGGTCGATCTGGATGGCGGGGCCGGTGGGCTCGGGCAGGACGGTGTTGGCCGACACCGAGGGGGCGGGGGGCAATAGGCAAGGCCTGTCGCACACGGCGTGGGCCGGGTCGCTTCCGATGCCCCCACGGGCCGCCTCGAACAGTTCCTCGATCTGGAAGGCCACCCGGCGGGCCGCCCGGATGGCGTCGGGGTAGCTGCTGGTCCTAAGGGAGCGATTGATGTGGGTCCGGCCCAGAACCGCCTGGAGGTCGGCCGGAACCCGCGTCCGGAACTGCCAGACGGCTCCCCGGATCCACAGCCCTGTGGGACGCCGCTTGGGCGACAGGAATGTGCGACACCCCGGATGGGCTGAAACGGCGGATTTTGAAGGCGATGAAGACGATTCGGCCGACGCCGCGTGCAACAGGGCGGTGTCACACCGCGGGGAATTCCGCCGCTTCCGGGCGAATTCCTGTGTTGCATCAATGTCTTGGGGGTGATTGGTGGAGCCGAGGAGGATCGAACTCCCGACCTACGCATTGCGAACGCGTCGCTCTCCCAGCTGAGCTACGGCCCCACACAAACACCGTCGCGTCTTCGTCGCTCCGGCGTGGCGCGGTTATTGTCCATGACGGGGGGGGCTGTCAAGCGCTCTGTTCGGAAAAAATGCAGCGGATGATCGGGGGCGCCGGCCGGCGCTTCCGAACCCGCCGTACTGGACAGCCCTTGCCGCTTATGCTTAGGGTGCCCGGAAAAGGCTGGCGCCCGCTTCGCAGTGCGCTGCGCGCGGCCGTCGCAAAGAACCGCCATGGAGCTGGCCCGGCATGATCGCGCTGTATTTGCTCATCAACACCATCCTGGATCTGTTCTTTTGGATCCTCATCCTGTCGGCCATCCTCAGCTGGCTGGTCGCCTTCAACGTGGTGAACACGCGCAACCGCGCGGTCTATCTGATCGGCGATTTCCTGTACCGGGTGACCGAGCCGGTGCTGCGCCCGATCCGCCGTGTCCTGCCCAACATGGGCGGGCTCGACCTGTCGCCGATCGTGGTGCTGCTGGCGATCTCCTTCATCCAGAACCTGCTGGCCCAGTACTGGCCGCGCATGTGATGGCGATGCCGTCCCCGTTCGAGGCCGTCGCCGACGGCCTGCGGGTGGCGCTGCGGGTGACGCCCAAGGCGTCGCGCAACGCGGTCACCGGGCTGGCGGAGACGGCAGGGGGCGGCAGGGTCCTGAAGGTGGCGGTCACGACCGTGCCGGAAAACGGCAAGGCCAACGAGGCCGTCATAAAACTGTTGTCGAAAGCGTGGAAAGTGCCGAAGACCAGCCTGACGGTGGTGGCCGGCGCCACCGATCGGAACAAGATACTGCATGTGGCCGGCGACCCGGCGGCTCTGCTGCCGCGGCTGTCGGCCCTGATCGACGATGTGGGCAGCGAGGGTGGAGAGTAGCATGGCGGACGCAAGGATCATCGACGGCAAGGCCTTCGCGGCCGGCCTGCGTGCGCGGGTGGCGGACGGGGTGGCGGCGCTGAAGGCAAGCCACGGCGTCACCCCCGGTCTGGCCGTCGTGCTGGTCGGCGAGGATCCGGCGAGCCAGGTCTATGTCCGCTCCAAGGAGCGGGCGCTGGTCGACCTCGGCATGAACAGCTTCGACCACCATGAGCCGGCCGACATGGCCGAATCCGACCTGCTGGCGCTGATCGACCGGCTGAACGCCGATCCGGCCGTGCATGGCATCCTGGTCCAGCTGCCGCTGCCGCGCCACATCGACAGCCAGAAGGTGCTGGGCCGCATCGTGCCGGAGAAGGACGCCGACGGCTTCCACATCGTCAATGCCGGCCTGCTCGCCACCGGCCAGCCGGGCGCCATCGTGCCCTGCACCCCGCTGGGCAGCCTGCTGCTGATCCGCGACACGCTGGGCCGCGACCTGAAGGGCAAGCGCGCGCTGGTGCTGGGCCGCTCCAACATCGTCGGCAAGCCGATGGCCCAGCTGCTGCTGCAGGCCGACTGCACGGTGACGATGGCCCATTCCCGCACCGCCGACCTTCCCGGCGAATGCCGCCGTGCCGACATCCTGGTCGCGGCGGTCGGCCGGCCGGAGATGGTGCGCGGCGACTGGATCAAGCCCGGCGCCACCGTGATCGACGTCGGCATCAACCGCGTGCCGGCGGCCGAGCCGGGCAAGACCCGGCTGGTCGGCGACGTCGCCTTCGACGAGGCGGTCAAGGTGGCGGGCGCCATCACGCCGGTTCCGGGCGGCGTCGGCCCGATGACCATCGCCTGCCTGATGCTGAACACGCTGGCCGCCGCCTGCCGCGCCGCCGGCGCGCCGGTACCGGAAGAGGCGGCCGCCCTGGGGAACGCCCAAGGGAACGCCCAACTGAACGCCCAGGGGATGGCGCGGTGATCACGGTCCACGCCCGCGCCGAAGACGGGCGGGTGGTGCGCCAGCCGCTGGAGCTGGGCGAGGAGCTGCCGGCCGGCGCCGTCTGGATCGATCTTCTGCGCCCGACGGAAGCGGAGCGCGGCCATGTCGGCGCGCTCACCGGCTGCGACCTGCCGACGCGCGAGGAGATGAAGGAGATCGAGGCCTCCAGCCAGCTCTATGTCGAGGGCGAGGCGCTCTACATGACCTCCTCCATCATCTCGCGCGCCACCTCGCCCCATCCCGAACAGGGCGAGCTGACCTTCGTGCTGACGCCGCGCCACCTGATCACGCTGCGCTACACCGAACCGCTGCCCGTCATCACCTTCGCCGCCCGCAGCGTCCGCCAGCCCGAGCTGCTGGCGACGGGGGAGAGCGCACTGTTCGGCCTGCTCGACGCGGTGATCGACCGGGTCGCCGACGTGCTGGAGCTGGTCGGCGGCCGCATCGACGAGCTGTCGGCCCGCATCTTCGACGATTCGCTCGACGGCGGCGGTTTCGGCAAGGCGGCGAAGAAGCCGGACGAGTTGCAGGACGTGCTGCGCGGCATCGGCCGGGCCGGCGACCTCACCCACAAGGTGCGCGACAGCCTGGCCGGGCTGGACCGGCTGGTGGTGTTCCTGACCTCGGCCAGCGGCGGCCGGCTGAGCAAGGACCAGAAGACGGCGCTGAAGACGATGACGCGCGACCTGCGCTCGCTGACCGAACATGCCGGCTTCCTGGCGCATGAGGCGAACTTCCTGCTCGACGCGACGCTGGGCCTGATCAACATCGAACAGAACGCCATCATCAAGATCTTCTCGGTTGTGTCGGTGGCGCTGATGCCGCCCACCCTGATCGCGTCGGCCTACGGCATGAATTTCAGGCACATGCCGGAACTGGACTGGGACTTCGGCTATCCCATGGCCATCCTGCTGATGGTATTGTCGGCGGTGGTTCCCCTCTGGTACTTCCGCCGGCGCGGCTGGCTCTAAGCAGGGAAAACACGCCGATGCCGACCATCCTGCCCGACGCCGCCCTCGACGCGCTGCTGGCGCAGGATGTCCCCTACGGCGACCTGACCACCGAGTCGCTCGCCATCGCCGGCCGGCCCGCCCGCATGCTGTTCGCCGCCCGCGGCGCCATGGTGCTGGCCGGGACGGAGGAGGCGGCGCGGCTGGTGGAGAAGGCCGGCGGCCACATCCTGCGCGTCGAGCCCAGCGGCGCGGCGGCGGAGGCCGGGGCGGTCTTCCTGGAGGCCGCCGGCACCGCCGGATCGCTGCACCGCGCGTGGAAGGTGGCGCAGACGCTGGTCGAATACGCCTCCGGCATCGCCACCCGCGCCCGGCGGATCGTCGAGGCGGCCCCCGGCGTCACCGTCGCCTGCACCCGCAAGAACTTTCCAGGATCCAAGGATCTCAGCGTCAAGGCGGTGCAGGCGGGCGGCGCGGTGATGCACCGGCTCGGCCTGTCGGAAACGCTGCTGGTCTTCCCCGAGCACCGCGCCTTCCTGACCGGGGCGCCTTCGGAATGGATCGCCGCGCTGCGCCGCAAGGCCCCGGAAAAGAAGATCGTGGTGGAGGTCGGGTCGGTGGAGGAGGCGGTCGCCTTCGCCCGGGCCGGCGCCGACGTGATCCAGCTGGAAAAGCTGCCGCCCGCCGCCGCCCGCGCGGTGATCGAGGCGACGCAGGGCCTCGCTCCGCCGCCGGTGGTGGCGCCGGCCGGCGGCGTCACCGAAGCCAACGCCGCCGCCTATGCCGCGGCCGGCTGCCGTTTGCTGGTCACCTCGGCCCCCTTCTTCGGCCAGCCGGCCGATGTCAAGGTGACCCTGCTGCCGGCGTGACGGCAGGCCGCGGCCACTGAATGCAGCCGCTGGAATTCCTGAATTTGCGAGCGAAAGGGCTTCCGCAATACCTATGCGTGCGCCACAGTGGCGGCGCGGACGGGATGGCGGACTGGCCGCCATCCCCGCCGCTTACGAGGAGTGAAGAGGATGTCGCAAATCCTCAAGCTCCTGATCCTCGTACTGGAGATCGTCAAGCGTCTGCTTGACCTCTGCAGGTAAGGATCGGGCCGGCGGGCAGGGGGAAGAGAGCCCCTGCCCGCCAAGCCTGATATTGCCTCATCCACGCCCTTAGTCAACCGCCGGGACAGGAACGCTCAGGCCGCCAGACCGCCGCCCAGCTCGATGCGGACCTCGACCACGCCGGGCTCGTCCAGGTTCTCCTTGCGGACGAATCCCAGGGCGCGGCACATGTTCAGCATGTTGGTGTTCTCGCGCAGAACCTCGCCATAGACCTCCTTGATGCCGCGCGAGCGGGCATAGTCCAGGATCTTGTTCATCAGGATGAAGCCCAGCCCCTGCCCCTTCATGTCGGACCGCACCATCACCGCATATTCGGCGCGGCGGTTGTCCGGGTCGGCGGTGATGCGCACGACGCCGTACATGATGGTGTCGCCGGTCTGCGGGTCGGGGCCGACGGCGATCAACCCCATCTCGCGGTCATAGTCGATCTGGGTGAGCCGCGCCGCCGCCTGGTGCGACAGCCGCTTCAGGGGTGCGAAGAAGCGCAGGCGCAGGTCTTCCGCCGTCTGGTTCTCCACCAGATGATGCACCAGCGGCTCGTCCTCCGGCAGGATCGGGCGGACCAGGAACTGGCGGCCGTCCTTGATGGTGATGCGGTCCTCCAGCGCCTTGGGATAGGGGCGGATCGCCAGCCGCGCCGCGCCGGCCAGCGTCGGCACCCCGACCTTGATGCGGGCGTCCAGCGCCAGCACGCCGTCGGCGTCGGCCAGCAGCGGGTTGATGTCCAGCTCGGCGATCTCGGGAAAATCGACGACCAGCTGGCTGACCTTGTTCAGCGTCAGCGCCACCGCGTCCAGATCGACCGCCGCGCGCGAGCGGTAGCCCTGGAGCTGCCGGTGGATGCGGGTCCGGCCCATCTGCTCGGCCGCCAGCTTCATGTTCAGCGGCGGCAGGGCCAGCGCGTAATCCTCCACCACCTCCACCCCGATGCCGCCCTCGCCGAACAGCAGGACCGGGCCGAACATCTCGTTCTCGGTCATGCCGACGATCAGCTCGTAGGCGTCGGGGCGAACGGCCATCTCCTGCACGGTGAAGCCCTCGATCTTCGCCTCGGGCGCCAGCTCGGCGACGCGGGCCAGCATCGCCTCGGCCTCCGCCTTCACCTCGTCCGGGCCGGACAGGCCGAGCGCCACGCCGCCGACGTCGGATTTGTGGGTGATGTCGTGCGACAGGATCTTCAGCGCGATCGGCCCGCCGATGACGCGGGCGGCGTTCGCCGCCTCCTCCGGCGTCTCGGCGACGCGGGTGTCGACCGCCGGGATGCCGTAGGCGGCCAGCACGCGCTTGGCCTCATATTCGCTGAGCCACTCGCGCTTCTCGGCCATGGCGCGGGAAACCACCTTCTTCACGGCGATCTCGTCGGGCTGGAAATCCTCGGCCACCGACGGCGGGGTTTCCATCAGCAGCTGCTGGCTGCGGCGGTAGCGCACCAGATGCATGAAGGCGCGCACCGCGTCCGACGGGCCGTTGTAGGTCGGGATGCGGCCGGCGGCGAACAGCTTGCGGGCCTCCATCGCCGACTGGTCGCCGATCCAGCTGGTCAGCACCGGGTGGCGGCGCGCCTTGTTGGCCTGCACCGTCTCGGCCACCGCCTGGGCGATGGCGGCGCTGTCGGTCAGCGCCGACGGGCAGTGCAGCACCAGCACCGCGTCGTTGCCGCTGTCCTGCATCAGCGCGTTCAGCGCCTCGGCATAGCGCTTGGGCGTGGCGTCGGCGCCGATGCGCAGCGGGTTGCGGAAGGGTGCGCCACCCGGCTGCCCCCCGCCCGGCGGCGAGCCGAGCGCCTTGGCCAGCGCGTCCTGCGTCTCAGGCGCCAGGGCGGCGAGCCGGCCGCGGGCCTGGATCAGCTTGTCGGTGGCCATCACCCCCATGCCGCCGCCGTTGGTCAGGATCGCCAGCCGGTCGCCGGTGATCGGCACCCCGGTGCCCAGCGTGCCGGCGGCGTCGAACAGCTCGGCCAGATCGTTGACCCGCAGCACGCCGGCGCGGCGGAACACCGCGTCATAGACGGCGTCCGACACCGCCAGCGCGCCGGTGTGTGACGCCGCGGCCTCCTGCGCCTCGTCCGAGCGGCCGGCCTTGATCACGATCACCGGCTTCTGGCGCGAGGCGGAACGGGCGGCCGACATGAATTTGCGGGCGTGCGTGATGCTCTCGATATAGAGCAGGATGGCGCGCACCGTGACGTCGCTGGCCAGATAGTCCAGCAGGTCGCCGAAATCGACGTCGCCGCGGTCGCCCAGCGACACCAGATGCGAGAAGCCGATGCCGCGCGAGGTCGCCCAGTCGGCGATGGAGGTCAGCACCATCGAGCTCTGCGCCACCAGCGCCACGTCGCCCTTGCGCGGCGCCACCGGCGCGAAGCTGGCGTTCATGCCGCGGGACGGCACCATGGCGCCCAGGCTGTTCGGGCCGAGCACCCGCATCAGGTAGGGCTTGGCCGTGTCCAGCATCGCCTGGGTCTGGTCGGCCGTCATGCCGTTGGTCATGACGATGGCGGCCTTGGTCCCGCGCTTGCCCAGCGCGTCGATGGTCGCCGCCACCGTGTCGGGAGCGGTGCAGATGACGCCCAGGTCCGGGGCGATCGGCAGGCTGTCCACCGTCTTGTAGGTCAGCACACCTTCGACCGCGCGTTCGGTGGCGTTGACCGGCATCACCGGGCCGTCGAATCCGGCCTGGAACAGGTTGCGGGCCACCACCGCGCCGACCGTGCCCGGCTTGCGGCTGGCACCGATCAGGGCGATGGACGCCGGTTTGAACAGCTTGTCGAGATTGCGAACGGTCATGACCGGATCCGGTGCTGGGAAAGCCGCCGGCCCCAGTCTGCCACGGGTCGCCAACGGTTTTGATGACGGTTTTGATGACGAACAGCACCGGGCGGGACTTTCATCCCCACCATTTGCTGCGGCGCAACATTACGGGTTGGTATGACCATTGGGCAAGGGGCGTTTCGTCGCGCCCGTGCAAAACCGGTCGGGTGCCGCACGGCGCCCTTGCGGCGGGGGGCCGACCGTCGCCAAGCTGTCGGCGGGACCGCCGGCCGTCCGGCCGGCACTTGATCAAGGAGCGTGTTCATGAAGGTTGGAATCGTCGGGGCCGGCTTCGTCGGCAGTACCGCCGCCTTCGCCATGGTGACCACCGGGGCCGCGAGCGAGGTCGTGCTGGTCGATATGAACGAGGCGCTGGCCCAGGCCCAGGCCCAGGACATCGCCCATGCCGTGCCCTTCACCCACGCCGTGACCGTGCGCGCCGGCTCCTATGCCGCGCTGGAGGGGGCGGGCGTGGTCGTGCTGTCGGCCGGCGTCGCCCAGAAGCCGGGCGAGACCCGGCTGGACCTGCTGGAGCGCAACGCCAAGGTGTTCGCCGCCATCATCCCGGAGGTGCTGAAGGCGGCGCCCGACGCGGTGCTGCTGGTCGCCAGCAACCCGGTGGACGTGATGACGCAGATCGCCACCCGCATCAGCGGACTGCCGCGCAACCGGGTCATCGGGTCCGGCACCGTGCTGGACACCGCGCGCTTCCGCGCCCTGCTGGCCGACCGGCTGGGGGTGACGCCACGCTCCGTCCATGCCCATGTCGTCGGCGAGCATGGCGATTCCGAGGTTCTGCTGTGGTCGAGCGCCACGGTCGCCGGGCTGCCGGTGGCGCAGGCCGCCGGCCAGCTCCACCGCGGCCTGACCGGGGAGGACCGCGCCGCCATCGACGAGGGCGTGCGCCGCGCGGCCTACCGCATCATCAACGGCAAGGGCCACACCGCCTTCGGCATCGGCGGCGGGCTGGCCCGGCTGGTCGCCGCCATCGGCGCCGACGAACGGCTGGTGGCGACCTGCGCCATGCTGAACGACGAGGTCGCCGGGGTGCCGCAGGTGGTGCTGTCGCTGCCGCGGGTGATCGGGGCCGGCGGCGTGCACGACACCATCCTGCCCAACCTGTCGGCGGAGGAGGAAACCGCGCTCCGCCGCAGCGCGGAGATCCTGAAGGAGGCCGCCGACGGGGTGGAGCGCCGGATGGGCTGGACCAGCTAGGGCGCCTGTCTGGACTCCGCCCGGGGACGGGCCGGGTCGACATACTCCGCCAACCCCGCCGCCAGCCCGTCGAAGATGGCGCGGCAGCGGGGGGTGGAGCGCAGATCCCCGTGCATGGCGACCCACACGCCCATCGGCATGTCGAAGGCGTCGGCCAGCACCCGCCGCAGGGCGGGATTGCGCCGCGCCAGCGGAACCTGGCAGATGCCGATGCCGAAGCCGGCCTCGATCGCCGCCAGCTGCGCCAGATGGCTGTCGGACCGCAGGGCGAAGCGCGGCAGGGCGATGGCCGGCGCCCGCCGCATCATGGCGCGGATGTCGGGCGTCTCGCGGTCGAAGCCGATCAGGCTGTGACGGCCGAGATCCTCCAAACTCTGCGGAACGCCGTGGCGGTCGAGATAGTCGCGGTGGGCGTGCATGCCGAGCGCGATGACGCCGATCCGCCGCACCACCAGCGCCTGCTGCACCGGCTCGACCATGCGGACCGCGACGTCGGCGTCGCGTTGCAGCAGGTCGTCAACGCCGTTGGACAGCACCAGCTCGACCTCCAGCGCCGGATGGCGGGTCCGCAGCCCCGCCAGGATCGCCGGCAGGATGCGGCCGCCCACCACCTCGCTGGCGGTGATCCGCACCGTTCCGCCGATCTCGGCGCCCCAGCCCGACGCCGTGCGCCACAGGCCAGCCGCCACCGCGTCGAGCGCCTCCGCCTGCGGCTTCAGCGCCAGCGCCGCGTCGGTCGGGTCGAGCCCGCGGGGCGAGCGCAGGAACAGCGAGCCGCCGACCGCCTCCTCCAGCGCCGCGACATGGCGGGCCAGGGTCGGCTGGGTCAGGCCGAGGCTGCGCGCCGCCGCCGACAGCGACCCTTCGCGGAGCACGGCCAGGAAGCTGCGGTACAGATCCCAGCTGGGTGGAGGGTGGTTCATCGAAAACAGTATAGCGACCCACCGCAGTTCGACAATTCCGTTCAGACGTGACCACGGCCATCCTCGCTCCGGCAAGGAACCTCACGGCGATGGAGAAGACGATGGACGGCCGGAAATCCACCAACGGCAAGCTCGCGCTGGTGCTGGGGGCGACCGGCGGGGTCGGCGGCGAGATGGCGCGGGCGCTGGCGGCGCGCGGCTGGTCGGTGCGCGGCCTGCGCCGCAAACCGGCGGAGGCCGGCGGCGGCGCCCCGGCCATGGAGTGGGTGGTCGGCGACGCGATGAACGCGGCCGACGTTCGGGCCGCCGCCGAGGGCGCCTCGCTGATCGTCCACGCAGTGAACCCGCCGGCCTACCGGCATTGGAACCGGCTGGTGCTGCCGATGCTGGACAACTCCATCGCCGCGGCCTCAGCCAACGATGCCCGCATCCTGCTGCCGGGCACCGTCTACAATTACGGCCCGGACGTCTTTCCGCTGATCGGCGAGACGGCGCCGCAAAACCCCGTCACCCGCAAGGGCGCGATCCGGGTGGAGATGGAGCGCCGCCTGCACCGCGCGGTGGGGGAAGGGGCGCGGCTGCTGATCCTGCGCTGCGGCGACTTCTTCGGGCCGCGGGCCGCCAACAGCTGGTTCAGCCAGGGGCTGCTGACTCCCGGCCGGCCGCCGGTCCGGATCACCCAGCCGGGACGGCCGGGGATCGGCCACCAATGGGCCTATCTGCCCGACGTGGCGGAGACGGCGATGCGGCTGCTCGACCGCGAGTCGGAGTTGGGTGACGACGCGGTCTTCCACATGGACGGGCATTGGGACGATGACGGCCGGCGGATGATCGCGGCCATCGCCCACGCGCTCGGCAAGCCCGGCCTGCCGGTGCGGCGGATGCCCTGGGGGCTGCTGCGCCTGGCCTCGCCGCTGGTGCCGCTGTTCCGCGAACTGAATGAGATGCGGTATCTGTGGGAACGGCCGGTGCGGCTGGACAACCGCCGCCTGCTGGCCTTCCTGGGCGAGGAGCCGCACACGCCGCTCGACCTCGCGGTGCGCCGGACGCTCGCCGGGCTGGGGTGCCTCGGGCCGGAGCCTCTCCCCGCGCAGCCGGCGGACCTGCCGGAGGCGGGGAGAGGCGTGCCGGACCACGCGAACTCAAGCCGCTCGGTCTGAGTCCGACACGGTTTGAGCCGCCGGCCTCAGACCACTGGCCTCAGACCACCGGGCCCGGGTTGCCCTTGTTGGCCTCCAGCGCGCGGGCCAGGCCCTCTTCGATCTTCTTCGCGGCCTCTTCGGCGTTGCCCCAGCCGCGGACCTTCACCCACTTGTTCTTCTCGAGATCCTTGTAGTGCTCGAAGAAGTGGGCGATCTGCTCGATCACGATCGACGGCAGGTCGGTGTAGTTCTTCACGTCGGTGTAGAACGGATGCAGCTTGTCGACCGGCACGGCCAGCAGCTTCTCGTCCTCGCCGGCCTCGTCCTCCATGTAGAGCACGCCGATGGGACGCGAGCGCAGCACCGCGCCCGGGACGACGCCATGCTGGCCGACGACGCAGACGTCGACCGGGTCGCCATCGCCCGACAGGGTGTGCGGGATGAAGCCGTAGTTGCAGGGATAGAACATCGCGGTGTGCAGGAAACGGTCGACGAACACCGCGCCCGATTCCTTGTCGACCTCGTACTTCACCGGCTGGCCGCCGATCGGGATCTCGATGACGACGTTCACGTCCCAGGGAAGATTCTTGCCCGCGGCGAGCTTGCTCAGATCCATGTATCGCGTTCCTTCGACTGGCGTATTCAGGGCAGTTTCTTTGTTTTGGCACCGGTGCCCGGTCCGGCGCCACGCGGGGCCGGAGTTTAGGCGGAACGCGGATCGAGGCCAAGGAACTTGCGCGGGCTCTTGCGCAGGTGCGGCATAAGGAGCAACCCTGCCGGGGATGGCCCGCCCGCTCCTCCCGCTCCTCCTCCTTCTGGCCTTGCTGGCGCCGCTTCCGCTGCCGGCCGGGCAGCAGACCAACGGCATCGCCCACGGCATCGCCCACGGCATCGCCATGCATGGCGATCCGGCCCTGCCGCCTGATTTCACCGCCCTGCCCTACGTGAACCCGGCCGCGCCGAAGGGCGGCACCATCCGGCAGGCGGTGACCGGCAGCTTCGACAGCCTGCACCCGCACATCGTCAAGGGCGTCCCGGCGCTGGGGACGGGCTATGTCTTCGAAACCCTGCTGACGCGGTCGTGGGACGAGCCCTTCTCGCTCTACGGCCTGCTGGCCGACCGGGTCGAGGTCGCCGACGACCGGTCGTCCGTCACCTTCCACATCGACGGCCGGGCGCGCTGGCATGACGGGACACCGGTGACCGCCGACGACGTGCTGTTCTCGCTGGAGGTGCAGCGGCAGCACGGCACGCCCAACCGCCGCCTGTTCTACGCCAAGGTCACGGAGGCCACGGCCCCCGACCCGCAGACCGTCCGCTTCGCCTTCGCCGCCGCCCCAAAGGATGGCCCGGAGGGCGGGATCGACCGCGAGATGCCGCTGCTGATGGGGCTGATGCCGATCCATTCCAAGGCCTTCTGGAGCGGGCGCGACTTCAGCCGCACCACGCTGGAGCCGATCCTGGGCAGCGGCCCCTACCGCGTGGCGGCGGTCGATCCCGGCCGGCGCATCGTCTACGAGCGGGTGCCCGGCTATTGGGGCCGCGACCTGCCGACACGGGTCGGGCAGTTCAACGCCGACCGGCTGGAGTTCGACTATTACCGCGACGATTCGGTGGCGCTGGAAGCCTTCAAGGCGGGACAGGGCGACGTTCGTTACGAAAGCGATCCGGCCAAATGGGCCACCGGCTACGACGGTCCGGCGCTGCGCGATGGCCGCATTGTGCGCGAGGAGTTGCCCAACCGCCGGCCCGAGCCGGCCCGCGGCCTGATCGCCAACACCCGCCGGCCTCTGTTCGCCGACGTCCGGGTCAGGCGGGCGCTGGGGATGGCGGCGGATTTCGACTGGATCGGCCGCAGCCTGTTCCACGGCCTGCTGACCCGCACCGCCAGCTATTACCCCAACTCCGAACTCGCAGCCCGCGGCCTGCCGGCGGGGGAGGAGCTGCGGGCGCTCGAACCCTTCCGCGACCGGCTGCCGCCCGACCTGTTCACCCGCCCCTTCGTCCTGCCGGCCGGCGGCGGCCCGGCCGGCCTGCGCGCCAACCGGCGCGACGCCTTGCGGCTGCTGGAGGAGGCCGGCTGGCGGGTGCGCGACGGCCGGTTGACCGATGCCGCCGGCAACCGTTTCGCCTTCGAAATCCTCCTGTCGAACCCGGCGGACGAGCGGGTGGCGCTGGAGTTCGCCCGCTCGCTGGAGCCGCTGGGGATCGCGGCGCGGGTCCGCACCGTCGACAGCGCCCAGTTCCAGGCCCGGCTGGACCGTTTCGATTTCGATATGACCATGCGCTGGTGGGCGTCCACCCTGTCGCCCGGCAATGAGCAGCTCTATTATTACGGGTCCGAAGCGGCCGGGCAGGAGGGCAGCCGGAACCTTGCCGGCATCCGCGACCCGGTGGTCGACGCGCTCGCCCGTTCGATCGCCGCGGCGGCCACGCGGGCCGAGCTGGTCGGGCGGGTGCGGGCGCTCGACCGGGTGCTGCTGTGGGGCCATTACATGGTCCCGCTGTTCCACAGCCCGGTCGACCGCGTCGCCCGCTGGTCGCGGCTCCACCGCCCGGACGTCACGCCGCTCTACGGGCCGATGATCGAAACCTGGTGGGTGGAGTGACGGCGGCCCCACTCACCGATCATGCAGCGGCGCCATCTGGTCCAGCCGGTGGGCGAAATCGACGTCGGCCTGGGTCACGCCGTCGACGCTGCGGGTGTAGAGGATCACCTCGACCCGGCCCAGGTCGTTGAACCATTCGGGATGGTGGCCGCATTTCTCGGCCAGCAGGGCGACCTGGGCCATGAAGCCCCAGGCGGTGGCGAAATCGGCGAAATGGTAGGTCTTGCGGATGGCGTCGCGTTCCAGCACCTCCGACCAGCCGTGCAGTTCCTTCAGTGCCGTCTGGCGATGCGCGCCGACCAGGCGATCGGACATGATGACCTCCCTTTCTCTTTTGCCGCCTGCGCCTCCTTGGCGAATGGGCGGCGGTTCGCTACCTTCTCCGGCATGATAAGGAAACCATCAGGTCCCCATACGGTTCCGCCCACGGTCGAAGACCTGGAGCGCATGGCCGAAGAGGCGCTCGGCACCATCCCGGCGGAGCTGCTCGCCCCGGTCGGGAACCTCGTCATCCATGTCGAGGATTTTCCCGATGAGGATACCGAGCGGGAGATGGAGCTGGAAAGCCCCTTCGACCTCCTCGGCCTCTACCGGGGGGTGGATCTGACGCGGCAAAGCGTCGCCGACCTGCGCGGCGGCCCCGACATGATCTTCCTCTACCGCCGCCCGATCCTGGATTACTGGTGCGAGACGGGGGAGGATCTGCCCTCCATCGTCCGCCATGTCCTGATCCACGAGATCGGCCATCATTTCGGCTTCTCCGACGACGACATGGAGCGGATCGAGGCGATGGAGTAGGGACGCTCCAAAGGCTCAGCCCGCCAGCGCCTCGCCCACCCGGCGGCGGAGCGCCGGCACCAGCTCGGCGTCGAACCAGGGATTGCGGTTCAGCCAGCCGGTGTTGCGCCAGCTCGGATGAGGCAGCGGCATGAAGGCCGGGCCATAGGCGCGCCAGTCCGCCACCGTCTCGGTCATCGTCGCCCGGCGCCGGTCGCCCAGATAGCGGGCCTGGGCATACTGCCCGACCAGCAGGGTCAGCCGGACGCCCGACAGCGCCGCCAGCAGCGGCGGGTGCCACAGCGGCGCGCATTCCGGCCGCGGCGGATGATCGCCGCCCTTCGCCATGGTGCCGGGATAGCACAGCCCCATCGGCACCACGGCGATGCGGGTTTCGTCGTAGAAGGCGGCGCGGTCCATGTCCAGCCACCGGCGCAGCCGGTCGCCGGAGGCGTCGTCCCAGGGGATGCCGCTGGCATGCACCCGCGCCCCCGGCGCCTGCCCGACGATCAGCAGGCGGGCGGTCGGGCTGCCGCGCAGCACCGGCCGGCAGCCATGCGGCAGCACGCCGGCGCACAGCGTGCAGGCACGGGCGCCCGCGAACAGGCGGCCCAGATCGGATTCGCGTTCGGAACCGGTCTCAGACAAGCGTCAGCAGATCCTGGACGAAGGCCGGCACCACCCGGGTGGCCGGACCGTGGATTGAGCTGTGGAAATATGACGCCCCCTCCGACGGTTCCAGGTTCAGCTCGACCGTATAGGCACCGGCCGACCGCGCCTCGGCGACGAAGCCGGCGGCCGGATAGACATGGCCCGAGGTGCCGATCGACACGAACAGGTCGCATTCCTCCAGCGCCCGCTGGATGCGGTCCATCCGGTAGGGCATCTCGCCGAACCAGACCACGTCCGGCCGCATGCCGCCCTTGCGCCCGCAGGCCAGGCAATGGTCGTGCACCGACAGGTCGCCCTGCACCTCCACCACGGTACGGCAATGCAGGCAGACGGCCTTCAGCAGCTCGCCATGCATGTGCAGCGGCGCGGTCGACCCGCCGCGCTCGTGCAGATCGTCGATGTTCTGCGTCACCAGCAGCAGCTCGCCCTTCCAGCGCCGCTCCAGCTCGGCCAGCGCCCGGTGCGCGTCATTGGGCTGCACCGCCGGGTCGGCGAGGCCGCGGCGGCGGTCGTTGTAGAAGCGGTGGACGAGGTCGGGATCGCGGGCGAATCCCTCCGGCGTCGCCACGTCCTCCAGATCGACCTGACTCCAGATGCCGCCTTCGCAGCGGAAGGTGTCGAGTCCCGATTCCTTGGAGATCCCGGCCCCGGTCAGGATGACGATGGAATCGGTCGGGCGCAGTCGGTTGGTCAGCGCGGGTGAGGGCATGGGATCCCCTTAGCGGTTCGGAAACCGGTCATGTGGAAAACTGCTGCGGCGTACGCTTGTCGCGCCGGGAAGTAAAGACGCTGAAATTGACGAAAAGGAGTATCCACGGTGGTCAAGATCCTGTTCGTCTGCACCGGCAACATCTGCCGCTCGCCGACCGCCGAGGGGGTGTTCCGCCATCTGGCCGGGCGCGCCGGTCTGGACGGCCGGGTGACCGCCGCGTCCGCCGGCACCCACGGCTACCATGTCGGCGAGCCGCCCGACCCGCGCACGCTGCGCGCGGCGCTGGCCCGCGGTGTCGACCTGTCGTCCCAGCGCGCCCGCAGGCTGGCGGCGGCCGACTTCACCCGCTTCGACCATATCCTGGCGATGGACCATGGCCATCTGGCCCAGATGCAGCGCCTCGCCCCGCCGGGCGCCACCGCCGCGCTGCGCCTGTTCCTCGACGATGCGCCGGGGCTGGCCGGCCGCGAGGTGCCCGATCCCTATTACGGCGGCGCCGACGGATTCGAGGAGGTGCTCGACCTGTGCGAGGCCGGGGCGCGCGGCCTGCTCGACCGTCTGGCACGCGAAAGCAAGTTTCCGCGTCGCGAACACATCGGTTAGCGTCTTGCGGTTAACGTCTCGCGAAGCCCCGGTGGCTTGGTTTATGCTGGCGGGACAGAGCCCTTTCGGAGCAACCCCTCGCCATGACCAGCGCAGTCACCAGCGCACCCACCGGCACCGCCACCCCCGGCGGGATCCTCGACGGCATCGTCCTGTTCGAGGCCTTCACGCCGGAGGAGCGCGCCGCGGTTGCCTCGCGCGGCCGGGTGTTCGATGCCGCGGCGGGCACGATGCTGATGCGGGAGGGCGACACCGCCAGCTCGCTCTATGTCCTGCTCGACGGCACGGTGCGGGTGGTGCGCAGCGACAAGTTCGGCGGTCAGGTCGAGGTCGGGTTCCGCCGGGTCGGCGATTGCTTCGGCGAGATGGCGCTGATCGACGGCGGCTCGCGCTCCGCCTCGGTGATCGCCGCCACGCCGGTCCGGGTGTTCGAGCTGGAACGAGACCTGTTCCTGTCGCTGATCTCCCCCTCCCCCGCCCTGCTGGCCAAGCTGCTGCGCGAGCTCAGCCGGATGATCCGCGACGTGTCGGAGCGGGTGGTCCGCGAGGATCTTGAGCGCCGCACCCGCATCGCCGAATCGGAGCTGGCCCGCCAGCGCGCCATCACCCTGGCGGTGACCGGGCTGGCCCATGAGCTGAACACGCCGCTCGGCGTCTGCGTGACCGCGGCCAGCCACCTGAAGGAGCTGTCGCGTTCCGGCAGCGGCCCGCTCGCCACCGAGGAGCTGCAGGAGCCGGCGGCCCTGCTGGACGCCAACCTCACCCGCGCGGTGGAACTGGTGGAGGCCTTCGCCGCCATCGCCGCCTGCCAGAACACCGAGCCGCTGGAGGCGCTGGACCTGCGGCAGGCGGCGGCCGATGCCGCCGCGCTGTTCGCCGTCCAGCACCCCGACCTGCCGCTGGAGATCGAGGTGGCTCCGGGTCCGCCCTGCCCCTGGCTCGGCTATGTCCCGCATCTGGAGCGGGTGCTGCACAATCTGCTCGCCAACGCGGCGGCCCACGGCTATGGCGGCGGTCCCGGCCGCGTCGAGGTGACGATGGCGCCGACGACGCTGGACGCCGTGCCCGCCTGGTGCCTGACCGTCCGCGACTGGGGCACCGGCATTCCGGCCCGGCATCTGCCCGCCCTGACCGACGCGTTCTTCACCACCGCCCGCGGGCGCGGGCACAAGGGGTTGGGTCTGGCGGTGGTCTTCAACACCGTGACCGGGCCGCTCGCCGGCCGGCTCGCCATCGACAGCACGCCGGGCGCCGGCACCATCGTCGGCATCACCGTGCCGCAGGAGCTGTGACGGAGGGGGATCTCAGGGTAGATCGCAAGCTCCCCCCTCTCCCCCCCGGGGAGAGGGCCGGGGTGAGGGGGAGGCACCGGTTGGATTCTTGGAAATAGCCGCCACGCATCCCCCTCACCCTAACCCTCTCCCCGGGGGGGGAGAGGGGATCCGGTCCGGCTCGACAGGAAGTGTGCACCCCGAGCGCGAAGGGGGAAATCCCCCTACCCGTGCAGCGCCAGCCCCTTCACCGTCTTGTCGACCGCCTTCTTCGGGCCGCGCAGCGCCAGGCCGACCAGATCGGGGGCGTCCGCATCCTCGGCCCGGAAGACGGCGCGGTTGGCGGCGTCATGGCCGGTGGTGAACATCGCGGCGACATAGGGGACCAGCGTCAGCCCGCGCTCCAGCGCGGCGTCGCGCACGGCGCGCAGTTGGTCGCGCTCGGCGGCGAAGATCAGGATCGGCTGGCCGAGCATGCGGCCGTAGCGGCGCTCCGCCGCATCGACATAGGGCTCGCCGAGCGCCTCGGGCGCCGCGGCGGCGATGCCGGTGGCGAGGAAGGCGGCGACGTTCAGCTTCTGCCACACCGGCAGGTCGGCGCGGACGATCAGCGCAACCTTGGTGTCGAAGCGGACGGGTGCATCCGGCGAAGCGGCGCCGGTCATCGGGCTTTCAGGCATCTGGCTGTCGGTCATCTGGCTGTCGGGCATGGCGGTGTCTCCTTCGCCGTCCCTGATGCCCGATGACGGTGCGTCAGTCTGGAACGTTCGTGCACAGATCGCGGTAGGCCGCCGGGGTCAGGCCGTAGGCGCGGCGGAACCAGCGGCCGAGATGGCTCTGGTCGGCGAACCCGACCGCCGCCGCGACCGGTGCCGGCGCCTCGCCGGCCGCCAGCCGCCGCCGGGCCGCCCGCAGGCGCAGCCGCACCAGATAGGCATGGGGCGACAGGCCGAAGGCGGCGCGGAAGGCGCGGTTCAGGCGGAAGCGGTCGACGCCCGCGGCGGCGGCCAGCGCCTCCAGCCCGACATCCTCGGCCATCCGGGCATGGAGAAGCTCGCGGGCCAGCGCCGCGGCGCGGTCGGGCCGCAGGCGTGGCCGCTCCGGCGGCGGGGCGAGATGGCCGGCCAGCCGCGCGGCGAGGCGGTCCACCGACAGGTCGCGGGCCAGCCGCCCCTCGCCCTGATGCAGCGCCAGGAAGGCGGAGCGGATCGCCGCGGCGAGGCCGGGATCGTCGGCCAGCGTGTCGCGGAAGCCGAACGGAAAGCCCGCCGGAAGGCCCAGTGCCTGGCCGGAGGCCGCCAGCAGCGGCACCGGCAGATAGAGCATGGCGTAGGTGAAGCCGTCCTCGCCCGGGCTGTGGCCGTCATGGGCCTCGCCGGGTTCGATCAGGATGACGCGGCCGGGGGTGCTGGTGTGCAGCCGGCGGCGGCAGCGGAAGGCCTGCACCCCCTGTTCGGTGACGCCGACCAGCAGCTCGTCATGGTCGTGCAGGTCGTAGGCATGGCCGTGGAAATGGGCACGGATGGTCTCGATGCCGCTCTCCGCGTCGCGGCGCACCGCCATCCAGTCCCTGCCCCGGTCCGCCGGCATGCCCATACGGCCCCTCCGCCGCCGGATCGCTCCACCGGAAGCCCCGGCGGGCGTCCGGTCAGTAGATCAGTTCGTTCTCGCCGCTGCCCTCGGAGATGACCAGCTCGCCGCGGGCGGCGAGATCCTTGGCCAGCTGGACCATGTACATCTGCGCCTCGTCCACCTCGCGGACGCGGACCGGCCCCATGGCCGCCATGTCCTCGCGCAGGATCTTGGCGGCGCGTTCGGACATGTTGGAGAAGAACAGATCCTTCAGCGTCTCCGACGCGCCCTTCAGGGCGGTGCCCAGCTTCTGCTTGTCGACGGTGCGCATCAGGGTCTGGACGCCGCTGGGGTCGAGCTTCGACAGATCCTCGAAGGTGAACATCAGCGACTTGATGCGCTCGGCGCTGTCGCGGTTGCGCTCCTCCAGGGCCGCCATGAAGCGGTGCTCGGTGGTGCGGTCGAGGCCGTTGAAGATTTCCGCCAGCATCTCGTGGCTGTCGCGGCGGCTGGTGCGGGCGAGGTTGGTCATGAACTCGGTGCGCAGGGTGCGCTCGACGTCGTCCAGCACCTCCTTCTGCACCGCCTCCATGCGCAGCATGCGCATGATGACCTCCATCGCGAAGCTTTCCGGCAGCTGGGTCAGCACCCGGCCGGCATGTTCGGGACGGATCTTCGACAGCACCACCGCGACGGTCTGCGGATATTCGTTCTTCAGGTAGTTGGACAGGACCGATTCGTTGACGTTGGCCAGCTTGTCCCACATGGTCCGGCCGGCCGGACCGCGGATTTCCTCCATGATCTGGTCGACCTTGTCCTTGGGCAGGGTCTTCAGCAGGAGGCGCTCGGTCGAATCGAAGGAGCCGACGAGCGAGCCGGTGGCCGACATCTGCTCCGCGAACTCGACGAACAGGCGCTCGATCAGGTTGGCCGACACGGTGCCCAGGTTGGCCATCACCTGGGACAGCTCCTTGATCTCCTCGTCGTCCATCAGGGAGAACAGCTTGGACGAATGCTCCTCGCCCAGCGCCAGCATCATGATGGCGGCCTTTTCGGGGCCGGTGAGGGTCCGGTAATCCTCGCGAACCTTCAACGCCATATGCCTGTCTCCACCAATCCGCATTCATGGACGGGGGTAAGGGGCCGCGATGCGCGGCCGGCCGTTCCCATCGACACGATCCTGATCGTCCGTTGTAATACGATCCAGTTGGGGGTTCCATCCCCAAGGGGGGAGCAAAGAAGGGACAAATTTAGTCAAATCCCTTCCTTGTCCCCTTTGCCCCCCTTGCCCCCTATGGGGGCCGTGGCCTCAGCCGAAGCGTCTGGCGATCACCGCATAGGCGGCGCGCAGGCCGAGCGCCTCGCCGCCCTCCGGACGGCCGGGCCGGGCCGATCCGTTCCAGGCATAGGTGTCGAGATGGGCCCAGGGCGTGCCCTTGGACACGAACTCCTGCAGGAACAGCCCGGCGGTGATGGCGCCGGCGAACCCGTTGGTGGTGACGTTGTTGATGTCGGTCACCTTGCTGTCCAGCCCCTTGCGGTAGGGCGCCCACAGCGGCAGCCGCCACATCGGGTCGTCGACCGCGCTCCCGGCCTCGGTCAACTCATTGGCCAGCGCGTCGTCGTTGCTCATCAGCGCCGGCAGGTCGGGGCCGAGCGCGACGCGGGCGGCGCCGGTCAGGGTGGCGAAGTCGATCAGCAGGGCCGGCTTCTCCGAATCCGCCTCGGCCAGCGCGTCGCACAGGATCAGCCGGCCCTCGGCGTCGGTGTTGCCGACCTCGACCGTCAGGCCCTTGCGGGTCTTCAGCACGTCCAGCGGCTTGAAGGCGTTGCCCGACACCACATTCTCGACGGCGGGAACCAGCACGCGCAGCCGCACCGGCAGGCCGGCCATCATGATCATGCGGCCCAGCGCCAGCGCATGCGCCGCCCCGCCCATGTCCTTCTTCATCATCAGCATGCCCGACGACGGCTTCAGGTCGAGCCCGCCGGTGTCGAAGCAGACGCCCTTGCCGACGATGGTGACCTTCGGATGCTCCGGGTTGCCCCAGCGCAGGTCGATCAGCCGGGGGTCGCGCGGGCTGGCACGGCCGACCGCATGGATCGCCGGATAGTCGCGGTCGAGCAGATCCTGGCCGACGATCACCTCGACCGCCGCGTCGAACTCGGCCGCCAGATCCTGCGCCGCCTGGGCCAGCTCGGCCGGGCCGAGGTCGCAGGCGGGGGTGTTCACCAGGTCGCGCACCAGATGGGTTGCGGTCGCCGCCCGCTCGACCTCGCCATGGTCGGCCTCCGCCGGCCAGACGAGGCAGGCGAAGCCCTTCTCGGGCGGCTTCTTGTAGCGGGTGAAGCGGTAGCTGCCGAGCGCCCAGCCCAGCGCCGCCCGCGTCGCCGCCCGCGCGTCCAGCCCCCCCTCGATTTTGCTGTCGATCCGGTAGGAGCCGGCCGGCAGCGAGGCCGGCAGCCCGGCGAAGGCCCACAGGTCATCGAGGGCGGACACGCCGGCCAGCACGCGGGCGACGGCGCCGTCCGGCCCCGGCAGGAAGACGGTCGATCCGGCCTCGCCGGTGAAGCCCACCGCCTTGACCCAGGAAGCGACGGCCGGCGTCTGCGCGGCCAGCCAGTCGGCCAGTCCGGCCTTGGTCACGGGGGTGAGGGCGACGGTATCGGGACCGCCGACGGCAAGCAGGGTGGCGAGCAAGACGGGTAATCCTTCTCACGAAATCACGTCACGCATCCGGTGCGGATGCCCACCCCCAAGGATGGCGTGCCGAACGCCGGCTGGAAAGGGGGAGGATGCGCCGGACAGGCATGGCGGAGGCGCCCGACGGCTCTCCGGCCACGCGTCGGCCGTCCTTGACCGGAGCTTGCGGAGATGCGGAGGGGGCGGCATGCTCGGCCACCGATTTTGCGCGATCCCGCGCCTGCCCGCGAGGTACCGATGTCCGACATGACCCTGGTGATGGGAAACAAGGCCTACTCGTCCTGGTCGCTGCGCCCCTGGCTGGCGATGAAACAGGCCGGGCTGCCGTTCGCCGAGACCGTGATTCCCCTGCGCCAGCCCGACACCGCCGCGCGCATCGCCGCACACTCGCCGTCCGGCCGGGTGCCCTGCCTGCTCGATGGCGACCTCGTCCTCTGGGATTCGCTGGCGATCTGCGAGTATGTGGCGGAACTGGCGCCCGGGGCCGGGCTGTGGCCGGCGGACCGCGCCGCCCGCGCGGTGGCCCGCGCGGTGTCGGCGGAGATGCATTCCGGCTTCGTCTCGCTGCGCACCACCATGTCGATGGATCTCAGGCGCGACCGCAAGGGCGAGGGCATGACGGAGGCGACCGCCGCCGACATCGCCCGCATCGAGGCGCTGTGGGCCGATGCCCGCACCCGCTTCGGCGGGCCGGCGGGCGGGCCCTTCCTGTTCGGCGCCTTCACCATCGCCGACGCCATGTTCGCCCCGGTGGTGACGCGGCTGGAGACCTACGGCGTCGCGGTGTCGCCGGAAACGCGCGCCTACATGGACGCGGTGCTGGCCCTGCCGGCGATGCGGGAATGGACCGCTGCGGCCAAGGCGGAGCCTTGGGAGTTGCCGCTCTGACCGCCCTCGGCGGTCCCTCCCCCGATGGGGAGGGAGGCGCCCCCGGTCAACTTGGAATGCGGGCGATCACCTTGATCTCGAAATCGAAGCCGGAAAGCCAGGTCACCCCGACCGCCGTCCAGTTCGGGTAGGGAGCCTGGGGGAAGATCTCGCTCTTCACCGCCATGATCGTCGGGAACTGGTTTTTGGGATCGGTATGGAAGGTCGTCACGTCGACGATGTCGTCGAAGCCGCAACCCGCTGCCCGCAGGGTTGCCTTCAGGTTGGCGAAGGCCAGCCGCACCTGCGCCCCGAAATCCGGTTCCGGCGAGCCGTCGGCGCGGCTGCCGACCTGGCCCGACACGAACAGTAGCGTGTCGGACCGGATGGCGGCAGAATAGCCATGCGCCTCGTAGAGCGCATGGCGGTTCTCGGGAAATACCGCGTCACGTCGGGTCATATCGGTCTCCTTTCGAGCCTTGGTCCGGCAAGGGCGGAATCGCCATGCGGGAATGGGTCGCTGGTCGCGCATTTCACATACGCGACGTATGTAGAAGACTGGCATACGTCGCGTATGTCAAGCGGATTGCGCGACGCATCTGACTGGAAAGGATCGCAGTGGCTGCGAAGCGTCGCATCGACACGATGGAGGAGAACCGCAGGAAGCTGCTGGCGGCGGCGCGCAAGGCCTTTGCAACGAAGGGCTTCGCAGCGTCGTCGATGGATGAGCTGACCGCGGATGCCGGGCTCACGCGCGGCGCGCTCTATCACAATTTCGGCGACAAGACCGGCTTGCTCGGCGCCGTCGTGGCGGAGATCGACGGCGAGATGGCCGAGCGTGCGAAGCAGGCCGGGGCCTTGGCCGGCGACGGCTGGGAGGGGCTGCTCGCGGAGGGGGCCGCCTACATCGAGATGGCGCTGAACCCCGAGGTCCGGCGGGTCGTGCTGCTGGACGGTCCCGCATTCCTGGGCGATCCGTCCCGCTGGCCCAGCCAGAACGCCTGCCTGGCCGTCACGAAGCAGGCGGTGGCGGAGTTGGTGTCCGACGGCGTCATGAAACCGGTCGACGTCGAGGCCGCCGCGCGCCTGCTGAGCGGAGCGGCCTTGAATGCCGCGCTGTGGGTCGCGTCCAGTGACGACCCGCAATCCGTTCTGCCGAAGGCGATCGCAGCGTTCAGGCTGATGGCGGGCGGCTTTCTGGCGGAGCGGCGCTGATCCGGCGCCGGCGGTCCGGTTCCAACGGAAACGGGAAACGGCGCGCCACCCTGCCGGATGGCGCGCCGTTTTCATATCCGCCCACCGCCCCGCCGGTGAAGGCGGGGCAGGGAGCAGTCTTCGTCACTCCGCCGGGATGGCGCGCGGCAGGGTCACCGGCACGGCCAGACGGTGCAGCATCTCCTTCGGCACCACCTGCCAGAAATGGCCGAGCTCGCGCTGCCAGTCGTTGAGGATCTCGGCGGCGAAACGGCTCTGCGTCTCCGCCACATGCTCCTCGATCAGGGCGCGGAGCTGGGCCTCGTAATGCGGCACCTCGATCCGCTGGAAGATGACGCTTTCCTCGTTGATGTGCAGCGGCAGCGAGTCCTCCGGGTCGTAGAGGTAGGCCATGCCCCCGGTCATGCCGGCGGCGAAATTGTCGCCGACCTTGCCCAGGATGACCGCCGTGCCGCCGGTCATGTACTCGCAGCCGTTGGAGCCGCAGCCCTCCACCACCACGGTGGCGCCGGAGTTGCGCACCGCGAACCGCTCGCCGGCCTGGCCGGCGGCGAACAGCTTGCCGGCGGTGGCGCCGTACAGCACCGTGTTGCCGATGATGGTGTTCTCGTTCGACAGCAGCGGGCTGCTGGTCGCCGGACGGACGACGATGGTGCCGCCCGACAGGCCCTTGCCGACATAGTCGTTGGCGTCGCCCATCACCTCCAGCTTGATACCCTGGACCGCGAAGGCGCCCAGCGACTGGCCGGCGGTGCCGCGCAGGCGGACGGTGATGTGGCCGGGCTGCAGCCCGAACATCCCGAACTTCCGCGTGACCATCGAGGACAGCCGCGTACCGATGGCACGCTGCGTGTTCCGCGCGTTGTAGGCGAGCTGCATCTTCTCGCCTTCCTCGAACAGCGGGCGGGCATCGGCGACGATGCGGGCGTCCAGCGTGTCAGGCACCTCGTTGCGGCCCTGGAGCGTGCAGTAGCGCGCGTTCTCGCCCGGATCGACCTGAGCCAGCAGCGGGTTGAGGTCGAGGTCATCCAGATGGGCGCCGCCGCGGCTGACCTGATGCAGCAGGTCGGTGCGGCCGATCACCTCGGTCAGCGAGCGGACGCCCAGCCGGGCCAGGATCTCGCGGACCTCCTCGGCCAGGAAGGTGAAGAGGTTGACCACCTTCTCAGGCGTGCCGACAAACTTCTCGCGCAGCGTCTCGTCCTGGACGCAGACGCCGACCGGGCAGGTGTTGGAATGGCACTGCCGGACCATGATGCAGCCCATGGCGATCAGGCTGGCGGTGCCGATGCCGAACTCTTCCGCACCCAGCATGGCGGCGATGACGATGTCGCGGCCGGTCTTCAGGCCGCCGTCGGTGCGCAGCCGCACGCGGTGGCGCAGCTTGTTCAAGGTCAGGACCTGATGCACCTCCGACAGCCCCATCTCCCAGGGCAGGCCGGCGAACTTGATCGAGGTCTGCGGGCTGGCGCCGGTGCCGCCGGAGTTGCCGGAGATCAGGATGATGTCGGCGTTCGCCTTCGCCACGCCGGCGGCGATGGTGCCGATGCCCGACCGGCTGACCAGCTTCACCGTGACCTTGGCGTCCGGGTTGATCTGCTTCAGGTCATAGATGAGCTGGGCCAGATCCTCGATGGAATAGATGTCGTGGTGCGGCGGCGGGCTGATCAGGGTCACGCCCGGCGTGGCGTGGCGCAACCGCGCGATCATCTCCGTCACCTTGAAGCCGGGCAGCTGCCCGCCCTCGCCGGGCTTGGCGCCCTGGGCGACCTTGATCTCCAGCTCGCGGCACTGGTTCAGGTACTCGGCGGTGACGCCGAAGCGGCCCGACGCCACCTGCTTGATGGCGGAGTTCCAGTTGTCGCCGTTCTTGTCGGGACGGAAGCGCGCCGGATCCTCGCCGCCCTCGCCCGAGTCGGACTTGGCGCCGATGCGGTTCATGGCGACGTTCAGCGTGCCGTGCGCCTCGGGCGACAGCGCGCCCATCGACATGCCCGGCGTGATGAAGCGCTTGCGGATCGCGGTGATGCTCTCGACCTCGTCGACCGGGACGGCGGCCTTGGTGGTGCGGAACTCCAGCAGGTCGCGCAGCTGCATCGG
This sequence comes from Azospirillum thiophilum, assembly GCF_001305595.1. NCBI lineage: Bacteria > Pseudomonadati > Pseudomonadota > Alphaproteobacteria > Rhodospirillales > Azospirillaceae > Azospirillum > Azospirillum thiophilum. Next base: position 790,545 of record NZ_CP012401.1, read on the forward strand.
CGGCCGCTTGTTCACCTGCTCGGAATACTTCTTGAAGGTGGTGTAGCTGTCGTTGGTGACGGCCTGCTGGAGGGTGTGGATGATGCCGCCCTCCCAGCCATGGCGGTCGCCCGACTTGCGGAAGCGGTAGAAGCCGCCGACCGGCAGCGGCAGCGCCTCGCCGGCATAGGCCAGCGCATGCTGCTCCAGCACCTTCTTCTGGATGCCGTTCAGGCCGATGCCGGAGATGCGGCTGACCATCGCCGGGAAATGCTCGGCGACCAGGGCGCGGCTGAGGCCGATGGCCTCGAAGTTGCCGCCGCCGCGATAGCTGCTGATGACCGAGATGCCCATCTTGGACATGATCTTCAGCAGGCCGTCGTCGATCGCCTTCTTGTAGTTCGTCATCGCCTTTTCCAGCGACAGCGAGCCCAAGAGGCCGCGGCGCTGGCGCTCGGCCACCGCTTCCTGCGCCAGATAGGCGTTGACGGTGGTGGCGCCGACGCCGATCAGCACCGCGAAGTAATGGGTGTCCAGGCATTCCGCCGTGCGCAGGTTCAGCGAGGTGAAGGTGCGCAGGTTGGAGCGGATCAGGTGGGTGTGGACCGCGCCGGTCGCCAGGATCGCCGGGATGGCGGCGCGCTCCGGCCCCATCGCCTCGTCGGTCAGGATGACGTGGTTGGCGCCGCCGCGCACCGCGTCCTCGGTCTCCTGGCGGATGCGGCGCAGCGCGTCCCGCAGGGCGTCGGGGCCGCCCTCCACCGGGAAGGTCGCGTCGATCTCGGCCGCCGTCTCGCCCATATACTCGCGCATGGCGCGGAATTCGGCGGTGGTCAGCACCGGGCTGTCGAGTTGCAGCAACCGGGTCTGGCTCTCATCCTCGTCCAGGATGTTGCCGAGATTGCCGAGCCGCGTCTTCAGGCTCATCACCCGGCGCTCGCGAAGCGAGTCGATGGGCGGGTTGGTGACCTGGGAGAAGTTCTGGCGGAAGAAATGATGCAGGCCGCGATACTTGTCGGACAGCACGGCGATCGGGCTGTCGTCGCCCATCGAGCCGATGGCCTCCTTGCCGTCCTCCGCCATCGGGTGGAGGATCAGCTCCATGTCCTCCATGGCGAGGCCGAAGGCCATCTGGCGGCGGCGCAGCTCGGCCTTCTCCATCTCCGACGCCTCGCCCTTCAGCGCGGCGGTCTTGACCAGCTCGTCCAGGTGCGTGGTGTTCTTGACCCACTGGTTCCACGGCTTCTGCCCGGCCAGATGGTCCTTCAGCTCGCGGTCGTTGAACAGCTTGCCGGCCTGGAGATCGACGGCGATCATCTCGCCCGGGCCGAGGCGGCCCTTCTCGACCACCTGGTTCTCCTCGATCTTGACCATGCCGGTCTCGGACCCGCCGATGATCAGCCCGTCGCTGGTGATGGTGTAGCGCATCGGGCGCAGGCCGTTGCGGTCCATGCCGCCGACGACCCAGCGGCCGTCGGTCATGGCGAGCGCGGCCGGGCCGTCCCACGGCTCCATCACCGAGTTGCAGTAGGCGATCAGCGCCTTGTGGTTGTCCGGCGTGGTCTGCGAGCTGGTCAGCGCCTGCGGCACCAGCATCATCTTGACCATCGGCGCGCTGCGGCCGGCGCGGACCATCACCTCGAACACGGTGTCGAGCGCGCCCGAATCCGACAGGCCGACGCCGATCACCGGCTTCAGGTCGCCCATGTTGCCGCCGAACACCGGATGCTCCATCCGGGTCTCGTGCGCCTTCATCCAGTTGACGTTGCCCTTCAGCGTGTTGATCTCGCCGTTGTGGGCGAGCATGCGGAAGGGCTGGGCCAGCGGCCAGGTCGGGAAGGTGTTGGTCGAATAGCGCTGGTGGTAGATGGCGAAGGCCGACTCGAAGCGGTCGTCGGTCAGGTCGGGATAGAAGGTGGAGAGCTGTTCGGCCAGGAACATGCCCTTGTAGATGATCGAGCGGGCCGACAGCGAGCAGATGTAGAAGTCGGTGATCTGCTCGCCATGGACCGCCTTCTCGATCCGGCGGCGGATGATGTAGAGGTCGAGCTCGAACTGCTCGTCCGACACGCCCTTGCTGTTGCCGACGATGATCTGCTCGATCTCGGGCCGGGTGGCGTTGGCCTTCTCGCCGATGATGTCGACGTTGATCGGCACCTGACGCCAGCCATAGATGTAATAGCCGAAGGCCAGGATCTCGGTCTCGACGATGCAGCGGCAGGCTTCCTGCGCGTCCAGGCTGATGCGCGGCAGGAAGACCTGGCCGACCGCCAGGTTGTTCTCCGGCGGCAGGTGACCGATGATCTTGACGTGGTCCTTGAAGAACTTCTGCGGCACCTGGACATGGATGCCGGCGCCGTCGCCGGTCTTGCCGTCGGCATCGACCGCGCCGCGGTGCCAGACCGCCTTCAGGGCTTCGATGCCTTTCTCGACCACCGAACGGCGGGGCTTGCCGTCGATCGCGGCGATGAAGCCGACGCCGCAGGCGTCGTGCTCGTCGGCCGGATTGTAGGCGTGGGCAGTGGTCAGCGCCGCGGCGTTGGCGCGGAAGTCGGCGACGAACTGCTCACCCTGGTTCAACTCGGTGGTCATGGAACGACCCTTTCACAGTCTGGACGTTGACCTGGGGGACCGAAGGGAAGGCCCCCTGGGGTAGACGGTGGTACTGATGGCGAACTTGGGTGGGAGACTGTTGCCCCCTCCCTAACCCTCCCCCGCCTCGGCCGGCCAAAGGCCGGTCCGATCGCGGGAGAGGGGACTGCCGCCGCCTTCCCGTAAGGCACCCTCTCCCGCGAAGCGGGGGAGGGTCGGGGAGGGGGCAGGCGGCCTTGCGACGGGAGCGCCTTACTCCGCCGCGACCGCCAGCTTGGGCATGCCGACGGTCTGGGCGTAGGCGTGCATCGCCTCGGCGGCGTCGCGGCCGTCGCGGATGGCCCACACCACCAGCGAGGCGCCGCGCACGATGTCGCCGGCGGCGAACACGCCGTCCAGACCGGTCATCTTGGTGCGGTGGTCGACCAGCAGCGTGCCCCAGCGGGTGACGGTCAGGTCCGGCGAGCCGAACATGCCCGGCAGATCCTCCGGCTCGAAGCCCAGCGCCTTGATGACCAGATCGGCCGGCTCGGTGAATTCGGAGCCCTCGATCACCTGCGGGGTCTGGCGGCCGGTGGCGTCGGCGACGCCCAGATGGATGCGGACCGCGCGCACGCCGGTCACGACGTCGTTGCCGGTGAAGGCCTCAGGCGCGGCCTGCCAGACGAACTCGACGCCCTCCTCCTCGGCATGCGCCACTTCGCGCTGCGAGCCCGGCATGTTCTTGCGGTCGCGGCGGTACAGGCACTTGACCGAGGTGGCGCCCTGGCGGATCGCCGTGCGCACGCAGTCCATCGCGGTGTCGCCGCCGCCCAGCACCACCACCTTCTTGCCGGCGGCGTTCAGCGAGCCGTCCTCATAAGCCGGAACCGAGTCGCCCAGCCCGACCTTGTTGGAGGCGGTGAGGTAATCCAGCGCCGGCACGATGTTCCTCAGCCCCGCGCCGGGGGCCTCGATGTCGCGGGCCTTGTAGACGCCGGTGGCGATCAGGACCGTCACATGGCGCTCGCGCAGCTCGGCCAGGGTGGCGTCGCGGCCGACCTCGAAATTCGGGTGGAAGATCACGCCGGCATCGGCCAGCCGCTGGACCCGGCGGGCGACGACGTCCTTCTCCAGCTTGAAGCCGGGGATGCCGTAGACCAGCAGGCCGCCCATGCGGTCGTAGCGGTCGTAGACATGGACCTCGTAGCCCTTGGCGCGCAGTTCCTCCGCGGCGGCCAGCCCGCCCGGGCCGGCGCCGATCACGCCGACCGAGAGGCCGAGTTCGCGGGCGGGGGTGCGCGGCTTGACCCAGCCGTTCTCCCAGGCGGTGTCGTTGATGTACTTCTCGACCGAGCCGATGGTGACGGCGCCGTGGGTCGACTGCTCGATGACGCAATTGCCTTCGCACAGCCGGTCCTGCGGGCAGATGCGGCCGCAGATTTCCGGGAAGTTGTTGGTGGCCTGGGAGACCTCGTAGGCCTCCTCCAGCCGGCCTTCCGCCGTCAGCTTCAGCCAGTCGGGGATGTTGTTGGAGACCGGGCAATGCACCTGGCAGAAGGGAACGCCGCACTGCGAGCAGCGGTTGGCCTGCTCGTTGGCGCGCTCGTCGCTGAAGCGGGCATAGATCTCCGCGAAGTCCTGGCGGCGGTCGGCGGCGGACCGCTTGTCGGGCATCTTCTGCGCGGTGTGCACGAAGCCCAACATCTTCTGGTTCGCCATGACCTTTGCTCCTTCGCTTCGCCGCCCCGCGGGCTGTCGCGGGGACGTCGCCTGACCGGGGGCTGCGGCAGGGGCCTGCACCGACCGGCTGGGTTGAAACCGAATGTCCGCGAAGTGGCGGACGCTCGTCATATAACGCATGTACCGCGCCTGCGAAAGCACAAAAGAACCGATAGGTACTGTTTGTTGACCTTTTTTCCGGCAGACCTGCAATGCACAGGCATGGTCATGGTGCGACACAAAAGTGAGATAGAAAATTAGTTCCGAAACGAGACTATCGCGCAAAGAGGGGTACCGATCCCTCGCCGTCGCCAAGCGTGGCCCTGGCCTGCTATAAGCGCCCGCATATCAATTGTGCCGAAGGCTGCGGGCCCGCGATGATGATCGATCAATATCTGGACGCCACCCTGATGGGTCTGGTCGAGGGACTGACCGAGTTCCTGCCGGTCTCCTCGACCGGACATCTCATCATGCTGGACGAGCTGCTGGGATTCCAGGGCCCGCCCGGCAAGGTGTTCGAGGTGGTGATCCAGCTCGGCGCCATTCTGGCGATCTGCGTCGTCTATTTCCAGAGGCTGTGGCATGTCGCCACGGGGCTGAAGGACGATCCCGGCGCCCGGCGCTTCGTGATGGCGGTGCTGATCGCCTTCCTGCCGGCGATGGTGCTGGGCGCCGGGCTGCACGGCGTCATCAAGACGCTGCTGTTCAACCCCACCGTGGTCAGCATCGCCCTGATCCTGGGCGGAGTCGCCATCCTGGTGGTGGAACGGCTGGTCCCGACCGCGCGCTATCACCGGATCGAGAATTTCCCGGCCCCGCTGGCGCTCAAGATCGGCTTCTGCCAGTGCCTGGCGCTGGTGCCGGGGGTGTCGCGCTCGGGCGCCAGCATCCTGGGTGCCCTGCTGATGGGGGTCGACCGCCGCGCCGCCGCGGAGTTCTCCTTCTTCCTGGCGGTGCCGACGATGGCCGGCGCCACCGCCTACGACCTCTACAAGAACTGGTCGGTGATGAGCCTGGACAGCGGCCTGCTGATCCTGGTCGGCTTCGTCACCGCCTTCATCGCCGCAGCACTGGTGGTCAGGACGCTGGTCGATTTCGTCGGCCGCTACGGCTTCGCCCCCTTCGGCTGGTACCGCATCGCCATCGGCACCGGCATGCTGGCGTTCCTGTATCTCTAGATCCGTCCGGCCTACGGCTGCCGCGGCACCGCGCGCGCCGCGGCAGCGGCGACGAACAGGGCGAGGACGGCGATCAGGCCGAAGGCGGTGGCGAGGCTGGTGCCCTCGGCGATGAAGCCGACCAGCGGCGGCCCGACCAGCACCCCGGTATAGCCCATGGTGGAGACCGCGGCGACGGCATGGTCGGCCCGCCCGCGCTCCACCGCCCCGGCGGCGCTGAACAGCACCGGGACGATGTTCGACAGGCCGATCCCGGTCAACCCGAAGCCGGCCACCGCCAGCAGCGGCGCCAGATCGTCCGGGAGGCCCGCCCAGAGCCCCGCCGCCAGCACCAGCCCGAGCCCGGCCGCCGCCAGCACCCCGCCGACCCGCATCAGCGCGTCGCCGCCGAAACGATGGCGCAGCCGGTCGCCGCTGAAGCGCCCGGCCGCCATGGCGGCGCAGAACACGCCGAAGCCCATGCCGGCCAGCGAGGCCGGCGCCCCCAGGTCGTCGCGCAGATGGATGGCGCTCCAGTCGAGGATGGCGCCCTCGCTCATGAAGGACAGGGCGGCCAGCAGCCCGAGCAGCAGGGTCTTGCGGTCGGGCAGCACCAGCCCGCCGCCCGCGGCGTTGCGGTCGGGCAGGAAGCGCCCCTGCACCGCCATGAACAGGGCGAGCAGGCCGGCCGACACCAGTCCGGCCTGGGCCGCCGCCGGCATCAGCGGCAGCAGCAGCCCGCCCAGCCCAGCCCCGGCCAGCCCGCCGAGGCTCCACATCCCGTGCAGCGACGACATGATGGGCCGGCCGAGCCGCCGCTCGACCAGCGCGCCCTGCGCGTTCATGGCGACGTCCATGGTGCCGCCCGACGCGCCGAACAGCGCCAGCACGATGCACAGCGTCACCACATCCGGCACCAGAGCCGGCAGCGGCAGCAGCCCGGCGAACAGCAGCGCCGTCGCCCGCGTCACCGGCGCGCTGCCCAGCCGTCCCAGCAGCGGCCCGCTGGCGATCATCGCCGTCAGGGCGCCGGCCGCCAGGCAGAGCAGCGCCACCCCCAGCACCGCGGCGCTGAGGTCGAGCCGGCTCTTCAGCAGCGGGATCTGGGTCGCCCAGACGCCGAAGACGGTGCCGTTCAGGAAGAAGGCGGTGACGGTCGCCCAGCGCGCGGCGGCGGCCTGTTCCGCCACCCGGCCCTCGGCATCCCGGCCCCCAGCATCCCGGATCTCCTCTGCGCCAGTCATTCCCGATCCCATCGCCTGTGGAAACGCCCAGATGACCGCGGCGGCCGGGGAATTCAAGCGCCGATGGATCGGGCGTGCCATGCCCGGCGCCGTCACGCCCCGTGCCGGAAATGCGCCGGAAATGCGAAAGCCCCGGCGCGCGGGCCGGGGCTTTCGGTTTCGATGTCCGGTCGCGGGCTTCGGCGCTCAGTGCGCGTTGCCGGTCTGGCCGTTGTATTTGCCGCCGACGATGAAGCGCGACAGGTAGGTCGGCAGGATCACCTCGCAGCTGGCGAGTTCGGTGATGCCGAGATCCTTGAAACCCAGGGCGCCTTGCGCGACGACGGTGTCGCGCTTCAGCATCGCCACCTGGTCGCGGGTCAGCGCCGGGGCCAGCACCGGGATCTTCTCCAGGAAGCCGGCCAGCGATTCGGCGACGTTCCAGGGCAGCGTCACCAGCGGGCGATGACGCTGGATGTCCTTCTGCATCAGCTCCAGCAGCTCCTTGAAGCTGTAGACCCGCGGGCCGCCCAGCTCGTAGGTCTTGCCCCTGGCGCCGTCGAGATCCAGCGCGGCGACGACCGCATCGGCGAGGTCGCCGACATAGACCGGCTGGAAGCGGGTCTTGCCGCCGCCGATCAGCGGCAGGACCGGGGCCTTCTGCGCCATCGCCGCGAACTTGTTGAAGAAATTGTCCTCCGGTCCGAAGACGATGCTCGGGCGCAGGATCGTCGCCGTCGGGAAGGCGGCCAGCACCGCCTGCTCGCCGGCCGCCTTGGACCGGGCATAGGCCGCGGGCGAGGCGGCGTCGGCGCCGATGGCGGAGAGATGGACCAGCCGGCCGACGCCGGCGGCCTTGGCCAGCCGGGCGATGCGGGCGGCCGCGTCGACATGCACGGCCTGGAAGCTCTGGCTTCCCCGCTCGTACAGCACGCCCAGCAGGTTGATGGCGACGTCCGCCCCCTGCAGCGCGCGGGCGACCGACTCGTCCTTGGCGCAATCGGTTGCGAAGGGCACGATCTGGCCGACGGCGCCGGCCGTCTTCAGGAAGGCCGCCTTGCCCGGGTTGCGGGTGGCGATGCGGACGACCGCGCCCGACTTGGCGAGGCGCCGGATCAGGTGGCGGCCGATGAAGCCCGAACCGCCGAACACCGTGATTACCTGAGTGCGATAGGACATCGACCGTCTCCCGTGCCGTTGCGCGCCGGAAGGGGGCTTTCGCGCTGCCGCGCGCCCCCGCGCGTCGTCCGACTGTGTGTCACCATGAAACTGAGGGGATGCTTATAACCAAAGCCCCGGCGGCAGGCTAGGGACTGCATCGCCGCGGGCGGGGCAATCGGGACGGAAACCCGCGATGCGGCAAAAAAATGAAGGGGCCGGAAAAAAGCTGTTGACGCTCCCCGGCCGGATCATTAAACAACCGCCCACACACCGAGCACCGAGCCCAGGTGGCGGAATTGGTAGACGCGCAGGTTTCAGGTACCTGTGGCAGAAATGTCGTGGAAGTTCGAGTCTTCTCCTGGGCACCATTTCTTTCTACCCGGCTGCGCCGCATGCACAGCTCCTTCGATCAAGAGGGAGGCCGTGCAGAGCGGCGTTCGTCGTTTCTAGGGTCCGTGGCCGGGGGCCTTACCCACCCGGGATTCCACCATGCCCATCGACCTTCATGACGGCGACCTCCCCGACGGCCTCGACCTCGCCGCCGGCGCCCGCGACAACTGCGTCGCCATCGACACCGAGACGATGGGGCTCAATCCCCACCGCGACCGTCTGTGCCTCGTGCAGCTGTCGGCCGGCGACGGCGCCGTCCATCTGGTCCAGTTCCGCCCCGGCCGCTACGAGGCGCCGAACCTGAAGCGCCTGCTGGCCAGCCCAGACGTCACCAAGCTGTTCCATTTCGCCCGCTTCGACGTGGCGGTGATGAAGGCCTATCTCGGCGTCGGCTGCCAGCCGGTCTATTGCACCAAGGTCGCCTCCAAGCTGGTCCGCACCTTCACCGACCGCCACGGGCTGAAGGATCTGTGCAAGGATCTGCTGGGGGTGGAGCTGTCCAAGCAGCAGCAATCCTCCGACTGGGGCGCCGCCGACCTCACCACCGACCAGATGAAGTACGCCGCCTCCGACGTGCTCCACCTGCACGACCTGAAGGCGAAGCTGGACGTCATGCTGGCGCGCGAGGGCCGCACCCATCTGGCCCGGGCCTGCTTCGACTTCCTGCCGGCCCGCGGCGAGCTGGACCTCGGCGGCTGGGAAACCCCGGACATATTGGCGCACTGACCCCCGGCGCATCGGGGGCGGCCCCGGTAACGCCTCCGCGGCGGGGCCGTGGATTTGACCCCGCGCCCGCCGGTGGGCATACTGGCCGCGGCTGCCGCCCGCCCGAAGGGGTGTGGCGGCCGCCGTCTTTGGCGTGCCGGCGGTGCGGCCGGTGCGGTGTGAACGGCTCCTTCGCGGGCCTTTGAACGGAAGGCATCGACCGCCTTGACCAGTGTGATGACGTCCAGCCCGACCGGCGGCTCCGCCGGCTCGCTCGACAGCGGCTCCGCCGCTCCAGATGAATCGAGCACCGCGGAGAACCGCGACATCGCCTGCGCCGTCCGCGTCCTGCGGACCGAGGCGGAGGCGCTGGTGACGCTGGCCGACAGCCTCGACGGCGCCTTCATCCGGGCGCTCGACCTGCTGCACGGCATCGAGGGCCGGGTGGTCGTCAGCGGCATGGGCAAGTCCGGCCATGTCGCCCGCAAGATCGCCGCGACCATGGCGTCGACCGGAACGCCGGCCTTCTTCGTCCATCCGGGCGAGGCGAGCCACGGCGACCTCGGCATGATCGCCAGGATCGACGCGGTGATCGCCCTGTCCAACTCCGGCGAGACGCACGAGCTGGCCGACATCATCGCCTACACCCGCCGCTTCGGCATCCCGCTGATCGGCATGACGCGCAAGGCGGCGTCGTCGCTGGCCGAGCAGTCGGACGTGGCGCTGATCCTGCCGCCGGTGCCGGAGGCCTGCCCGCTGGGGCTGGCGCCGACCACCTCCACCACCATGATGCTGGCGCTGGGCGACGCCCTGGCGGTGGCGCTCCTGGAACGGCGCGGCTTCTCCGCCGCCGATTTCCGCGAGTTCCACCCCGGCGGCCAGCTCGGCCGCGCCCTGCTGAAGGTGACGGACATCATGCATGCGGGCGCCGATTTGCCCCTGTGCCGTCTTGACTCGCCGCTGTCCGACGTCATCTTCGAGATGACGGCCAAGCGGCTCGGCTGCGTCGGGGTGACCGACGAGGCGGGGGCGCTGGTCGGGATCATCACCGACGGCGACGTGCGCCGTCATCTGACGCCGGAGCTTCTGGCGGAGCGCGCCGACAGCATCATGTCGCCGCGGCCCAAGACCATCCGCCCCAAGGCGCTGATCGTCGAGGCGCTGCGCGAGATGAACGAGAAGAAGATCACCACCTTGTTCGTGATCGAGGCAGACCGGCCGCTGGGCATCGTGCACATCCACGATTGCCTGCGGGCAGGGGCCGCCTGACGCCGCCCCGTCCATGATGGACATGTCCATGATGGAAACGTCCATGATGGTAGCCACGCGCCGAGCCGGAGGGACCGAGATTTGAGCCTGGACGACCTGCGCATCCCCGACCGCACCGCAGCCGAGCGCGCGCCAGCCAACCAGAAGGCGGCCGACCACAAGGCCGCGGATCGCGCCGGACGCGACCGGACCGCCGCGGCGGAGCCGGCAGCCGTGCTGCGCGCCCACCGGCGACGCGACACCCGGCCGGTCAGCCGCGTCTACAGCCGCTTCGTCTCGGCCATGAAGTTCGTCCTGCCGGCAGCGGCGCTGGCGATGATGGCGCTGCTCGCCGCCTGGCCGTCGCTGAACAGCCCGCAGGCGCCGCGCATCGCCGCCGACGCCGGACAGAGCGAGATGCTGAAGCCGCGCTATTTCAGCCTGGACGAACACAACCAGCCCTTCTCCCTGGTGGCGGCCAAGGCCGACAAGTCGACCGACCAGCCGGACATCGTCCTGCTCGACGATCCGCAGGCGGAGATGACCGAGACCGCCGGCACCTGGGTGACCATGCGGTCCGACAAGGGTTGGTACAACCAGGTCACCGGCATTCTGCTGATGCGCGGCAACGTCCATGTCCTGCGCGACGACGGCAACGAGTTCACCACCAGCGAGGCCGAGGCCGACATCCGCAAGGGCAACGCCTGGGGCGACCAGGCGGTGGCCGGCCAGGGGCCGCAGGGCGAGATCAACGCCATCGGTTTCCGCATGACGGACCGCGGCAAGAGCGTCGTCTTCCTCAACCAGTCGAAGGCCGCAGTCCAGGCCGCCGAACGCCCCGGGAGCAAGAAGCCGTGACGTCCCAACGGTCGCCATTCCGCACCGTCCCCCGTCTGCCGGCCGCGGCGCTGGCCGCCGGTCTGGCCCTGGCGGTTCCCACCCTCCTCTCCTCCGCCGTCTCCCCGGCCTTCGCCCAGGGACTGCCCGGCATGGGCGGCAAGCAGCCGGTGGAGATCAACGCCGACCAGGCGATCGAATGGCACCAGGACGTGCGCGCCTATGTGGCGCGCGGCAACGCCTCGGCCAAGCGCAACGACTCGACCGTCTTCGCCGACGTGCTGACCGCCTATTACCGCGAGGTGCCCGGCAAGGGGAACGAGGTGTTCCAGCTGGTCGCCGACGGCAATGTCCGCGTCGTCAGCCCGACCCAGCAGGTGTTCGGCGACCATGGCGTCTACGACGTCGACAAGCAGGTGGCGGTGGTCACCGGCAAGGATCTGAAGCTGGTCACCACCAAGGACGTGGTCACCGCCCGCGACAGCCTGGAATATTACGAGGCGCGCGAGCTGACGGTGGCCCGCGGCGACGCGGTGGCGGTGCGCGGCACCGACCGGCTGCGCGCCGACGTGCTGATCGGCCGGCTGAAGAAATCGCCCGACGGCACCACCCAGATGGAGCGGATCGACGGCGCCGGCAACGTGGTGGTGACCACCCCGACCGACGTGGCGCTGTCCGACAAGCTGGTCTATTCGGTGGCCGACAACGTCGCGGTGCTGATCGGCAACGTGAAGATCACCCGCGGCGACAACCAGCTGAACGGCGAAGCCGCCGAGATGAACATGACGACCAAGATCAACCGCGTCATCGCCGGCCGCGATGCCGGCGGCCGGGTCAGCGGCCTGCTGATCCCCGGCGACCAGCCGGGTGCAGCGGCAGGCAAGAAGCCGTGAGCGTGCTGACCGCCAACGGACCCGGCGCCGCTCCCGCCGGAACCCCCGCATCCGGCCCCTCCCCGGCCAACCCGCCGGCTGCCACGCCGACCGAGGGGCTGGTGGCACAGCATCTCGGCAAATCCTTCAAGAAACGGCCGGTGGTGCGCGACGTCTCGCTCAGCGTCCAGCGCGGCGAGGCGGTCGGGCTGCTCGGCCCCAACGGCGCCGGCAAGACCACCTGCTTCTACATGATCACCGGGCTGATCGCCGCCGATGCCGGCACGATCACGCTGGACGGGCAGGACATCACCGCGCTGCCGATGTACCGCCGCGCCCGGCTCGGCATCGGCTATCTGCCGCAGGAGGCCTCGATCTTCCGCGGCATGACGGTGGAGAACAACATCCGCTCGGTGCTGGAGGTGGTGGAGAGCGACCGCGACGCGCGCGAGGCGATGCTGGACGAGCTGCTGGCCGAATTCTCGGTCACCCACCTGCGCCGCGCTCCCGCCCTGGCCCTGTCGGGCGGCGAGCGGCGCCGCGTGGAGATCGCCCGCGCGCTGGCCGGCCAGCCCCACTTCATCCTGCTCGACGAGCCGCTGGCCGGCATCGACCCGATCGCGGTGAACGACATCCGCGAGCTGGTCGGGCACCTGCGCGACCGCGGCATCGGCGTGCTGATCACCGACCACAATGTGCGGGAAACGCTCGACCTCGTCGATCGGGCATACATTTTGCACGATGGTGTGGTACTAATGGAGGGACGGCCGGACGAGATCGTGGCGCACGAGGGCGTGCGCCGGGTCTATCTCGGCGACCGGTTCAGTCTGTAGCCCTCCGTTCCCACTGGTCCCGGTTCAACAGCCATGGCGCTTGCTCAACGTCTCGACCTCCGACAGGCCCAGACACTGGTGATGACGCCGCAGCTGCAGCAGGCCATCAAGCTGCTGCAGCTGTCGAACATCGAGCTGTCGGACTTCGTGGACCGCGAGATCGAGCAGAACCCGCTGCTGGAGCGTGACAGCGGCCCCGGCGACGGCGGCAGCGACCCGGCGGGTCCGGCGGACGGCGGCGATGTGCCGGGCGGGCTGGACGGCCCCGGCGGCATGGAGGCCAACGGCCTCAGCATCGACGGGCTGAACGGCCGCGACGACGGGCCGGCGCTGCCGCCGTCCGACGGGCGCACCCGCGACACCGTGGAGATGACCTCGTCGGACACCATGGTCTCCTCGTCGGAATCGCCGCTCGACACCGATTTCGAGAATGTCTACGGCGACGACCGCTTCTCCGACGGGTCGGACGGCGGCAGCGAGGTCTACGGCTCCTACGGCGAGCGCGGCGGCCGCAGCGGCTTCGAGGACGACGACAGCAACCTCGAAGCGACCCTGACCAGCGAGAAGAACCTCCGCGACCATCTGACCGAACAGCTGAAGATCGACGTGACCGACCTGGGCGACCAGCTGATCGGGCTGGCCCTGATCGACATGCTGGACGAGGCCGGCTGGCTGGTCGGCTTCGACGCGCAGGCGCTGGCCGAGCAGCTCGGCTGCGGTGCCGACCGGGTGGAACGGGTGCTGGCCGTTTGCCAGCGCTTCGACCCGCCCGGCATCTTCGCCCGCTCGCTGAAGGAATGCCTGGCCATCCAGCTGCGCGAGAAGAACCGGCTCGACCCGGCGATGGCGGCGCTGCTCGACAATCTGGAGCTTCTGGCCGCCCGCAACCTGCCGGCCATCATGAAGGTCTGCGGCGTCGATGCCGAGGACGTCGCCGACATGGTCGTCGACATCCGCAAGCTGAACCCGAAGCCGGCGCTGGCCTTCGACCACACCCCGGCCCAGCTGGTCACCCCCGACATCCTGATGCGCCCCAACCCCGGCGGCGGCTGGCTGATCGACCTCAACCCCGACACCCTGCCGCGGGTGCTGGTCAACCACCGCTATTTCGCCCGCATCTCCGACGGGGCCAGGAACAAGGCCGACAAGGAATACATCTCCGAGCGGTTCCAGTCGGCGAACTGGCTGGTCAAGTCGCTGCACCAGCGCGCCACCACCATCCTGAAGGTGGCGAGCGAGATCATCCGCCAGCAGGACGCCTTCTTCATCCATGGCGTCTCGCATCTGCGGCCGCTGATCCTGCGCGACATCGCCGAGGCCATCGGCATGCATGAGAGCACGGTCAGCCGCGTCACCACCAACAAGTTCATGGCGACCCAGCGCGGCGTCTTCGAACTGAAATACTTCTTCACCTCCGCCATCCAGGGGGCGGACGGCCAGGCGTCCCATTCCGCCGAGGCGGTCCGGCACCGGATCAAGACGATGATCGACGCCGAAAAGCCCGAGGATGTGCTGTCCGACGATAAACTGGTGGAGATCCTCCGGGCGGAGGGGATCGACATTGCACGAAGGACGGTCGCGAAGTATCGTGAAGCGATGAAAATACCGTCATCGGTGCAGCGACGACGTGCCAAGATGTCACGCATGTAGCCGGGCCGGGCAAAGGTGGGCTCGATTGACAGCCTGTCTACCCTTGCCTATCGTCCCGGGCCGCAAGCGGCGGACCAGCATCCACACACGCCGTCTCTACACCGTCCCCAGCGGACCAATTTTTGGAAACGTTCCACCATGCAACTCTCCGTCAAAGGCAAGCAGCTCGACGTGGGTGACGCTCTGCGCACCCATGTGGCCGACAGCCTGACCGCCGTGGTCGGCAAGTACTTCGACAAGCCGATCGAAGCGAACGTCGTCCTGACCAAGGACGCGCATCTCTACAAGGCCGACATCCAGGTTCATGTGAGCCGGGGAATCGTCCTGCAGAGCGCCGGCGAGGCCACCGAACCCTACCCCGCCTTCGACATCGCCTGCGACAAGCTGGCCAAGCGCCTGCGCCGCTACAAGCGCCGTCTGCGCGATCACCACGCGATCGAGAACGGCGCCGCCATCCCGGCCCGCTACCAGATCCTGGAGGCCGAGGCCGAGGATCATCACGACGAGGTGGAGGCCCCGGTCGACGGTGCCCACCAGCCGATGGTCGTGGCCGAGATGGAGACCAGCATCGCCACCCTGTCGGTCAGCGAAGCGGTGATGCGGCTGGAGCTGGCGCAGGCTCCCGCCCTGATGTTCCACAACGGTGCGCATGGACGGCTGAACATGGTCTACCGCCGCGCCGACGGGAACATCGGCTGGGTCGATCCGGCGGAGAAGGCCGGCGCCTGACGGCGCCGACCCCCTCCCCCCGGTCAAGAAGCGTCATGCTCGACCTCATCTCCCCGCACGCCATCCTCCCGAACCTGAAGGCCGGCAACAAGAAGCAGGCCCTGCAGGAGATGGCGCGCAAAGCGTCCGAGCTGACCGGTCAGCACGAGCGGGCGATCTTCGACGTCCTGCTGGAGCGGGAACGGCTGGGCACGACCGGCGTGGGCCATGGCATCGCCATCCCGCACGGCAAGCTGTCCAGCCTGACCCGCGTCCACGGCGTCTTCGCCCGCCTGGAGCGGCCCATCGATTTCGACGCGATCGATGAGCAGCCGGTCGACCTGATCTTCCTCCTCCTCGCCCCGGAACAGGCGGGAGCCGACCATCTGAAGGCGCTCGCCCGGGTGTCGCGCCTGCTGCGCGACCAGTCCATGTGCGAGAAATTGCGCGGAGCCGAATCCGGCGACGCGATGTACGCGCTTCTGACCCAGCACGAGCCGACCCCGTCCAACTGACGGGCCGCCGGTTCGGGGACAGCATGCCGAAGGGGCCGCCGCACGGGGACGTGCGCGGCCCTTTTTCTTTGCCGGCGGGCGCCCCAGTTGGTGTGAGGCCGGCTCGGCTGCTACACTTGCGCCACGCCGACCAGATCAACGGGGGCCAAGGCCATGGGAAACGCGCAGCGCAAGCCCTGGATTTCGCCGCAGGATTATCTCGCCGCCGAACGGAGCGCCGAGGTGCGTCACGAGTATGTCGACGGCGAGATCTTCGCCATGGTCGGGGCGAGCCTGAACCATGCACGGATCGTGGCGCGTCTCGGGTATGCGATCCGGCAGGCGGCGCTACGCCGTGGATGCGACGCATTCACCAACGATGTGAAGGTCCGGGTGGAGGCGGCGAATGCCTTCTACTATCCCGACATTGTGGCGACCTGCGCGGCCGACGACGACCCCTATGTGGTCAAGGATCCGGTGCTGGTGGTGGAGGTGCTGTTCGACAGCACCGAGGCCATCGACCGCCGCGAGAAGCGGACCAACTACCAGAAGATCCCGTCCCTGCGCGAGATCGTCCTGGTCTCCCAGAGCGAGCGTCTGGTCGAGGTCTACCGCCGCGACAGTGCCGGCTGGACCGTCGACATGGTGCGCGAGGGGCCGGTCATGCTGGCCGCGTTGGACCTGACCGTCCCGCTGGAGGCGGTGTACGAGGACTGAGGGGCGGTTCGCCACCCGGCGGCGGCGTGGGGGGCTTGCCTTCGCCGGCTTTCATGGCTTCGAGGATTCGGACGATTCTATCGATGTCCGGGAAATATTTGGCGATGCCGGTAGTCGGTGCAAGAAGTGTAACGAACAGGTATGCGGCTGTAATGCTGACACCTGTACCGATCATGAGCTTTGCCGTTCCCTTGACCATTTCAGGGCGGAGTTCCTTGCGGACATCCTTGGCAAAGCGCACCAGCTCCGTTGCGGATCCTTTGGTGGCGTGAAGCAGCGTGGTCAGCAGGTTGCGGGCTGTAAGGCCGAACATCGCGATGCGCCGCCGCCGCAGATCCTCGGCATCCGGTTCGGCGCTGTCCTCGGAGAGGGTGTCGAAGGCCGCTTGCACGTCCGGCCCGATGATATCCGCGTCCTTGATCCCGTCGCGCAGCGCGTCGAGGTGATGGAGCAGGTCGGATGCGCTGTCCGGCGTCAGGCCGTTCGCCAACCGCTCTGCTTCCCGCTGCCACAGGGCGGGCAGGCAGTTGCACAGGCGGCGCGCGGTGTCGGCAAGGTCGCCCAAATCGGCCAGAATGCGGGACGGCATTTCTGCCGCGTCCTGCGGGTTGTCGAGTGCCTTGGCAAGGCGTTCGACCGAAATGCTGCGTGAGTCCACCAGTGCCGGGCGCAGATCAGCGGCGCGTTCGGTCAGAACCTCCCGCAGTCGGCCGACCTTGCGGGCAATGGTGGGATCGGTGTTGCTGCGGGCCAGGGCTTCGAGCAGGTCGTCGGCCTTCTCGCGCGTCTCGTCGAGGTAATCCTGGGCGATCCCGCCATCCTCGGGCAGGGCGTCGGGTGGAAGAACCTCCATGCGCCCGTTGCGCCAGTCGAACAGATAGGGTGCTGGTTGCTGGGCGGGGAGGGCGTCCAGCGCCTGGCTCAGTTCTTCCTGTGGGTTGGGGCGATCACCGGACGCGGTTTCCTCGCGCAGCCAGTCGGCGATGTCGGCGTTGACCTCTTTCGCCGGGCGATTCCACCATTCGTCGGGTCGGGTGGCGATGCGTAGGGCCAAGGCGTCGCTGAACACCCACCGTGGCGGCTTGCCCTCATCCAGCGAGGCCAGTGCCTCATACCACTGGATCCAGGGTTGGAATCCATGCTCGATGGCCAAGGAACTGTTGGCGAATTGGCTCCAGACGGCGCGAAGCCAATCCGGGGCGCTGTCCTGCCAAAGCGGTTGCCGGAGCAACAGAGCGCCACGCTCCGGAGGAGGAGCCTCATCGGTCGTTTTCAGCCAAGTCGCATCATCGGATACGGAACGCCAAATAACGTCTGGATTGATCCTGGCGGCGACGGCACCGGTATTGGCGGCGAGGTCGGCGGCGGCGAAGTCGCCGGAAGCGTAGGCAGCGTAGGCAGCGTAGGCAGTGTAAGCGGCGATGAAGGCAGCGTATGCGTCGCTTGCATCAGCGCTATCGATGAAGCTAGTGGCAGCGTTAATTGATTTATGGGTTCGCTGAGCACATGCTATGGTAGACATAAAGTTCGCGCGTGCAACTGAAATCACACGGCGTTCTGGAGCCATTTTTCCGCTTAATTTTGCCTCAGTGACTGATCCGATGAGCGGCAGTACACGCAGTGCTACGCGGCTGGCGATTACCTGCGCCCACGATTCGGGTTTGTCGCTTAACCAATCGTGTAGCTCATCCTCAGAGGTGACGCGCACTGTGGCAGTCATCGGAAATCCTTCAGTGCCCGCAAAATTGCCAGAGGCGAGCGTCTTCCGAACCAAAATGCTCAGATAAGAGTAAATTTTGAAGGAAAATATGACCCCAGCGGGTGGCAGCGGTCAAGGTTCGGCACCGGGGATGGCCCTCTCTCCCCTGGGGAGAGGGAGGGGACCCGCGCCGCAGGCGTGGGGAGGGTGAGGGGGCCGGCGCGCGGATCGCGCGCCGCCAAGGGGCATACTGCCCCTTGGCAATCCCCTGGCGACGACCTGCGGTCGCCGCTGCCCCCTCACCCAACCCTCTCCCCAGGGGGGAGAGGGCTTAGTCATCGGACGCAGGGCATCGGTTCGCTCCCCGGAGCGATCCCCTCACACCCGCTCGGCCCACCCCATGTAATTGACGTCCAGGTCGCGCGCGTTAAGCCGGAACTCGGCGGTCAGCGGGTTGTACGTGATGCCGGTCAGGTCGCGTACGCCCAGCCCGTACGCGCGTACGGCGGCGTTCAGTTCGGACGGACGCAGGAACTGGCGCCAGTTGTGGGTGCCGCGCGGCAGCCAGCGCAGGATGTATTCCGCCCCGACGATGGCGAGCGCGAAGGATTTCGGCGTGCGGTTCAGCGTCGCCAGGAACAGCACGCCGCCCGGCGCCAGCAGCGCGGACAGCGACTTCACGAACAGGGTCACGTCGGCGACATGCTCGATCACCTCCATCGCCAGCACCACGTCGAATTTTTCGCCGCTGGCCGCCAGAGCCTCGGCGGTGGTGGCGCGGTAGTCGACGACGGTGCCGGTCTCGACGGCGTGGGCGGCTGCGGTGTGTACGTTCCTCTCCGACGCATCGACGCCGACCACGCTCGCCCCCATCCGCGCCATCGGTTCGGCCAGCAGGCCACCGCCGCAGCCGATGTCGACCACCCGCAAGCCGGCCAGCGGGTTCGGCGCCAGCGGATCGCGGCCCAGCCGCTTGCACACGGCGTCGCGGATATAGGCCAGGCGCAGCGGATTCAGCCGGTGCAGCGGCTTGAACTTGCCGGCCGGATCCCACCATTCGGCGGCGATGGCGGAGAAGCGGGCGACATCCTCCGGATCCACCGTCCCGCCTGAAGCGGTTGCGGACGCGTGCGGGAAGGCGGAGGACGAGGCGGGCATGGCTGAAAATCCATAAACGGGGTGGTGGGACGGGTGCGGGCAACTTGCCTCGCTTCCAGCGACGGAGTATGGATACGCCGCCCCGCGCCGGCAACGGTGGAGCGGGGGTGCGCACAGCCGACCCGCATGACCGAGACATCATGACCGGGCGGCCAGACATGGTGTGGGGTATGGCGCGGATCGTCCTGAAATTCGGAGGCACGTCGGTCGGCGACATCGACCGGATCAAGAACGTGGCCCGGAAGGTCGAGCAGGAAGTCAAGGCGGGGCATCAGGTCGCCGTCGTCGTGTCGGCGATGTCCGGCGTGACCAACCAGCTCGTCAAATACTGCAACGAGATCGACAAGCTGCACGATGCGCGCGAATACGACGCGGTCGTCGCCAGCGGCGAACAGGTGACCTCCGGTCTGCTGGCCATCGCCCTGCAGTCGCTGGGCATCCCCGCCCGCTCCTGGGCCGGCTGGCAGATTCCGATCCGCACCGACGAGACCCACGGCAAGGCGCGCATCGTCTCCATCGACACCACCGAGATGGAAAAGTCCCTGCAGACCGGCGAAGTCGCCGTGGTCGCGGGCTTCCAGGGCGTGTCGGGCGAGGGGCGCATCGCCACGCTGGGCCGCGGCGGTTCCGACACCTCGGCGGTCGCGCTGGCGGCGGCGGTCAAGGCCGACCGCTGCGACATCTACACCGACGTGGACGGCGTCTACACCACCGACCCGCGCATCGTCTCCAAGGCGCGCAAGCTCGACAAGATCACCTACGAGGAGATGCTGGAGCTGGCCTCGCAGGGGGCCAAGGTGCTTCAGACCCGCTCGGTCGAGATGGCGATGAACCACCGCGTGCGCGTGCAGGTGCTGTCGAGTTTCGAAGCGGCGGCGGGCAGTTCGCTTCCCGGAACCCTGGTTGTTGACGAGGACGAGATCGTGGAAAAGGAAATTGTGAGCGGCATCGCCTACAGCCGCGACGAGGCGAAGATCACCCTGGTCGGCGTCGCCGACCGCCCGGGTGTCGCCGCCGCCATTTTCGGCCCGCTGACCGACAATGCCGTCAACGTCGACATGATCGTCCAGAACGTGTCGGAGGACGGCAAGTCGACCGACATGACCTTCACCGTCGGCAAGGCGGACATCGCCCGCGCCGTCAAGGTGCTGGAGGACGCGCAGTCCACCCTGAACTACAAGCGCATCGTGTCGGACGCCAACGTGGTCAAGGTGTCGGTCATCGGCGTCGGCATGCGCAGCCATGCCGGCGTCGCCCAGCGCATGTTCAAGGCGCTGGCCGACAAGGGCATCAACATCCAGGTCATTTCCACCTCGGAAATCAAGATTTCGGTCCTGATCGCCGAGGAGTATGCGGAGCTGGCGCTGCGCGCGCTGCACACCGCCTACGGCCTGGACGCCGCCTGAGCGCGGGTGGAGGCCCCGGTGCCGGGGACGGCGACAGCAGGGAAGGGCCGGCCATGACCGACGCCATATCATATGCGGCGGTCACGGAGGCGCCCCTGGGGACAGCCACCGGGGCGGCCTCCGCGGCCCGGGCCCGGCTCGACCGGCTCTGGCAGCGGGGACGGGCGTTCCTCGGCACCCGCACCGCCGTGATGGGCGGCGCCATGAGCTGGGTGTCGGAACGGCATCTGGTCTCCGCCATCTCCAACGCTGGCGGCTTCGGCGTGCTGGCCTGCGGTTCCATGGCCCCGGACCAGCTTGCGCGCGAGATCGCCGGCACGCGGGCGCTGACGGCCAAGCCGTTCGGCGTCAACCTGATCAACATGCATCCGGCGCTGGACCAGTTGCTCGACGTCTGCCGCGAGCAGGCGGTCGGCCATGTGGTGATCGCCGGCGGCCTGCCGACGGGCGCCACCCTGCGCCGCATCAAGGACGGCGGGGCCAAGGCGATGGCCTTCGCCCCCACGCTGGGCTCCGGCCGGCGGCTGGTGAAGCAGGGCGCCGACGCGCTGGTGATCGAGGGGACGGAGGCCGGCGGCCACATCGGCCCGGTCTCCACCACCGTCCTGGCGCAGGAGATCCTGCCCGAGCTGCGCGACGTGCCGGTGTTCCTCGCCGGCGGCATCGGCCGGGGCGAGGCGATCCTCTCCTGCCTGGAGCTGGGGGCATCCGGCGTCCAGGTCGGCACCCGCTTCGTCTGCGCCACCGAGAGCGTGGCGCATCCCAACTTCAAGCAGGCCTTCATCCGGGCGTCGGCCCGCGACGCCCAGCCCTCGGTGCAGATCGACCCGCGCTTTCCGGTCATCCCGGTGCGCGCGCTCGCGAACGAGGCGTCCAAGCGCTTCATGGAGTTCCAGCGCGAGGTCATCGGCAAGGTTGATTCCGGCGCCATGAGCCGCGACGAGGGCATGCTGGAGATCGAGCATTTCTGGTCCGGCGCGCTGCGCCGCGCGGTCATCGAGGGCGACGTCGAGAACGGCTCGCTGATGGCCGGGCAGAGCGTCGGGCTGGTCACCCGCGAGCAGCCGGTGGCCGACATCATCGCCGAATTGATCGCCCAGGCCGAATCGGCGCTGGTGCGGCGGGCGGCCGATGATGCATCGTTCGAAGCGAAGGCAGGGGTGATGGCAGGGGTGATGACGGAGCCGCCGGTGGGAGCGCTGTAGCGATGACCGACACCCTCGACACGGGAGCCGGCGACACGGGAGCCGGGGATGGGGGGCACCACCGGTTCGACGGCACCTCGTCGCGCCGGCTGCTCGCGCGGCTGCGCGACATCATGGCCGGGTCGGGGTCGGGTCAGGACCGGCTGGACAAGATCGTCACCCTGATCGCGGCGGAGATGAAGGCGGACGTCTGCTCCTGCTACATCATGCGCGCCGGCGAGGTGCTGGAGCTGTTCTCCACCGAGGGTCTGAACAAGACCGCGGTCCACAACACCCGCCTTCGGGTGGGCGAGGGCATCGTCGGCTACATCGCCGGCCACGCCCGCCCGGTGGCGATGGACAACGCGCCGTCGCACCCAAGCTTCGCCTACCGGCCGGAAACCGGCGAGGATCCGTTCCAGTCGCTGGCCGGCGTGCCGATCCTGCGCGGCAGCAAGGTGCGCGGCGTGCTGGTGATCCAGCACAAGGACCGCCGCCGCTATGTCGAGGAGGAGGTCGAGACCCTCCAGACCATCGCCATGGTCGTCGCCGAGCTGGTGGCCCAGAGCGAGCTGGTCAACCCGGTCGAGGTCACCACCACCGGCGATCCCGTGCTGCTGCCGGCCCGCCTGTCGGGCACGGCGATGAGCGCCGGGCTGGCCATTGGGCTGGCCGTCATCCACCGGCCGCAGCTGACCGTCCGCCAGATGGTGGCGGAGGATGCCGACGCCGAGCTGGAGCGCTTCAACGCGGCGCTGTCGACCATGCACAGCGCCATCGACGACCTGCTGGAGGCGGCGTCGCTGGCCGGCCTCAGCGAGCCGCGCGACATCCTGGAAACCTACCGGATGTTCGCCGAGGACCGCGGCTGGCTGTCGCGCATCCGCGAGGCGATCCGCGTCGGCCTGACCGCGGAGGCCGCGGTGCAGCAGGTGCAGAACGACACCCGCGCCCGGATGAGCCACCTGACCGATCCCTACATCCGGGAACGGCTGATGGATCTGGAGGATCTGACCAACCGGTTGCTGCAACATCTGGCCGGCAAGACCAACGGCGCCGATGCCGGCACCCTGCCCGACGACATGATCCTGGTCGCCCGCTCGATGGGGCCGGCGGAGCTGCTGGACTACGACCGCTCCCGCCTGCGCGGCCTGCTGCTGGAGGAGGGATCGCCGGCCAGCCATGTCTGCATCGTCGCCCGCGCGCTGAACATCCCGGTGGTGCAGGCCGCCGACGCGATGAACCGGATCGAGCCGCTCGACCAGCTGATCGTCGACGGCGACCACGGCCAGGTCTTCATCCGCCCGGCCGAAGACATCCAGATGACCTTCGCCGAAGCGGTGGCGCTGCAGCACCGCAAGGAGCAGATGTACGCGGAGATCCGCAAGTTCCCGTCGGTGACGCGCGACGGGGTGCCGATCTCCATCCAGCTGAACTGCGGCCTGCTGATCGACCTGCCGCACCTGACCGCCAGCGGCGCCGAGGGGGTCGGGCTCTACCGCACCGAAATCCCCTTCATGGTGCGCGCCTCCTACCCCGACGTGAAGGCGCAGACCGACCTCTATTCCCGCATCATGGACGAGGTCGGCGACCGGCCGGTCATCTTCCGCACGCTCGATGTCGGCGGCGACAAGATGCTGCCCTACATGACCGGCGGCGAGGAGGAGAACCCGGCGCTGGGCTGGCGTGCCGTCCGCATCGGGCTGGACCATCCGTCGCTGCTGCGCCAGCAGCTGCGGGCGCTGCTGCTGGCCGCCGCCGGCCGGCCGCTGTCGGTGATGTTCCCGATGATCGCCGAGGTGGCCGAGTTCGTCGCCGCCCGCCGCCTGCTGGATCTGGAGCTGAAGCGGCTGGCCGTCCAGGGCATCGCCCCGCCCAGCGGCCTGCGCGTCGGCACCATGCTGGAGGTGCCGTCGCTGTTGTGGCAACTGCCGGCGCTGCTGCCGCGGCTGGACTTCCTGTCGGTCGGCTCCAACGACCTGACCCAGTATCTGTTCGCCGCCGACCGCGGCAACCCGCGCACCTCGACCCGCTACGACCCGCTGTCGCCGTCGATGCTGTGCGTGCTGCGCCGGCTGGTGGACGAGTGCACGCGGCACAAGGTATCGCTCAGCATCTGCGGCGAGATGGCCGGCCGGCCGCTCGACGCGATGGCGCTGATCGGCGTCGGCTTCCGCACCCTGTCGATGTCGCCGCCGTCGGTCGGGCCGGTGAAGACCATGCTGCGCTCGATGGATGTCGGGGCGCTGCGGCAATACATGAGCGGGCTCTACACCGGCGCCGACCACAGCCTGCGCGACAAGCTGAAGAGCTTCGCCAAGGACCACGGCGTCATCATCTGAGCGCTGGCGGCGAGATTGCCCGCCGTCAGTTGCCGAACTCTCCGATCCACAGGCTGCCGTCGGATCGGATGACTCCGTATTCAAGGTAATGCGGTTTCCAACTCTCATCTCCGTAGATCGGGCGGGAAAACACGAAGGTTCCGGAATTGGCGGTGCAATACCGTTCCATCGACCGGTACAGGTACCCCTGTTGACACCACCCGCGATTCACTGTCCTGGCCTGCGGAAACAGATTGATGTCCAGACCGCCACCCATGGCATGGGCGATGAAGTGGCCCTTGTCGCACCCCGGATAGACGTCCTTTATCGATCCGCCCAGGAAGCCCTGCATGCGTGGCGCATCGCGCTTGCCGAGGGGCTTGCCGGAAAAGCCATAGACGACGACAAGCCGTTCCTCAGGCGTGCAGTCGAAGACATAGGTGAAACCGGGCTCCAAATCGATCCAATGGGGGGTGGATCGCCGGTTGGACCGTCCCGTGTACCGTGACACCCAAATCTGTTCCACGGCATCCAGAAACTGCTCTGCCTTTGCCCTTGGGCTCTTGCCCTTCAACCGCTTCATTATCCTCTGGTAATCGATTCTCCAGCTTCCAATCATGATGGCTGCATCCATAAGATTGTTTGATACTGTAAATTTTTCGAGAGCCTTTCAAAAAACGAAGACTCTCACCGGGATTCTGGGAAAGATATTTTGCCCAATTCAACAGGAAACCGGCGGCCGAAGTATTTCCAACGCCGATTCCAGGAAACTCCATACGTAATCGTATGATTGGCGATCACATCGCCCGCGCATGGTTTTGCAACCCGGCTGCGGATTCCGGCCGAGTGGCCGCGCGCCGCATAAGAACGGGTATCGGCATGCGGCCGCCCGCCCACTTGTCACGCCCGCATCCCCTGCCCCGCGGTCATTGCGGTTGCACCGCAGGGGCGGCATGTCGTACCCATTCCGCTTGCCGCATCCGTGCGGATGCCCCCGGCGCGCACGGCCTTTCGGCGTATGCGCAAGTTGCGAGCAGATGGCGAGCCCATGGCCAAGCGCAAGCTTTTCGACGATTTCGATCCGGCCCCGCCCGGCCCTTCCGTCTCCGACACCCTGCGCACGACGCGCATGGCGCACGGGTACGACCTGCGCGACGTCGCGGCGATGCTGCGCATCCGCTACCCGTATCTGCTGGCCATCGAGGAAGGGCGGTTCGACGAGCTGCCGGGCAGCACCTACGCCATCGGTTTCCTACGCTCCTACGCGGAATGCCTCGGGCTCGACCCGGACGCCATCGCCGCCCGCTACAAGGAGGAGGCGGCCGGCACCGTCCGCCGCCAGGAACTCTATCTGCCGACCCCGGCCGCCGAAGGGCGCGCTTCGGGCGGGACGCTGCTGCTGGGCACGCTGGTGCTTGCCGGCATCGTCTATGGCGGCTGGTACTATCTGTCGGCCACCGACCGCTCGGTCGCCGATCTGGTGCCGACGCTGCCGGACCGGCTGGTCTCGCTGCTCGACGGCGTACCGGCCAAGCCGGCGGGCCAGACGGCCGACCAAACCGGTGCAGTCCAAACCGGTGCGGTCCAGCCGGGAGCCGAACCGGCGCCCGCGCCCGTGATCGCCTCCACCGCGACCACTCCGCCGCTTTCCGTTCCGCCGGCTTCCGTTCCGCCGGCCGCCTCCCCTGCCCCGGCGAGCCCCGCCCCGGCTTCGACCGCTCCGGCAACCTCGACCACCCTGGCCAAGCCGCCCCAGCCGGCGGCGGCGCCCAACGCCGCGACCGGCAAGCCGCCGCCGGTCGCCGCCACTCCGTCCCCCATCCCCCCCGCGGCCGTGCCGCCCGCCAACGCCCCTTCGGCTGCCGTGCCGCCGGCCGCCGCGCCGGGGACCGTCACGGGGATTATCAACGTCCCGCCCCCGCCGGCCGAGGACGACGAGGACGCCTCCCCGCAGGATCCGACCCCGCTGAACGCCGCGGCCGCCCCGCCGGCGGCCCCGGCCGCTCCGGCGGCCACGGCCACGGCCACGGCGGTGCCGGCCAACGGCAAGGTCTATGGCACGCTCAACACCAACGCGAAGCTGATCCTGAAGGCGACGCAGGAGAGCTGGCTGCAGGTCCGCGACGGCAACGAGATCGTCTTCACCCGGGTGCTGAAGCCGGGCGACACCTTCCGCGTGCCCGACAAGCCGAACGTGAAGATCCGCACCGGCAACGCCGGCGGCATCGTGGTGATGGCCGATGGCGGGGAAAGCCCGCCGCTCGGCTCCGTCGGGCAGGTGCTGCGCGACGTCGCCATCGACGCCCACGGGGCGGTCCGCCGCTAGGCGGGGCGCGATCCCGGCAGGGCGCGATGCCGGGGCGCGCCAGCCATGCAATGGCGGCGTCCCTCCGATCCGCATCCCCCGGATGACTTGAATCCCGGCCGGCCGTCCGCACTTCTGGCCTGGGGCCGGCTGCGCTAGGATGCGCCCCAGTCCGGCACCGTTCCGCTGTCTTGAGGCTTCCCGACATGACCGTGCGCGCCTATCGCCAGATCCTTCGCCGCAAATCGCGCCAAATCCGCGTCGGCAACGTGCTCGTCGGCGGCGACGCGCCGATCTCGGTCCAGACCATGACCAACACGCCGACCACCGACGTCAAGGCGACGGTCGAGCAGATCCAGGCGGCCGAGCGGGTCGGGGTGGACATCGTCCGCGTCTCCTGCCCCGACCGCGAGTCGGCGCTGGCACTGAAGGACATCGTGCGTCAGGTCAAGGTGCCGGTCGTCGCCGACATCCATTTCCACTACAAGCGCGCCATCGAGGCGGCGGAGAGCGGCGCCGCCTGCCTGCGCATCAATCCCGGCAACATCGGCTCGGCCGAGCGGGTGCGCGAGGTGGTGAAGGCGGCCAAGGACCATGGCTGTTCGATGCGCATCGGCGTCAATGCCGGCTCGCTGGAGCAGGATCTGCTGGAGAAATACGGCGAGCCCTGCCCGGAAGCCATGGTCGAGAGCGCGCTGACCCACGCGAAGATCCTGGAAGACAACGATTTCCGCGAGTTCAAGATCTCGGTGAAGGCGTCCGACGCCTTCCTGGCCGTCGCCGCCTACCAGGGGCTGGCCGACGCCTGCGACTACCCGCTGCACATCGGCATCACCGAGGCGGGCGGCCTGCGCGCCGGCACGGTGAAATCCTCCATCGGGCTCGGCATGCTGCTGTGGTCGGGCATCGGCGACACGCTGCGCGTCTCGCTGTCGGCCGACCCGGCGGAAGAGGTCCTGGTCGGCTACGACATCCTGAAGTCGCTGGGGCTGCGCCGCCGCGGCGTCACCGTGATCTCCTGCCCCAGCTGCGCCCGCCAGAACTTCAACGTCATCAAGACGGTGGAGCTGCTGGAGCAGAAGCTGTCCCACATCACCACGCCGCTGACCCTGTCGGTGATCGGCTGCGTCGTGAACGGTCCCGGCGAGGCGCGCGAAACCGACATCGGCCTGACCGGCGGCGGCAACAACACCCATCAGGTCTATCTGTCGGGCGTCACCGACCACCGGCTGAAGGACCAGGACATCGTCCAGCATCTGGTCGGGCTGGTCGAGAAGAAGGCCGCCGAGATCGAGGCGGCGAAGGCGGCGGCAGAGGCTGCTGCGGAGAGCGCGCGGGAGAGCGAGCGAGACGTGGCGCCGGCCGCGGAGTAAGCTGCACCGGAATTGGGCAGGAACAGCGACCAGCGGCGTGACCACCACCTCCTATTTCGTCATCGGCGCCAGCCACCGGACCTGTTCCGGAGTCGTCCGCGACCGCCTGTCGACCGACGAGGCGGAGGTCGCGGGCATGCTGGACCGGCTGCGCGCCGCCGGCGTGGGTCAGGCGGTGTGGCTCAGCACCTGCGACCGGGTCGAGGTTCAGGCGGTCCATGAGCGCCCGAACGAGGCGGCGCTGGCGGTGGCCGAGGCGATGGCCGAGCGGGCCGGGCTGGCGACCGCCGATCTGGCGCCGCAGCTCTACACCCGCACCGGGATCGACGCGGTGCGCCACCTGTTCGCGGTCGCCTGCTCGCTCGACAGCCAGATCGTCGGCGAGCCGCATATCCTGGGCCAGGTCAAGGCCGCCCACCGCAGCGCCGCCGCCGCCGGGCTGACCGGGCCGGAACTGGAGGCGGTGCTGCAGGCCGCCTATGCCGCCGCCAAGCGGGTGCGCAGCGAGACGCCGATCGCCGAAGGGGCGACCTCGCTGGCCGCCGCCGCCGTGCAGGTGGCGCGCGACCTGCACGGCGACCTCGGGCGCTGCGGCGCCCTGCTGGTCGGCATGGGCGACATGGGCGCCCTGGTGCTGGAGGGTCTGCGCGATGCCGGGCTGCCGCGGCTGACGGTCGCGGCGCCGGTCGACCGGCGGGCGGAGGCGGCGGCGCGGCGGCTGAACGGGCATTTCGCCCCCTGGGCCGATCTGGAAGCGGCGATGACCGGCGCCGATATCCTGGTGACCGCGGCCGGGCTGGGGCGCTATATCCTGACGGCTCCGATGATGGAGGCGGTGCTGAAGCGCCGTCGCCGTCGGCCGGTCTTCGTGGTCGATGCCGCCATCCCGTCCGACGTCGATCCGGCGGTCGCCGGCATGGACGGCGCCTTCGTCTATGATCTGGCCGATCTGGAGCGGGTGGCGCTGCAGGGCCGCGTCGGGCGCGAGGCGGCGACCCAGGCGGCCTGGATGATCGTGGACGAGGCGGTGGGCGCCTTCGCCCGCGATCGCGCCGAACGGGCGGCGGTGCCGGCGGTGGCGGCGCTGCGCAGCCATTTCGAGACGGAGCGGCGGCGGCTGCTGGCCGGGCATGGCGATCTCGACGCGGCGTCGGCGACGCGGCTGCTGGTCAACCGGCTGCTGCACGCCCCGTCGGAGGCGCTCCGGGCGCTGGCCGCCGACCGCAGCGGCGAGGGGCTGGCCGAACGGGCCGCGGCCGAACGGCTGATGTTCCGCCTGTTCGGCCTGGACAGGCCCACCGGCGGCACCGGCCTGGAACTGAGTGAACGGGATAAGGACGAGCGACGTGAGCCTGGACGAGAAGTTCGATAAGGTGATGGCCCGGTATGACGAGCTGCGCGACACGCTTGCGGCCGGCCTTGCCGACTCGGGCGCCTTCGCCCGGCTGTCCAAGGAATATGCCGACCTCACCCCGATCGCCGGGGCCATCGCCGAGCTCAAGAAGGGCCGGGCCGAGGCCGCCGACCTCGCCGGGATGATCGCGGACATGATGGGGGATCCCGCCGCCGACGCCGAGATGAAGGCGATGGCCGAGGAGGAGTTCCGCGACCTGACCAAGCGCATCCCGGAGTTGGAGCGCAAGGTGCAGATCTCGCTGCTGCCCAAGGACGAGGCGGACGAGAAGAACGCCATCCTGGAGGTGCGCGCCGGCACCGGCGGCGACGAGGCGGCGCTGTTCGCCGCCGAGCTGTTCGAGATGTACCGGCGCTATGCCGGGCTGCATGGCTGGCGATTCGAGGCGATGGACGTCAGCGAGACCGGCATCGGCGGCTACAAGGAGGCGACTGCCAACATCACCGGCCGCGGCGTCTTCGCCCGGCTGAAGTTCGAATCCGGCGTCCACCGTGTCCAGCGCGTGCCGGCGACCGAGGCGCAGGGGCGCATCCACACCTCGGCCGCCACCGTCGCCGTGCTGCCCGAGGCGGAGGAGGTCGACATCCACATCGACGAGAAGGATCTGCGCATCGACGTCTTCCGCTCGTCGGGTCCGGGCGGCCAGTCGGTCAACACCACCGACAGCGCGGTGCGCATCACCCATCTGCCGACCGGCCTCGTGGTGAGCCAGCAGGACGAGAAGTCGCAGCACAAGAACAAGGCCAAGGCGCTGAAGGTGCTGCGCGCCCGGCTGTACGACCGCGAGCGCGCAGAGAAGGACGCGGTCCGCGCCGCCGACCGCAAGAACCAGGTCGGCAGCGGTGACCGCTCGGAACGCATCCGCACCTACAATTTCCCGCAGGGCCGCGTCACCGACCACCGGATCAACCTGACGCTCTACAAGATCGACAAGGTGATGGCGGGCGAAGCGCTGGACGAGCTGATCGACGCGCTGGTGTCCGAGGACGAGGCGGCAAGGCTGGCCGAACTGGCGTGAGCCTCCATATTTGGACGCTTCAATCTCCCTCTCCCGCCAAAGGCGGGGGAGGGTCGGGGAGGGGGCCGAGCACTTCCCAGATCATGCGCGCCACTCCGTCGGGATTGTTCAGCACATCGGTGTTCCAAAATCGCAGCACTCGCCAGCCGGCAGCCATCATCCGCCGATCGCGTGCGGCATCGTACAGGGACTCCGCGTGCTGTCCGCCATCCGCTTCGACGACCAGCTTCGCTTCGATGCATGCGAAATCGGCGATATAGGGCGGAATGGGATGCTGGCGCCGGAAGTACCACCCGCCGATCTGGCGGCGGCGCAACAGGCTCCAGAGTTTGCGTTCGGCATCGGTGGGAATGCGGCGCATGCCGCGGGCTTGGGTGAGCGCGGTTTTCTTGGCACGTGGCATTGGTTTGTCGACGTTCGCCCCCTCCCTAACCCTCCCCCGCTCTCAGCGGACCTACGGTCCGCCTGTCGCGTCAGCACAAAGCACAGCTTTGTGCGAGAGCTTCGCGGGAGAGGGGATCTAGCGCAAGTTTGACCACATATGTGTGGTTGAGGAAGATGAAGAATGGTCGCATCCATGACTCTCCGCACCCTGCGCGCACAGGCCGAGGCGCGGCTGCGCGACGCCGGCATCGACACGCCGGAGCTCGACGCCCGCTATCTGCTGGAACATGCGCTGACCCTCACCCGCACCGATTTCGTTACGAAAGCGGAACAAATCATCCCGGACGATGCCGCCGCCCGCGCGCTGGCGCTGGTCGAGCGCCGCGCCGCGCGGGAGCCGGTCGGCCGCATCCTCGGCCATCGCGAGTTCTGGACCATCGACCTCGCCCTCAACCCCGACACGCTGGAGCCGCGGCCCGACACAGAGACGGTGGTGGAGGCGGTGCTGGCCGCCATTCCCGACCGGAAGGCGCCCTTGCGCCTGCTCGATCTCGGAACCGGAACGGGCTGCATCCTGCTGGCGCTGCTGTCGGAACTGCCGAACGCCGGCGGTCTCGGCATCGATCTCAGCCCGCTGGCGGTCGAGGCGGCGGCCGGCAACGCCGCCCGCAACGGGCTGGCCGGGCGCGTCCGCTTCCAGACCGGCGATTGGGCCACCGGCATCGCCGACCGGTTCGACATCGTCGTCTCGAATCCCCCCTACATCCCCAGCGCCGACATCGCCGCGCTGGAGCCGGAGGTGCGGGACCACGACCCGCTCCGCGCGCTGGACGGCGGGCCGGACGGGCTGGAGCCCTACCGGATCATCGCCGCCGAACTGCCGCGCCTGCTGGTCCCCGGCGGGCTGGCCGCCTTCGAGGTCGGGCAGGGACAGGCGGAACAGGTGGCGGCGCTGGTCGAGGCGCAGGGTCTGGCGGAAACCGCGATCCTGTGTGACCTGGGGGGGATAAAACGCTGCGTCCGGGCGCGAAACGGCCTCTAAGCCGGCAGCCGGCCAAAAAAACGGTTGGATCGGCGGGCTTAGCCGGGTAGTGTGCGGTACACGACCGCGAACCTACGGCCTGCGGAGCATGATTCTCGGATGGTTTTCTGCCGAGCGCTGACCGCCATGGCCCGCCGCACGCGTTGCGGACGCGTCGTTTGAACCCCGTGAGCGACCCATGGAAACCGTCCATGGCAGGCTCGGTGGCCGGGCCGGTTGGCCGGATGGCCGCCGCAGCGTTCCGGGGGTTGCGCTTCTCTTGCATGGGGCCTTAAGAGCCGAATGAGACAGGGACCGAACTCCAGGCGTTCGCGTGGTCGTGGCAGCAGCAGCGGCGGCGTGAGCAGTGGCGGCGGCGGCGGTGGGGGCGGCGGTGCCGGCCGGCGCCAGAATGTTCCGCTGCGTCACCAGACCTTCGACAGCAACGGCCCCGACGTCCGCATCCGCGGCAACGCGTGGCAGGTGCAGGAGAAATATCAGGCTCTGGCCCGCGATGCGATGTCGTCCGGCGACCGGGTGCAGGCGGAAAACTACCTGCAGCATGCGGAACATTACCTCCGCATCATCAACCAGATCCAGGAATCGGAAAACCGCCAGCGCGGCGGCCAGCCCGTCAACGGCCACGGCCACCAGCCGCAAGGCTCGTCGCTGTCCGGCGACGACGACGAGTCCGAGGACGAGACCGACGGCGAGGAACGGGCGGCCGTCAACGCCTGATTTTGAGCCTGAGGCCAGGGCCTGACCCCAGGCCTCCGGCCGCTTCGGCACTCAGTCCGACGGCGATCAGTCCAACGGCGTGACCGGGTCGCCCACCGCGATCCGGCCGCCGCCGGTGACGCGGGCGCGCAGCAGGATCTGGCTGTGGCCATAGCCGCGGTCCATGATCGTCGGCAGGCTGAGGTCGGCGACGCCGCTGTCCGGGTTGACATCGTTGCCGGGCGTGCAGTCCAGCGCCTCCACCACCTCCAGCACCGCACCGCCCACACTCAGCTTACGGCCGATCCAGCCGCGCTCCGCCCACGGGTCGAGGCCGTCCAGCAGCAGGTTGGCGCGCAGGCGGCGCGGGTCGACCGGCTGCTTGGCGATCCGCTCCTCAACGTCGCGCAGGCTGGCGAGGTTCAGCAGGGTGACCGACGGTTCCTCGCAATCGCCGAAGGCGCCGTGCGTCGCCTCGACCAGCCGGGGCATGCCGGGGACGATCCCGGCCAGATAGGCGGCGAAGAACTGCTCCAGCAGGGTGCGCCCCATCGGCTGGTCCAGCCGGCCGCGCGACACCTGCCTGCCACCGCGCCGCACCACCAGAGCCCGCGTCTCCTCGTCGAACTCGGTCTGCAGGGCCGCCAGCCTTTCGCTGCGGTCGAGCGTGAAGAAGTCCGACGGCAGGCGCCAGCCCTCCGTCTCGGCATCCAGCGCGGCCGGGCCATGCAGCAGCCCATAGCGGCGGTCGAGCGGGATGGCCTGCCCGGCGGTCAGATCGGTGGCGGGAAGGTCCTGGCCGCTCATGCCCTTGACGGGATAGCGGCGGATGGCGGCGAGTGTGGTTTCCATTGCACTGCACAATGAGAGGGGCGGAGCATCCCTGTCAACCGATGCGGTGCCTGTTTTTCATGCTGCGGCTTCGGCAAGGCAGGCTCCGCTCCGCCGATTGATCTGGTGCCGCTACCAGCGTTCGGCGATGGGCCGCCGCCCGAGAAATTCCTCCAGCCGCCGCCCGGTGGCCGGCGACAGCCCCGCCGGCAGCCGGTCGAGCGGGAAGAAGCGCGCCTCCAGGATCTCCACCCCGTCGGGTTTCACGGCCCCGCGCCAGCCCGTCATGACGAAGACCGCCACATGGTCGCTGGCGCCGTTGCGGAAGCGGGCATAGATGCCAAGCGGCTGGGCGGGACGGTCGGCGACCAGCCCCGCCTCCTCCCGCAGCTCGCGCATCGCCGCGTCGGCCAGCGTTTCCCCCCGGCCGACGCCGCCGCCCGGCAGATGCCAGCCTTCGACATAGCTGTGCCGGATCAGCAGGACGCGCGGCCCGGCCGGGTCGGACCGGTCGACGACGATCGCCCGCACCCCCATGGTCAGCGGCCGCGCCACCCGGTGCCACGCCCCGCGCAGAAGCCAGGCGAGCCGCAGCAGCCGGGCCAGCATGGTCCGGGGAACCGGCCGGGCGTCGGGCTCGGCGTCGGGCTCGGCATCGGTGCGGGACCTGGTGGCGATGTCGGTCATGAGGGAATCCGGGGCGGCGGCCGCTATATGGTCGGTCGGCCGGCAGTCTAGCCGCGGCCCACGGGGACCGGATAGGGGGCAATCGGCTGGCCGCGCCCTACCCCTTTTTCCCAGTCCTAGGCGCTCCGGCGGAGGGAGGCGCGTTGGAGTTTCCTGCCCGATACCCTTTCCGCGCCGATGGTCTTGTCCAATGGTCTTGCATGGCCTCAAGCCCTGCCTACATCTCCGGCAGCATCCTTGCGGATCGCACTGTCATGTGGATCAAGTCGACCGGGCTGCCTCGCGGACGGTCGGCGGAGATGGGGGAAGCATCATGGATTTCGAGAAATACACCGAGCGCAGCCGCGGATTCGTGCAGGCGGCGCAGACCCTGGCCGTGCGCCGCGGGCACCAGCGCCTGACGCCCGAGCATCTGCTGAAGACCCTGCTGGACGACAAGGAGGGCCTCGCCGCCAACCTGATCCGGGCGGCGGGCGGCGACCCGCAGGCGGCGCTGTCGGCGGTCGACGCCGAGCTGGACAAGCTGCCGAAGGTCGAGGGCAGCGGCGCCGGCCAGCTCTACCTGACGCCCGAACTCTCGCGCGTGTTCGAACAGGCGGAGAAGGTGTCCGAGAAGGCCGGCGACAGCTTCGTCACCGCCGAACGCATCCT
This sequence comes from Azospirillum thiophilum, assembly GCF_001305595.1. Lineage (NCBI taxonomy): Bacteria > Pseudomonadati > Pseudomonadota > Alphaproteobacteria > Rhodospirillales > Azospirillaceae > Azospirillum > Azospirillum thiophilum. Next base: position 824,981 of record NZ_CP012401.1, read on the forward strand.
GCTGGCGCTGGCGATGGCCGACGGCAGCCCGTCCGGCAAGGCGCTCAAGTCCGCCGGCCTGACGCCGCAGGCGCTGAACACCGCGATCAACGACATCCGCAAGGGCCGCACCGCCGACAGCGCCAGCGCCGAGCAGGGCTATGACGCGCTGAAGAAATACGCCCGCGACCTGACCGCCGCGGCGCGCGACGGCAAGCTCGACCCCGTGATCGGCCGCGACGAGGAGATCCGCCGCACCATCCAGGTGCTGGCGCGGCGCACCAAGAACAATCCCGTCCTGATCGGCGAACCCGGCGTCGGCAAGACCGCCATCGTCGAGGGGCTGGCCCAGCGCATCGTCAAGGGCGACGTGCCGGAAGGGCTGAAGAACAAGCAGCTGCTGTCGCTCGACCTGTCCGCCATGGTCGCGGGCGCCAAGTATCGCGGCGAGTTCGAGGAGCGGCTGAAGGCCGTGCTGTCGGAAATCCAGGCCGCGGCCGGCGAGATCGTCGTCTTCATCGACGAGCTGCACACGCTGGTCGGCGCCGGCAAGTCCGACGGCGCCATGGACGCCTCCAACATGCTCAAGCCCGCGCTGGCGCGCGGCGAGCTGCATTGCGTCGGCGCCACCACGCTGGACGAGTTCCGCAAATACATCGAGAAGGACGCGGCGCTGGCCCGGCGCTTCCAGCCGGTCTTCGTGTCGGAGCCGACGGTGGAGGACACCATCTCGATCCTGCGCGGCCTGAAGGAGCGCTACGAGGTCCATCACGGCGTGCGCATCACCGACAGCGCCATCGTCTCGGCCGCGACCCTGTCCAACCGCTACATCACCGACCGCTTCCTGCCCGACAAGGCCATCGACCTGATCGACGAGGCGGCGAGCCGCCTGCGCATGGCGGTGGACAGCAAGCCGGAGGCCATCGACGAGCTCGACCGCCGCATCATCCAGCTGAAGATCGAGCGCGAGGCGCTGAAGCGCGAGTCCGATCAGGCCTCGCGCGACCGCCTGGTCGCCCTGGAGCGCGAGCTGTCCGACCTGGAGCAGGAGTCGGCCGAGCTGACCGCCAAGTGGCAGGCCGAGAAGGACCAGCTCCAGGGCGCGCAGAAGATCAAGGAGGATCTGGAGAAGGCCCGCACCGAGCTGGAGACCGCGCAGCGCGACGGCAATTGGGGCCGGGCGGGCGAGCTGGCCTACGGCGTCATCCCCGGCCTGGAAAAGGCGCTGAAAGACGCCGAGGAGCATGCCAGCAGCCGCATGCTGAACGAGGAGGTGCGCGACAGCGACATCGCCGCGGTGGTCAGCCGCTGGACCGGCGTTCCGGTCGACAAGATGCTGGCCGGCGAGCGCGAGAAGCTGCTGGCGATGGAGGACAAGCTGCGCGGCCGGGTCATCGGCCAGGACGAGGCCATCGTCGCGGTGTCCAATGCCGTGCGCCGGGCGCGCGCCGGCTTGCAGGATCCCAACCGCCCGATCGGCTCCTTCCTGTTCCTGGGGCCGACCGGCGTCGGCAAGACCGAGCTGACCAAGGCGCTCGCCGAGTTCCTGTTCGACGACGAGACCGCCATGGTCCGGCTCGACATGTCGGAATATATGGAGAAGCACTCCGTCGCCCGCATGATCGGCGCACCGCCGGGCTATGTCGGCTATGAGGAAGGCGGGGCGCTGACCGAGGCGGTGCGCCGCCGGCCCTATCAGGTCGTGCTGTTCGACGAGGTGGAGAAGGCGCATCCCGACGTCTTCAACGTGCTGCTCCAGGTGCTGGACGACGGCCGGCTGACCGACGGCCAGGGCCGCACGGTCGACTTCCGCAACGTCGTCATCATCATGACCTCCAACCTCGGCTCGCAGGCGCTGGCCGAACAGCCGGAGGGCGAGGACAGCGGCGCCGTGCGCGAGGAGGTGATGGAGGCCGTCCGCGCCCATTTCCGGCCGGAATTCCTCAACCGGCTGGACGAGATCCTGCTGTTCCACCGGCTCGACCGCCGGCACATGGGCGGCATCGTCAAGATCCAGCTCGCCCGCCTGACGAAGATGCTGGCCGACCGCGAGATCACGCTGACGGTGGACGAGGCGGCGACCCACTGGCTGGCGGAGGCCGGCTACGACCCGGTCTATGGCGCCCGCCCGCTGAAGCGGGTGATCCAGCGCGAGTTGCAGAACCCGATGGCGACCCTGATCCTGGAGGGCCGGATCAAGGACGGCCAGACCGTGACGGTCGGGGCGGAAGGCGGATCGCTGACCATCGACGGCCAGCCGGTGGGCGGGCTGGTCCGCAAGGGCTGACGACAGGACGGCTTTGACGCCGCAAGGCCCTCCCCCCACCACGGGGGAGGGCCTTTTGCGTTCCGGCGGGAGAGGGCGGACGGTGCCCGCCGGCGCATGGCTCTGATGAGTTAGATACGGGTTTGTCGGGCCGCCGAACTGTGCGTATGATCGGCCTCGGTGTTTAACAAATCGAACACCTCCCGGCGGACCCCGAGGGGCGGCCGGGGGGTGCGAACCCGACAAGACCGAACAGGAAGACCCTCTCCATGACCGCTCCGGGCAGCACCGTCGGCAACTCCGCCGCCAGCCGCGACAAGGCCTTCGTCCTCCATCCCTACACCAACCTGCATGCCCACGAGACGCAGGGGCCGCTGATCATCGAGCGCGGCGAGGGCGTGCACGTCTTCGACGATGGCGGCAAGGACTACATCGAGGGCATGGCGAGCCTGTGGTGCGTCTCGCTCGGCTGGGGTGAGGAGCGGCTGGTGCAGGCGGCGGCCAAGCAGATGCGGCAGCTGTCCAGCTACCACATCTTCGGCCACAAGTCGCACGAGCCGGGAATCGATCTGGCGGAAAGGCTGATTGGGCTGGCGCCGGTGCCGATGTCCAAGGTGTTCTTCGCCAATTCCGGGTCGGAAGCCAACGACACCGCGATCAAGCTGATCTGGTACTACAGCAACGCGCTTGGCCGGCCGGAGAAGAAGAAGATCCTCTCGCGCCAACGCGCCTATCACGGCGTGACGGTGGCGACCGCCAGCCTGACCGGCCTGCCCAACAACCACCGCGACTTCGACCTGCCGATCGCCCGGATCATCCATGGCGACTGCCCGCACCATTACCGCAACGCCCATGAGGGCGAGAGCGAGGAGGCCTTCGCCACCCGGCTGGCCGAGCAGCTGGAGGCGCTGATCCTGGCAGAGGGGCCGGACACCATCGCCGCCATGTTCGCCGAGCCGGTGATGGGCGCCGGCGGCGTCGTGGTCCCGCCCGCGACCTACTTCGCCAAGATCCAGCCGGTGTTGAAGAAATACGACATCCTGCTGGTCGCCGACGAGGTGATCTGCGGTTTCGGCCGCACCGGCAATTTCTGGGGCAGCCAGACCATGGGCATGCAGCCGGACATCCTGACCTGCGCCAAGCAGCTGTCGTCCGGCTATCTGCCGATCTCCGCCGTGATGGTGTCGGACGCGGTCTATCGCGCCTGCGTCGAGGAGAGCAGGAAGATCGGCACCTTCGGCCACGGCTACACCTATTCCGCCCATCCGGTGGCGGCGGCGGTGGCGCTGGAGACGCTGAAGATCTACGAGGAGCGCGACATCGTCGGCCATGTCCGCTCGATCGCCCCGGCCTTCCAGAGCCGGCTGAAGGCGCTGGCCGAGCATCCGCTGGTCGGCGAGGCCCGCGGCATCGGCCTGATCGGCGCTGTGGAGCTGGTGGCCGACAAGGCGACCAAGACCCCGTTCGACCCGGTCGGCCGCGCCGGTGCGGTGGTCAACGGCCTGACCCAGGACAACGGCCTGATCGTCCGCGCCATGGGCGATTCGATCGCGCTGTGCCCGCCGCTGGTGATCACCGAGGCGGAAGTCCACGAGACCTTCGACCGCCTGACCAAGGCGCTCGACGCCGCGGTCCCGGTGCTGCGCGGGTAAGAGCAACACCCTCTCCCCCCTTGAGATCCCCTCTCCCCCCCGGGGAGAGGGTTAGGGTGAGGGGGACGCATGGCGTGACTTATTCCAGGAACCCGCGCGTCCGATTGTCCCGTGAGCCATGCAGCGTGCCCCCCTCACCCCGGCCCTCTCCCCGGGGGGAGAGGGGGATGGGCGGGGGGAAGGGATTCACCCCCGCCGCAGATGCATCTTGCCCAGCCCGCCCAGCGCGTCGAACAGCTGGCGGAACTGGGCGAGGAACTGGTCCCAGCTCACCTTCGCCGTCGGCTCGATGGCGGCATGCAGGGCGCCGAGGCTGGTCTTGCCGTCGATCCGCGCCAGGATCGGGCCGGCCAGCCGGGGCAGCGGCAGGGCCACGACGCTGCCCATCAGGTCGAATTCCAGGCTGCCGCCCGGCGGCACGCTCTTCGCCACGACCGCGCCGTCGAGGTCGCGCAGCACCGGAACCACCTCCGGCGCGTCCGGCGCGATGCGGGCGCCCGCCAGATCGGCCGGGCGCAGCAGATAGGCGATGTGCTTGGTGAAGGCGCCGGTGATGCGCTCGGTCCAGGCGGCACGCTCCAGCGGCCCCATCCCCTCCAGCCGCTTCAGGACGCGGGCGTCCTTGATCCACAGCGACGGCTCGTAGCGCAGCGGGTCGATCAGCGTCGCGACGGCGAGCCCGGCGCTCTCCGCCAGCTCCGCCAGCTGCGGCACGCTGTAGGGCCGGTCGCAGCTGTGCAGCAGCAGGTCGTAGAGATTGGCGTCGGCCAGCCGGTGGTCGCCGATGTGCGGGTTGTTCAGCAGCCAGTTGGTCGGCGGCAGCGCCTGGATCAGCCGACGGGCCAGCGCCACCTTCTCGGCCGGCGGCAGCCCGTCGGTCATGCCGCGCAGCGCCTCCTGCATCGGATAGACGCCGGTTCGGCCATGGGGAGCGTAGACCATGATGCCGATGCCGCCGCCGGGCGCCAGCGCCGCGGCCAGCGAGCGCAGGCCGGCCGCCGGGTCGTCCAGATGGTGCAGCACGCCGCAGCAGTCGATGTAGTCGAACGGCCCGGCCTCGGCCACCAGCCCGTCCAGCTCCAGCAGCGAGCCCCGTTGAAAGTCGATGTTGGTCAGGCCGCGCGCCCCGGCCCGCGCCTCGGCGACGGCGCGGCTGGCGTCGGACAGGTCGATATAGGCGATGCGCCCCGGATTGCCGGCATCGGCCATCTGCTGGGCCAGCATGATGGTGCCGTCCCCGGTGCCGCCGCCGGCCACCAGCACGCGCAGCGGCCTGGCATGATCGATCCGGCCGCCGAAGACATGCTGGACCAGCTCGTCCAGATGGCTGGGCGAGCCGGTGATCAGGCGCTTGCCCTCGTCGGCCGGATTGCGCGCCGGGTAGGGATAGGCTTCGTACTGGGCACGCAGGTCGTCGATGCTCATGGTCGGCAGCTCATAAGGAACGGGCGCGGCGACCATAGCACCGCGCCCGTCCCGCCTGCACCCATGCGATGGCGGTTGCGATGGCGGTCCCGCCGGCGCTTCAGCCCGGCCAGCCCGCCGCCGGCCGCACCTCGCCCACCCTGGCGCCGGCACGGTTCAGCAGCGGCGCGGCCAGCAGATTCGGCACCCGCGCCCATTGCGCCTCGCTCAGCGCCCCGGTCGAGCGGATCAGGGCGGCCAGCGCCACCTCGCGGGCACGGGCGGCGCCGTCCTCGATCTTCAGCGCGATACCGATGCCCTGTTCCGGGATCACGGCGCAGCCGACCCCCTCGGCCCCGCCCTTGACCAGCACGGCCCCCTCGGCCGCCTCCATCAGCGCGGTGTCGAAGGTTCCGCTGCCGCCGATCAGGAACGGGTGCCGGCCCCAGGCGGCGGCGATGCGGGTGACGGCCTGCGCCCGCGCGTCCGGCAGGTCGACCGGGTCGGCGATGCGGGCCATGGCATAGGCGATGGCGCCCAGCGGGATGCCGACGGTCGGGATCGAGCAGCCGTCGACGCCCCAGGGCGCGCCGAACAGGTTCTGCCCGGTCATCTGCTCCATCACGCCGAGGATGCGCTGCTGCACCGGATGCTCGTAGCGGACATAGCCCTTCAGCCGCTCGCGCCGGTGCTTCGCCGTGGTCAGGAAGCCGCTGTGCTTGCCGGAGCAATTGTTATGGAAGACGGTCGGCGCCTCGCCGCGGCGGACCAGATCCGCGGCGGTCGCGGCATCATAGGGGATCTGCGCGCCGCATTCGTAATCGTCCGGCGTCAGCCCGACCCGCTCGGCCCAGGCGCGCACCAGTTCGGTATGCTGCGCCTCGCCATTGTGGGAGGCGCAGGCCAGCGCCAGCTCCTCGTCGCCCAGCCCGAAGGCGTCGAGCGCGCCGCTTTCGACCAGCGGGATCGCCTGCAGCGACTTGATGGCGGAGCGCGGGTAGACCGGCGCGTCGATGTCGCCCCAGCTGGCCAGCACATGGCCGCCGGCATCGACGATGCAGGCGCGGGCGCGGTGCAGCGATTCCACCAGGCTGCCGCGCGTCACCTCCACCGTGATCGGGCTTTCCGCCGGGCCGGAGAGGTCGGCGCGGCCCTCCGCTCCCGGAGCATGGGGGTGGCCGTGATGGTGGTGGTCCCCACCGCCGCCGCAGGACGAATGGTCATGGGTATGGTCTGTGCTCATGGCGGCGAGCTTGCCTCGGACGGGCGGCGGCGGCAAGCTCCCGCCCGGTCATCCGACGATCTTCATCCTCACCTTCAAAGTTGCGGGTTCTTCATGCGCGGTTATTTCGGAATCGGGGTGGAGCGGATCAGCAAGCCCGGCAATGTCGGCAACCTGATGCGCACCGCCCATGCCTTCGGCGCCTCCTTCTTCTTCGCCATCGATGCGGAACCGGACCTGCGCGAGACGAAGCTGGTCGACACCTCCGGCGCGACGCTGCACCTGCCGCTCTACATCCATGACCGGGTCGCCGACTTCACCCTGCCCAAGGACTGCGCGCTGGTCGGGGTCGAGCTGACCGACGACGCGGTCGAGCTTCCCAGCTTCCGCCACCCGTCGCGCGCCGCCTATGTGCTGGGGCCGGAGCGCGACAGCCTGTCGCCCGCCCTGCTGGCGCGCTGCGACCATGTGGTGAAGATCCCGATGTCCTTCTGCATCAATGTCGGCGTCGCCGGGGCGCTGGTGATGTATGACCGGATGATCTCGATGGGCCGTTTCGCCGAACGGCCGGTCCGTCCCGGCGGCCCGCTGGAGCCGCCGGCCCTGCACAAGCACGGCAAGCAGATCATGCGCAAGGCCGAGCGCCGCCGCCGCATCCGCGGCGAACAGAAGCCGGTGGCCGCCATCGATCCGGACGACAGCGACGAGTAAGCGGTTCAGATCCGCAGGGGCTCCTGTCCGGCAACGGCACAGAGGCGCTGCACCACGGCGGGCTTGGGCACCGCCACCTCCCCCTGCTCGAAGGCCACCACCTGGAGGGTGCCGCGCACCGCCTCCAGCAGCTCGCCCGGCCGCAGCAGGAAATCGGGGGAGGACGGCCGGCCGAAGCGGGCGTTGCCGTCGGCGAAGGTTTCGTAGATCAGCAGCCCGCCCGGCTCCAGCGCCGCCAGGATGGCGGGGAAGAGCGGCCGGTGCAGGTAGTTGGTGACGACGATCCCGGCGAAGCCACCGCCGCCCGGCAGGCTGTCCAGCGGCCCGCCCTCCAGGTCGGCCTGCAGCAGGGCGACACCCGCGCTCCCTTCCAGGTCGGCGACGCCGCCGAGGTCGCGGTCGATGCCGGTGACGGGATGGCCGCGCGACCGGAACAGCCGCAGATGCCGGCCGCCGCCGCAGGCGAGGTCGAGCACGCCGCCGCCGGCGCGGACCAGCGGGGCGAAACGCTCCACCCAGGGCGAGGGCGGCGACAGGGGATGCGGAGTCGGCATGGTCGGGCTTCCCGTTCGGGGCTTTCCGGTGGCGGCCGGGGGACGATATCACAGGCGTCGCCGGAAGCCGCGGCCTTGCGGCGTTTGACGGCGCGGCCCCGCCGTGCTGAATTAGGTGGTTCCCCCGAGTCGTGCCGCAACCCGGATCGGCGTGCCGGGGCTGGTTTTCCTGCTGCGGGTAAGTTGGGGCTTGTGGGGATATGATCCTCTTCGCGTTGAGATGCTCGGCCGACCACCGGTTCGAGGCGTGGTTCCGCAACGGCGCCGCCTATGACGAGCAGGCGGCGGCGCACCAGATCGCCTGCCCGATCTGCGGCGACACCGTCGTCGGCAAGGCGCCGATGGCCCCCCGCATCGCCAAGGGCGTCGCCAAGGCGGCCGACCGCGCCCGCGAGCAGGCCGAAGCGGCCGCCGCCGACGCGCCGCCGACGCAGGCCGCGCCGTCAGCAGCCCCTGCCCCTGCCTCCGGCCCTGCCGCCGCTCCCGCCACCCTGCCGGTGCCGATCCCGGCGCCCGTCCCGCTGCCCAGCGCGGCGGACATGGTGGCGGCGCTGCCGCCCAGCCTGAACGACGCCCAGCGCGAGGCGGTGGCCGAGGTGATGCGGCAACTGACCGAGGTGCGGCGCAGCGTCGAGAAGAACTGCGACTATGTCGGCGACCGCTTCGCCGAGGAGGCGCGGCGCATCCATTACGGCGAGACCGATCCGCGCGGCATCTATGGCGAGGCGTCGGACGAGGACGTCGCCGAACTCCACGAAGAGGGTGTGACATTTCACCGCATCCCCTGGATTCCGCGCAGCGATTCCTAAGGGCCCCGCCCGTCCCGGACCGGCCGGCGGCTCTTTCGATTCCAGAAGAAACCATTTGAAAAGCTGACGGTTTACAAGGCGCGCCCGGAAACGGGTGCGCCTTTCACGTCTGCGGCTACAGCCTTGCCTGCGCTTGGTTTTTCAAGCGCCCCGGCCCTGCCGGCGCCCGCCCCACCGACCAAGGTAGGGGGTGCGTCAAACAATGATCTGTATCAAACAATTGGGCAGGTCAAGGGCGTACGAATATCCAGGTGAAAACCCGGACGCGATCGCCCGGACGGCAAATTCCCGAGTGTCTCAAAGACCGTCGCACAATCGCCGGCACTCGATGAGGGGGACGCACATGAGTCAAAATGCACAACGGATTGTAAACAATCCAAAGTTCCAGGAGCTGGTGGCGAAGCGCTCCGCCTTCGCCTGGACTTTGTCGATCGCCATGCTCGTCATCTATTTCGGTTTCATTCTGCTGGTGGCGTTCGGGAAGGGCTTCCTGGGCACGCCGATCGGCTCCGGTGTCACGACCTGGGGCATTCCCGTCGGCGTCTTCACCATCGTGTCCGCCTTCATCCTGACCGGGATCTACGTCAACCGGGCGAACGGCGAATTCGACGAGCTGAACCGCCAGATCCTGGAGGAATCGAAGTGATGCGCGCCACCACCCGTCTCACCGCAGCAGCAGCCGCGGCCGGCGTGCTGGTTCCCGCCTGCGGCTATGCCGACGCCATCGGCGGCGCCGTGCAGAAGCAGGCGACGAACTGGTCCGCCATCATCATGTTCCTGATCTTCGTGCTGCTCACGCTGGGCATCACCTTCTGGGCCGCCCGCCGCACCAAGTCGGCCAAGGACTTCTACGCTGCCGGCGGCGGCATCACCGGCTTCCAGAACGGGCTGGCCATCGCCGGCGACTACATGTCGGCGGCCTCCTTCCTCGGCATCGCCGGCCTCGTCTACGCGTCGGGCTTCGACGGGCTGATCTATTCGGTGGGCTGGCTGGTCGGCTGGCCGATCGTGCTGTTCCTGATCGCGGAGCGGCTGCGCAACCTCGGCAAATACACCTTCGCCGACGTCGCCTCCTACCGCTTCCAGCAGACGCCGATCCGCACCCTGTCGGCCTGCGGCTCGCTGGCGACCGTCACCTTCTACCTGATCGCCCAGATGGTCGGCGCCGGCAAGCTGATCCAGCTGCTGTTCGGTCTGGACTATCTGGTCGCCGTCATCCTCGTCGGCGTGCTGATGATCGGCTACGTCACCTTCGGCGGCATGCTGGCGACGACCTGGGTGCAGATCATCAAGGCGGTGATGCTGCTGTCCGGCGCCTCCTTCATGGCCTTCATGATCCTCGCCAGGTTCGGCTTCAGCCCCGAGGCGATGTTCAAGGCCGCGGTCGAGCTGCACCCGAAGGGTCTGGCGATCATGTCGCCCGGCACGCTGGTCTCCGACCCTGTCTCGGCAATCTCGCTGGGCATGGCGCTGATGTTCGGCACCGCCGGCCTGCCGCACATCCTGATGCGCTTCTTCACGGTGTCTGACGCCAAGGAAGCCCGCAAGTCGGTCTTCTACGCCACCGGCTTCATCGGCTACTTCTACATCCTGACCTTCATCATCGGCTTCGGCGCCATCCTGATGATCCTGGCCCCCGACGCCACCGGCGCCTATCCGTTCCTGACCGCGGCCCCGCTGGCCGGCGCCAAGGCGGTGATCGCCAACGTCATCGGCGGCACCAACATGGCGGCCATCCACACCGCCCATGCGGTCGGCGGCGACCTGTTCTACGGCTTCATCTCGGCGGTCGCCTTCGCCACCATCCTGGCGGTGGTCGCCGGCCTGACGCTGGCCGGCGCCTCGGCGGTCTCCCATGACCTCTACGCCTCGGTCTTCGCCAAGGGCCGCGCCAACGAGGCCGACGAAATCCGCGTGTCGAAGATCACCACCGTCGTCATCGGCATCGTCTCGATCGTGCTGGGCGTCGCCTTCGAGAACCAGAACGTCGCCTTCATGGTCGGTCTGGCCTTCGTCATCGCCGCCTCGGCCAACTTCCCGATCCTGCTGATGTCGATGTTCTGGGGCAAGATGACCACCCGCGGCGCGGTGCTGGGCGGCGGCCTGGGGCTGGTCTCGGCGATCGTCCTGCTGGTGCTCGGTCCGACCGTGTGGAAGGCCGTGCTGGGCAACCCGACCGCGATCTTCCCGTACGACAACCCGGGCCTGTTCTCGATCCTGCTGTCCTTCGCCGGTATCTGGTTCTTCTCGATCACCGACAACAGCGAGCAGGCGCAGAAGGAGCGCCGCGCCTTCGAGGCCCAGTATATCCGGTCGCAGACCGGCCTGGGTGCCGAGGGGGCGTCCGCCCACTGACAAAAGGCCCACTGACAAGGGCGGGCAACGCGAGGCGGAAGGGAGGGGCTGCGTCTCGCACCGCGCCCCTCCCCCCTTCTCAGCCCTGCCGCAGGCCATGCGGCGAATGGTCCGCATCGCCGATTGTCGCACCCGCTTCCGGCAGCCTGCCCGGCGGGTGTATCCTGGAAAGCGCCTCGGGAGCAGTCCCGGGGCGCTTTTTTCATGCCCCGCCTTTTCGACGACGGAGCCCGCCCCGTGCAGCATGCGATGCCGACCGCCCCTTCCGGCCAGGGCACTTCCGGTCACGGCCCATCCGGGCCGGGCGCCTTCGATTTCGGCCGGCCGCCCTTCGACCGCCTGACGGCCGACCAGCGGGCGATGCTGGCCGGCGCGCTCGACATCGCGCTCTACCCGCGCGACGCCGTCGTCCTGTGCCGGGAGGAGCCGGTCGACTCGCTGTTCGTCGTGCTGCGCGGATCGGTGCAGGAACGCCGCGGCGGCGAGGTGGCGGCGGTGCATGGGCCGGGCGACCGCTTCGGGCTGCAAGCGCTTTACGGCAGGGCGGGAGGCAAGGCGGGAGGCGATGCCGATGCCGAGGGCACCGCCGCCCGCCGCTTCGTCGCGGCCGACGAGTGCGTCTGCCACCTGATCCCGCGTGCGGCACTGGAGGCGCTGGCCGCCGACAATCCGGAGTTCGGCGCCGCGATCCTGGGCGGGTTCGCGCAGCGCATGCGCGATCTGGCGGTGGAGCGCTCCCACCGCGAGATGGCGGCGCTGACCATGGCCCGCATCCGGCAGGCCCACCTGCACCCGCCGCTGTTCGTCGACGCGGCGGCAAGCCTGCGCGAGGCGGCCGAGGCGATGAAGCGCAACCGCGCCAGCAGCGTGCTGGTGCGCGGCGGCGACGGGCGCACCGGCATCCTGACCGGCACCGACCTGCGCGACCTCGTGGTGCTGGACGGCCGGCCGGTGAGCGATCCGGTCGGGCCGCTCGCCCGCTACGGGCTGCTGACGCTGGAGCGCGACGACCTGCTGTTCAACGCGCTGGTGCTGATGACCCGCCATGCGGTGCGCCGCGTCGTGGTGACGGAGAACGGGGCCATCGTCGGGCTGCTGGGGCAGAGCGACCTGCTGGCGGTGCTGTCCAACCATTCCCAGGTCATCGGGGTGCAGGTGGAGCATGCGACTGACCCGGCCGACCTCGGCCGGGCCAGCCGCTCGATCGTCGAGCTGATCCGCACGCTGCACGCCACCGGGGTCAAGGTCGCCTTCATCGCCGACCTCGTGACCGAGCTGAACCGCCGCATCTTCCGCAAGCTGTTCGAGCTGCTGGCCCCGCCCGAGCTGCTGGCCAATTCCTGCCTGATCGTGATGGGCAGCGAGGGGCGCGGCGAACAGCTGCTGAAGACCGACCAGGACAACGGCCTGATCCTGCGCGACGGCTTCACCTGCGCCGACCTGCCCGCCATCGCCGCCGAATTCACCCGCCATCTGGTCGCGTTCGGCTATCCGCCCTGCCCCGGCAACATCATGCTGTCGAACCCGGACTGGACCCGGCCGCTCGCCGGCTACAAGGATGCGATCTTCGGCTGGATCCACCGCCCGGACGAGGCGGCGCAGATGAACCTCGCCATCTTCTACGACGCCGCCCCGGTGGCCGGCGATCCCGCGCTGCTGGCCGACGCCAAGGCCTATCTGCTGGGCCGGCTGCAGGACAACCAGATGTTCTTCAGCCAGTTCGCCCGGCCGACCCTGTCCTTCGACACGCCGAGCGGCCTGTTCGCCGCCTTGTTCGAGCGGCGCCGGGCGGAGCCGGTGGACATCAAGAAGGCCGGCATCTTCCCCATCGTCCACGGCGTCCGCGCGCTGGCGCTGGAGAAGCACCGGACGGAGACCAACACGGTGGAGCGCATCCAGGTGCTGGCCGAGCTGGGGGCGCTCGACCGCAAGATGGCCGCCGACCTGATCGAGGCCTTCGCCATCCTGTCGACCATCCGCCTGAAGGCGCGCGTCGACCTGCCGGACAAGGAGGCGCCCGACGAAGAGGGAGCCGAGCTTGCGATCGACAACCTCGTCCACCCGGACCGGCTGGGCAAGCTCGACCGCGACCAGTTCAACGACTGCCTGGCCCTGGTGAAGAGCTTCAAGGAGCTGATCGCCCACCATTTCCGCCTGAACCATTGAGGCGGACATGGCTCATTCCGACCACACCCACGCCGACCGCAGGGAGCGGGTGGCGATCCATTGCGAGGCCACCGGCTTCGATCAGGAGGCGGCCCGGCCGCTGTCCTTCGCCGCCATCCGCATCCGCGGCCCGCGCATCCTGGCCGGCAGCGCGCTGCGGCTCTATCCCGGCAGCGACACCGGCATGGCGGAGGCCGGCGACCGCCTGCACGCCTTCATCGGCGACCGGCCGCTGATCGGCTATTACCTGGATTTCTCCGTCGCCATGGCGGAGCGGCTGACCGGCCGTCCGCTGTCCGACGAGCGGGTCGAGGTGTCCAGCCTCTACTACGACCGCAAGATCCGCAGCCTGTCGAAGCAGGCGGTCGATTTGCGGCTGGACAGCATGGTCCGCGACCTCGACCTGCCGGTGCAGCCCGACGGCGCCTTCGGCATCGCGCTGGCCGCGGCAATGGCGTGGCTGCGGCTGACACAGGACAGCCGCTGACGAAGCGGGAGGAGACCGCTCAGAAGCCCAGCCGCTCCACCCCGACGGTGCGGTCGTGGGTGAGGGACGGCACCATGGCGCGGGCCTCCGCCACGCGGGCGAGGTCGAGCTCGGCTGTGACGAATCCGACATCGGTACCGGCATCGGCCAGCACCTCGCCCCACGGCGCGATCAGCAGGGAATGGCCGTAGGTCTGGCGGCCCTTGTCGTGGCTGCCGGTCTGGGCCGGGGCGACGACGAAACAGCCGGTCTCGATGGCGCGGGCGCGCAGCAGCGTGTGCCAGTGGGCGCGGCCGGTCGGCACGGTGAAGGCGGCCGGCACCGTCAGGATCGACGCCCCGGCCTGGGCCAGCGCCCGGTACAGATAGGCGAAGCGCACGTCGTAGCAGACGGTCATGCCGATGCCGCCCCACGGGCTGGCCGCCACCACCGCCCGCTCGCCCGGCCGGAAGGTCGCCGATTCGCGGTAGGATTCGCCGTCCTTCAGCGTGACGTCGAACATGTGGATCTTGTCGTAGGACGCGGCGATCCGGCCGTCGGCGCCGAACAGGTAACTGCGGTTGGCCGCCCGCCCGTCCTCCAGCAGCACATGCAGGGTGCCGCCCAGGATCCAGGCCCCGGTTTCCCGCGCCAGATCGGCGAAGAAGGGGATGCCGGGATGCTCGGCCTCGGTGCGGATGCGCTCCATGGTCCGGTCGCGGCCCTGGACGATCCAGCCGACATTCTCCGGCAGGGCGATGAACTCCGTCCCGGCATCGCGGGCACGGCGGACGAGATCGCCCGCCGCCCGCAGGTTCGGCTCCAGCTCGGTGCCGGCATTCACCTGGACGCAGGCGGCCTTCACGATACCGCCTTCTCCGCTCATGCCGGCGCCTGTCATGCAGCGATCCCGAGCAGCGGGTCGAGCTTGCCGGCGCGGTCGAGCGCGTGGATGTCGTCGCTGCCGCCATAGGGCCGGCCGTCGATGAAGATCTGCGGGACGGTGGTCCGGCCCTCCGACCGCTCGATCATCTCGCTGCGGCGGCCCGGCTGGGCGTAGAGGTCGATTTCCTCGTATGTCACGCCCTTGCCGTCGAGCAGGCTCTTGGCCCGCATGCAGTAGGGGCAGAAGGGCGTGGTGTAGATGACGACGTCGGCCATGCCTGTGGGCTCCCGTTGGAGATGGAAGGACTATAGGGTCAACCCATCGGACGCGCCAGACGTTGCACCCTGCACCCGGCACCGGTCAGCCCTTCCCCTAAGCCGGCCTTTCCAGCGGTCAGCGGCGCACCACGCGGGCCAGCGTCAGCACGTCGACCTGCGCCGCCCCGGCGCGCAGCAGCACACGCGCGCATTCGGCCAGGGTGGCCCCGGTGGTCAGCACGTCGTCGACCAGGACCAGCCGCTGCCCGGTCACCGACAGGCCGGGGCGCAGGCGGAAGGCGCCCCTGACGTTGCGGTGGCGGTCCTGCCGGTCGAGCCCGCCCTGGGTCGGGGTGGCACGGTGGCGTTGCAGCAGGTCCGGCAGGGCGGGAACGCCGCAGTGCCGCGACAGGGCCTGGGCCAGCAGCGCCGCCTGGTTGTAGCGGCGGCGGAACAGCCGGCCGCGGTGCAGCGGCACCGGCGCCAGCCGGTCGGCGTCCTCCAGCAGCTCCCGCCCGGCGCGGGCGAGCCAGACGCCGTAGGATTTGGCGGCGTGGATGCGGTCGCCATGCTTGAAGCTCAGCAGCAGCGGCCGGCTGCCGTCGTCATAGGCCAGCACGGCGCGGGCGCGGGCGAAGGGCGGCGGATCGGCGAGGCAGGAGGCGCACAGGCTGCCCTGCTCCGCTTCATACTCGAAGGGCAGGCCGCAGCAGGCGCACAGCGGCGCGGCGATGAAGGTCAGGCCGGTCCAGCAGCGCGCGCACAGGCCGCCTTGCCGGTCCACCCCCTCGCCGCAGCTGAGGCAGCGCGGCGGCAGCAGCGCGTTCAGCAGCAGGGTGGCCGCACCGGCGGCGGAACGGCCCAGTCCGGCCAGCGGGGCGGCGAGAGAGGAGGGAATCGGCATGGCTGCGGCTCGCGTCCGGCTTTCGTCACTGCAGCATGGCGATGCGTTCGAAGATGATGCCGGTGTAGTCGCGCAGGGCCAGATAGATCGCCGGGCCGGTGACGAACAGGATCAGCAGCGTGGCGAAGAACTTGGTGTCCTGCTGCAGCGAGGATTCGTTGATGTTGGTGGCGCTCTGGAACAGCATCAGCACCGCCGACAGCAGGGCGGTGATGCCCAGCGGCGGCAGCGAGATCTTCAGGATGACCATCAGCGCTTCGTGGCTGACGGCGATGGCCTCGTCGATGCCCATGCGGTCGCGGTCCCGATCTGGAGAAACCTGCATGTTGTAGCACGGTTGCCGCCCGGCCGGGCTGGGGTATAGTGCGGCCATGACAAGCCCCGACAGCATGACCGTCTTCGACCGCGCGCTGGTCCGCCGCCGCCGCGACCGCGCCGTCGCCGAATTCACCGACCATTCCTTCCTGTTCGAGGAGATCGCCGACCGGCTGGCCGACCGGCTGGAGGACGTGATCCGTCCCTTCCCGCTGGCGCTGGACGTCGGCTGCCACGACGGGGCGATGGGCAGGGCGCTCACGGGCCGCAAGGGCATCGAGCGGCTGGTCGCCTGCGACCTGTCGCCGGCCTTCGCCCGCGCCGCCGGTGGCCGGGGCACCGTCGCGATCGCCGCCGACGAGGAGTTCCTGCCCTTCGCCCCCGGCAGCTTCGATCTGGCGGTCAGCAATCTCAGCCTGCACTGGGTCAACGACCTGCCGGGCGCGCTGGTGCAGATCCGGCAGGCACTGAAGCCCGACGGCTTCTTCTGCGCGGCAATGCTGGGCGGCCAGACGCTGAACGAGCTGCGCCGCTGCCTCTACGAGGCGGAGATGGATGTCGCCGGCGGCGTCTCCCCCCGGGTGTCGCCCTTCGCCGAGATCAAGGATGCCGGTGGGTTGCTGCAACGGGCCGGCTTCGCCCTGCCGGTGGTCGACAGCGACGTCATCACCGTCACCTATTCGGACGCCTTCGCCCTGATGCGCGAGCTGCGCGGCATGGGCGAGACCAACGCCGTGCTGGCGCGGCGCAAGGTGCCGGCCACCCGCGGCCTGCTGTTCGACGCCGCCCGGCGCTATGCCGAGCTCTATGCCGAGCCGGACGGGCGGATTCCGGTGACTTTCGAGGTGCTGTATCTGGCCGGCTGGTCGCCGCACGAAAGCCAGCAGCAGCCGCTGAAGCCCGGCAGCGGGCAGGTTCCGCTCGGCGACGCGCTGAAGGGCGGCGGTATCCATTGAAACCAGCCGAGTGCCTGGTTTACGCAACCAGCTTCCAGGCCATCCAGCCCAGCACCCCGGCGTTCACCAGCATGACCGCCGGGGCGGCACGGGCGACCGCGGTCCGCCAGGTGCGCCCGGCGACATGGCCGGCGAGCCCCACCGCCAGCAGGCTCGGCACCGTGCCCAGCGCGAAGGCGGCCATGCCGAGCGCCCCGCTCAGCGCGCTGCCGCTCGCCGCCGCCACCGCGACGGCGCCATAGAGCATCCCGCAGGGGATGAATCCCAGCGCCATCCCCAGCCCATAGCCGCGCCAGCCGGTCGGGTTGCCGAACAGCGGCCGGGCGAGCCGCGACACACGCTCCCCCCACCAGCCGCCCGACCGCTGCCCCAACCGCTGCCCCGGCCGGCCGAAGACGGGCAGTTTCGGCAACCAGGAGGTCAGGCTGCGCAGGGCATAGCCGAGGAAGAACAGCGCCGCCAGCGCCAGCAGCGCCACCGACAGCCAGCGCAGCCCCGGCAGCGCCCCGACATGGCCGGCGACCGAGGCCGACAGCGCGCCGATCAGCGCATAGCTGCTCGCCCGGCCGGCATGGTAGGGCAGCACGGCGGCGCCGGTCAGCCGGCGGAATTCCGACATCGCCGACAGCGGCACCCGCTCCAGCCGCGCCGACACCTGGGCCAGCACGAAGGGGCCGCACATGCCGGCGCAATGGGTGGTGCCGCCGACCAGCCCGGCGGTCAGCAGCGCCAGCAGCAGCCCGCCGTCGCGGTCGATGACCACGGCGCACTGGTTCAGTCCGGCATCCAGCAGCGACAGGGCGTCCAAGGCGGGTCTCTCCGTTTCGCGAACAGGCCGATCCTAGCGGCGGATCGCGGTACCGTCCCATGACGTGCGTCAATGGCGGAGGTGTGGGGAAAAGCGACCGCGGCGGAAACATGCCGGCTGACGGATGCCCCCTCCCCAACCCTCCCCCGCTTCGCGGTGGAGGGGGTAGGATGCTTGTCGGTGTGAGGCTATGCGACGAAGCGGCGGAGTTCCCTCTCCCGCGTGAGCGGGGGAGGGTTAGGGAGGGGGCACCGTCAGCCGCTGCCTCTCCATCCCGGTCGCTTAACCCCACGCCTCCACGGCGCCCCCACGCCCTCACGCCAGCAGGCGGGCGATCGGCGGGCGGCTGGGGTGGAGGACGACGCCGTCGTCGGCCGGTTCGACCTTGGCGTCGGGATAGGCCGCCAGCGCATATTGCAGGGCCTGGACGAAGCGCGGCTTGAAATGCTTCATCTGGTCGTAGCCGGCGCCGAACTGGGCATAGAGCGACGGCCATGAGATCGGCTGCGGCCGGCTCAGCGAATGCAGCCGGTAGGCCAGCCAGACATAGAGGTCGAGGCTGAGCGAACGGTCCTTCAGCTGCCGCACCGCCTCCTCCAGCAGCGGGACCGGATGGTCGCGCAGGGCCTGGAAGAAGGTTTCGTCCAGTTGGACCACGTCGTTCCACAGCGTGCCCTGGCGGTCGTCGCCGAGATCGTCGTGGAAGATCAGGCCGCGCTTGACGATGCCGCCCTTCTCGAACACGTCGGCATTCTCGCCGTCCCAGAAGAATTTCAGCGTGCAGGCGGAGATGCGCAGCGACTGCTCGCGGAAGCCGCGGAAGGTCTCGCCGCCGACGCTGATGCCCATGCGGGTCAGCCAGTCGCGCATCGAGCGGCCGAGCTCGACCTCGCGACGGCCGGTGCGCACCGCCTGGGTCTGCAGATAGATCAGGATCATCCGCGCCCGCGCGCCATAGGGCACGCCGAACAGCTTGACCTTGCCGTTCACCTTCAGCCGGCCGGGTTCGACCAGCAGCGTCACCTGATGGCCGCGCTTTTCCCAGGGGGCGTCGTCGGCCAGCTTCTTGTGCGGCAGGCTGGTCAGGCAGAAGCCGCTGTAGGTGATGCCGAGATGCTGTTTCTCGTCCGCCAGGATGTCGGCGGCGATGTCGACCAGCGTCCGCTCCTCGGGACGGACCAGGGCGCGCGCCTTGTCCCGCCCATGTTCGATCACCAGCCTGTGGATGTCGCCCATCGCCGCCTCCCACCCGGATGTTGGGGCATCCTGGTGACCGGCGGGCGGCGGAGTCAATGTGGGGTTAGGCGACCGGGCTAGTCGACGCTTAGTTGTCAGGCTTATTAGTAGAGTCGCCGCTTGTCCCCATGGGGAAAGCCCGAGTCGCGCCGCTTGTCCCCACTGATCCGCCGCTTGTCCCCAAGGGGGCGGCGGTGGATGACGGGGCGCGGTCGCTTTTCCCCACGGGCGGAATCGGGCGACTCGACGACGTTCCGGCGGCGTTTCGCAGGAACCGGGGGGAGGGGGGGTGATCGTCGAAGCGGCGGAGTTCCCTCTCCCGCGTGAGCGGGGGAGGGTTAGGGAGGGGGCATCGAAGCCGGCATGCTTCCGGTGCGGTCGCCTGACCCCACGCCCGCCCCCGGCCCCCGCCGGGCGCCTCAGTGGCTCATCAGCACCGGAACCGTCATGTGCTGCATCATGAAGCGGGTCATCCCGCCCAGCACCAGCTCGCGGAAGCGGGAGCGGCCGTAGGCGCCCATCACCAGCAGGTCGCAGCTCTCGTCGGCGACCATGTTCAGCAGGGTGTCGCCGGGCTCCACCACATCGGTGGCGACATGGGTCGCCTCGACGCGGCAGCCGTGGCGGGACAGGTGGCGGGCGATGTCGGCGCAGGGCTCGTCGCCCAGGCCGTTGGGCCCGGGCTTCGGATTGGCCGCCATCACCACGACGCGCTTGGCCGCGGCCAGCAGCGGCATGGCGTCGCCGATGGCGCGCGCCGCCTCGCGGCTGCCGTTCCAGCCCACCAGGATCCGTTCGCCGATGGTGGCGAAGCGGCCGGCATAGGGAACCACCAGCAGCGGGCGGCCGCTTTCGAACAGCAGGTCGGCCGGCTGGGCGACGGGCTGGTCGCGGTCGCGGTCGGGATCGGGCTGGCCCACCACGATCAGGTCGGCATAGCGGCCGCGCACGGCGGCGGCGATGGTCGGATCCCCCTCCACCTCCAGCCATTCCGACCGGTCGGTCAGGCCGTGGCGGCGCATGGCGTCGTCGAAGGATGCCGCCATGAGGGCGGTCTGGTCCTTGCGGGCCTGTCGGCGGCTCTCTCGCAACTCCTGCGGGAACTCCGCCTCGATATAGCCGGGAAAGGCGATGTCGGTGAAGGCATAGAGCGCAGTCAGGTGGGCATCCGTCCGTGCCGCGAGACGGGCCGCGAGGTCGAGACGGGCCGCAGAGGCGGGCATATCGTCGACGACCACCAGAAAGTCCTTGAGTGCCATGGCGTGCATCCTGCCCAGAGTTGTGATTGCTTCCATCGTCGCGCGCGATGGCTGTGCCAAGACGGCAGCGGGCGATGATGGGCGGGACGGCACCTGACGGAGCGACATCCCCACTTTCCTTGGCAGTATAAATCCTCTTGCGGTTGCGCAATCCCTTTGAATACAGGGTACAGCCATGCCGCCATCGCGTTCCTGCACTGCACACCGACGACCCGGTGGCGGACAATTGCCAAAGCATACAATCCCAGGAAGCTGCGTCTGCATGCAATGCGGTGACGGGAAACGTGAACAATCCGCTCCTGCGCGGACGACGAGACGAAATTTTGGATCGGTATCCGTATGGAAATGCAACCCGGACTTGCGTGAATACTATGTTATGCCAATGCGTCCTCGACACGCCGCCTGTAGAAACGACCAAGCTCTGTTGCCCGGGCGCGGCTTTGGTTTTGACGTATGCCCGACATTTCGCGTAAGTGTTGGATATCGATTTCCTGTTGGGTAATCCCGTCTTTCCTCGCCATGAGTATTGATCCCCGCATCTCCGCGCTGGCCGACGTGTTGTCGGGTGCCGCTTCCGGCGCTCCGGGGCTCGACGCCCTGCGTCAGATTCTTGACGCCATGACGGTGAAGGTGGCGCTGCTGGACCCGCAGCGGCGGCACATCTACGCCAACCGCGCCTATCTGGAGATGATGGGGACGACGCTGGACAAGGCGGTCGGCACCACCATCGGCGAGCATCTGGGGCCCGAGCTGCTGCGCAGCACGACGGCGATGGCCGAACGCGCGCTGTCCGGCGAGACGGTGCAGACCGAAGGCTGGATCACCCAGGCCGACGGCCAGCAGCGCTACCTGATGCGGATGCATGCCCCGCACCGGACGGCCGACGGCGCCGTCACCGGCTATTTCGTCATCCTGCAGGACATGACCGAGCGCCGGCAGGTGCAGGACGACCTCTTCCGCCTCGCCTACTACGATCCGGTGACCGGGCTCGCCAACCGCCTGATGCTGCTGAAGCACATGGCGGACTACCGCAACATGGGCGAGCCGTTCACCCTGGTCATCCTCGACATCGACCGCTTCGCCGAAATCCGCAGCAGCATGGGCCAGGGCTTCGCCAACGAGCTGCTGGACGATCTGGCGCAGCGGATGGGGGCGCAGGCCGCGGCCTTCGACCTGATCGCGCGGGTCAGCGACCACGCCTTCGCCCTGCTGGCCGGCGGCGCCTGCGACCGTCCCGCCCTGGAGGCCGCCGTCGACGCGCTGGCGGGGGTGGTTCGCTCGGCCCGCTCCAGCTCCGGCGGCACCGTGTTCCTGTCGGCCAGCATCGGCGTGGCGGTGGCGATGCCCAGCCACGAGCGGCCCGACGACGTGCTGCGCGACGCCGAGATCGCCACCGCCCGTGCCCGCGAGCAGGGCGGCGGGCGGCAGGCCTGGTTCGATCCGGCGATGCACTCCCAGGTGGTCGAGCAGGTGCGGATGGAGCATGACCTGCGCGGCGCGCTGGCCGGCGACCGCGATTTGTGGGTCGCCTACCAGCCGATCGTCGAGATGGTCACCGGCGGGCTGGCCGGGTTCGAGGCGCTGATGCGCTGGACCCATCCCGAACGCGGCAACATCCCGCCCGGCATCTTCATCCCCATCGCCGAGAGCACCGGCCTCGTGGTGTCGCTCGGCACCTGGGTCCTGCGCCGGGCCTGCCTGCAGATCGCCGAATGGCAGGAGCAGCGCGAGCCGGGCTCCGCCCCGCTGTTCATGAGCGTCAACCTGTCCTCGCACCAGCTGTCCGACCCCAATTTCGTCCAGGTCGTGCGCGACGTCCTGCGCGAGACCGGGGTGGAGCCGTCCTGGATCAAGCTGGAGCTGACGGAAAGCGCGGTGATGGACAAGGCGGAACAGTCGATCCGCCTGCTGCGCGAGTTGCGGGCGCTGGGCATCAAGCTGTCGATCGACGATTTCGGCACCGGCTATTCGTCGCTGTCCTACCTGCACAAGCTGCCGATCGACAGCCTGAAGGTCGACCGCTCCTTCGTCTCGGCGATGCACCAGTCGGAGGAGAACCGCGCCATCGTCCGCATCATCATGGATCTGGCGCGCCTGCTGGGCTTCGACGTCATCGCCGAGGGCATCGAGACCAGCGCCGACGCCAACCTGCTGCGCGCGCTGGCCTGCGACTACGGCCAGGGCTACCATTTCGCCCGCCCGCTGTCGCCGGACGATGCCGCCAGGCTGGTGGGCGGCGACCTGCCCTGGCAGATGCCGCGGTAGGGGCGGACGCGGGTTGCCCCCTCCCTAACCCTCCCCCGCTACCGCGGGAGAGGGGACTGCCGCCGCTTCGGCATCCACCATCCACGCAACGCCGACAAGCATCCTGCCCCCTCTCCCTCGAAGAGGGGGAGGGATGGGGAGGGGGCACCCCGCCCCTACTTCCCCCGCCCTCACTTCCCCCGCACGAACTTCGGCGTTCCCGCCACGCTGGGCAGCAGGCGGATGGCATAGGGGCTGGTGCGGCTCTGCGCCACCGCCTGGGCCGGGCCGGGGACCGTCTCGCGATAGCCGACGACCAGCTCGGCGCCCGCCTGCTGGACGCGGTCGATGGCGACGCCATAGCCGGCGGTGTCGCGCGGCCCGAGGAACACCGCGACCGCCATCCGGCCGCCGGGCAGGACGCCCGGTGCCGGCTCGCCCACCCGCGCCCACAGGGCCGTCCATTCGGCGGCGTCGCGGGCGACGACATGGGCGCGTTCGGCGGCGGCGCTGCGGTCGCCCTGCCAGACGCTGCCCGCCTCCGCCTGGGCCGGCAGCAGGTTGCCGTCGGCACGGTCGCCGCCCTGGCAGGCGGCCAGCAGCAGCAGGGCGGCGAACAACAGCGGAATCGGGCGGCGCATCGGCGGAACCGTCATGGGAAGGTCAGGTGCTCCGCGGCAGGATGGTCTCGACCAGCGACGCCCAATAGCTGGCGCCGACGGCGAGGATGTCGTCGTTGAAGTCGTAATGCGGGTTGTGCAGGCGGCAGGACGGGCCGCGGTGGCCGCCATGGCCGAGCCAGATATAGGCGCCCGGCCGCTCCTTCAGCATATAGCCGAAATCCTCCGCCGCCATGGTCGGGTCGGGCGCCCAGACCACATTGTCCTCGCCCACCACCTTGGCCGCCGCGCTTGCTGCGATGCGCGCCTCGGGCTCGCTGTTGACCGTGGCTGGATAGCCGGGGCGGAAGCGCAGTTCGGCCTTGGCGCCCAGCCCCTCGGCGATGCTGGAGACCAGCCGGGCGAACTGCTCCTGGATGCGGCGGTGGTTCTCTTCCGAGAAGGTGCGCATGGTCCCCAGCAGCCGGGCACTGTCGGGGATGACGTTGGCGGCGGTGCCGGCCTCCACCACCGTGATCGACACCACCGCGCTCTCGGCCGGGTTGGTACCGCGGCTGACCAGGCTCTGCGCCGCGGTGATGATGTGGGCCGCCACCAGCACCGGGTCGATGCCGCGGTGCGGCATGGCGGCGTGGGCGCCATGGCCGGTCACATGGATCTCGAACTGGTTGGCCGCGGCCATCACCGGGCCGGGATGGACGGCGATCTGCCCGGCCGGCAGCTCCGGCCAATTGTGCAGGCCATAGATCTGCTCGCAGTCGAACTGCTGCAACAGCCCGTCCTCGATCATCCGCTTGGCGCCGCCCAGCCCTTCCTCGGCCGGTTGGAAGATGAGGTGGACGGTGCCGTCGAAGTTGCGGGTCTCCGCCAGATAGCGGGCGGCGCCCAGCAGCATCGCCGTGTGCCCGTCATGGCCGCAGGCGTGCATCTTGCCGGCATGGCGCGAGGCATGCTCGAACTCGTTGGCCTCCGGCATCGGCAGCGCGTCCATGTCGGCGCGCAGGCCGATGGCCCGGCCGCTGCCGCTGCCCAGCCCCTTCAGCGTGCCGACCACGCCGGTCTTGCCCAGCCCGCGATGCACCGGGATGCCGAACTCGGCCAGCTTCGCGGCGACGATGCCGGCGGTGCGGTCCTCCTCGAAGCCCAGCTCCGGATGGGCGTGGATGTCGCGCCGCCACGCGGTCATGTCGTCCTGGAAGGCGGCGATGCGGGTGTTGATCGGCATGTCTCTGACGCTTGGTTGGAACGGCCGCTGGTCGGAACGGCGGGCACGGTTCGGGGAGGGATGGGAACGCTCTGCCGGGAAACGACGAAGCCTAATCGGGAACGGCCATCTCCGGGACGGACATCTCGGGGACGGCCATGCCGCGCCGCACCGCCGGCCGGGCGGCGACGGCGTCGTGCCAGCGCTTCAGGTTGGCGAAGCGGTCGAGCAGCCCGCCGCCGCCCGCCGCCGCCGCCACGGCGATGAAGGGGAAGCAGGCGATGTCGGCGATGGAATAGGAGGCGCCCGCCAGATGCTCCGCCGCGCCCAGCCGCTCGTCCAGCGCCGAATAGCAGCGCATCAGGTCGCCCTTGTACAGGTCGATGGCGTGGGGCAGCCGGTCGGGGGCGCGGGCGGCGAAGCGCTGCATGTCGATGGCGGTGGGGCCGAGGTCGCTGACGCCGAGCATGAACCAGCTCATCGCCTCGGCGCGCTCGTCCTCGTCCTCCGGCAGCAGGCGGCCGGTGCGCTCGGCGAAATGCAGCAGGATGGCGCCGGAGCCGAACAGGCGCCGCACCCGGCCGCCCGGCAGCTGCTCGACCAGCGCCGGGATCTTGGTGATCGGGCTGATCGCCAGGAAGTCGGGGCGCTTGTTCTCGCCGGCGGCCAGATCGACCCGGTGGACGGCATAGGTCAGCCCCAGCTCCTCCAGCAGGATCGAGGCCTTGTGCCCATTGGGCGTGGGAAAGCTGTAGAGCATGAGCATGCGGCGGCGGTCCCTGCGCTCCAAGCCGTTTTCGGGGACGGTTTTCGGGAGCGGCGCCACCACTCTGGCCGATTTGCCCGGCGAACGCCAGCGGCAGCGCGCGCAATTCCGGGGTGACTCAGTCCACCGCCGCGCAGCCCTGCGGCTTCACCACGCGCAGGGCCGACGGCGGGTTGGCCGCCAGCTTCGCCGCCGGGCGGATCGGCCGCCGCACCAGCTCCCCGCCGCAGTTCGGGCAGCGCTCTCCCGGCAGCCGGGCGCGGCAGCCGGCGCAGAAGGTGCATTCGAAGGAACAGATGTAGGCGTCCATCGACTCCGGCGGCAGGTCGCGGTCGCAGCATTCGCAGTTGGGGCGCAGGTCCAGCATGGGCGGTCACTCGGCCAAGGGGCTGTGGAAGGCGCCGAGGATAGCGGAGAATGCGGCGGGCGGAGAGTGGCGCGACTGCCGTTGGGCGTGAAGATCCTGCCAAACCGCATCCCCTCTCCCGCCCCGCCCCCGCCCTCCGGACCGGCGGGCCGCCTACATCGCCTCGGCGCGGCGGCCGAACAGGGCGCGCAGCTTGCGGCCGATGACACCGCCCAGCATGCCGTGGCCGCCGCCGGCCTTGGGGAACCAGCCGGGATCGTCGGTCTGGAAGCGGCGGACGACATGGACGAAGGCGTCGACGACGTCGGGGTCGAAATCGCGGCCCGCCCGTTCGACGATCCAGGAGATCGCCTCCTCCACCGGCCAGGCGCCGCGGTACTGGCGGCTGGTGATCAGCGCGTCGAACACGTCGGCCACCGCCATGATGCGGGCGCTGACCGGGATGGCGTCGCCCTTCAGCCCCTCCAGATAGCCCGAGCCGTCGAAGCGCTCGTGATGGTAGCGCGCGATCTCCGCCGCGATGGACAGCAGCGACCGGCCGCGCAGCGGCACCGCCGCCTCGGACAGGATGCGGTGGCCGATCTCGGTGTGGCGCTGGATCATCTGCATGTCGATGCCGGTCAGCTCCCCCGGCATGCCGAGCGTCTCGTCCGACACGCTCAGCATGCCGACATCGTGCAGCAGGGCCGCCAGCCCGACCTTCTCGACGAAGTCGGCGTCCAGCTCGTCGCGGAACTTCTCGCGCCGGTGCAGCTCGCGGGCGAGCGCGCCGACCAGCTTCTCGATGCGCTGGAGATGGCCGGTCGCGGCATTGTCCTTGTATTCGGCGAGCGCGCCCATCGCCAGCACGGTGGCCTTCTGCGAGGTGTTCAGCTCCTCGATCAGCAGGGCGTTCTCGAAGGCGATCGAGCATTTGTTGCGGAACAGCTCCAGCAGCTGCCATTCCCGCGCGGTGCCGTCGTTGCGGCCCTCGACATAGATCATGCCGGTGATGCCGCCGTTGGCGCGCAGGCGCAGCGCGCAGAAATCCGGCTCGATGATCGTCTCGCTGCCGGGCGACAGCCGCTCCAGCGCCGCCTCCACCCGCGGTTCGCCGAGCTCCGCGACCTCCACGTCCTTCCATCCGGCGAAGCGGCCGGTGGAGGCGCGCACGCGGATCTTGCGGTCGCGCGGCAGCGTATCGCCCTGGATGCACAGCAGCGCATGGTGGCCGATGCCGAGCAGCCCGACCACCCGCGGCAGGATGTTGGGAAACAGCACGTCGGGGGTGCGCATCTCCAGGAGGCCGGTGGTGGCGACCAGCATGCGGGCCAGCCCCTTGCGCCCTGCGGCCAGCGCCTGGAGGCTGGCGAAGGTGCGCAGCTGGCCGGCGACGGCGGCGCGCAATGCCCGCGGCGTCAGCTCCGCCTTGGCGCGCCAGTCGCCGATGTCGTAGGCGGCGATCGCCTCGTCCTCGATACCGGAGGCAGGGGCGGAGGCCGGATCGGAGCCGCCCGCCGGGCCGGCATCGCCGGTGCAGACGACGATGCGGGTGCGCTGGTTGCCCAGTTCGCGCCGCAGATGGGCAACCAGCTCCAGCCCCGCCCGCTCGCTTTCCAGCGCGATGTCCAGCAGGATCAGGGCGGTGTCGGGATGCTGCCGCAACGCCTCGCGCGCGGCGGCGGCGGAGGTGGCGCCCAGCAGAACCACCCCGGCGCCGTCGATCGACAGCCCGTCGAGCGCGGCCTGCACCGTCGCCGGGAGCGACGGGTCGGAATCGACGACCAGGACCCTGAAGGGCGGTCTTGCGACCGGTCCGGCCGTCTCCGGCCGTGCATCGTCGTGGAGCATGTCATTCCCAGCGGTTGCGCCTGCGCGATGCGCGTCCGCCAAAGTAATCCGATCCGCATATTCATTCAACCTCGCGCAACCGGGCTGCCGGAGCGGAGCCCGCCGGTCAGCGGGCCGCCAGCGCGTCCGCCACCTCCATCGCGAGCAGGGACGGGTTGACCGGCTTGGCGATGACGCGGGCGACGCCCAGCCTGGCGAAGGCGGCGGCGGTCAGCTCCGGCGGGACCTTGTCGTCGATGGCCGACAGGATGAGGACGGGCATCTCCGGGCGCAGGGACCGGGCGGCCTTGATCACCTCGAACCCGTCATGGCCGGGCATGATGATGTCGGTCAGGACGAGGTCGAAGCGCTCCACATACAGGATGCCGATGGCTTCCGGGGCGCTGGCGCACAGCGTCAGCTCGTGCCCCTCGCGGTCGAGGATCGCGCGGACCAGGGTGCGCGTGACCGGATCGTCGTCCACCACCAGCAACTTGGCCATGCCGCGTTCCGCCGCCTTCGTACCGGCCGAGGCTGCGGCCGGTCCCTTCTGTTTCGCCAGGATCCAGCTTGTACTGCGAAATTGCCACAATTGCGCGGCGAAATGCCATGCGGTGCGCGGGCCGGACACTGGCGGGGAACCATGCGGGAGACCTGTGAGAAACAGGCCGGCCGCGGCCCGCCGGCCTTGGAATGGGCCGTTCGTTTGGGGTAGTGTCCGCGCGCACCCCACGGATCAACAACGAGCAGACGCAAGACCGATGTTGCTTCCCAACGCCGTCCGCCGAATTGCCGGGGCCGCCCTTGCCGGTTCTGTCTTCTCCGCCGCCCTTCTCGCAGCCGGCCTGAGCGCCGGGTCCGCCGCCGCGGCCGACCCGCGCCATCTCGGCACCTTCAAGGACTGGAACGCCTTCGCGTTCGAGGAGAACGGCCGCAAGGTCTGCTACATCTCCAGCCAGCCCAAGAAGACGGAGCCGGCGAAGGCCAGGCGGGGCGACATCTACGCGCTGGTCACCCACCGCCCGGCGGAAAAGACCTTCGACGTCGTCAGCATCATCGTCGGCTATCCGTTCAGGAAGGGCAGCGACGGCGACGTCTCCATCGACGGCAAGGCATTCACGCTGTTCACCGACGGCGAGACCGCCTGGGCCCGCGACGCCGAATCCGACCGTGCGGTGACCGCCGCGCTGCGCGGCGGCAGGCAGATGGTGGTCAAGGGGGTGTCCGGCCGCGGCACCAGGACCACCGACACCTACAGCCTGGACGGCGTGTCCCAGGCCTATGACGCGATCAACGAGGCCTGCGGCGTGAAGCGCTGAGCGGCGCCCACCGGTTTATGGGGCCGGTCGGCCCCATATCGGCCCCCCGATCGGCATAGCTGCCCGCTGGGTCTTTTTTCACTTGGTCTTTTGACTCCATGCCCGCATGGCCCTATGTAGTGGGGCCATGAGCGCCTCCAATCATGCCTCCGCCTTCGTTCTGCCGGCAACCGCTGCCGACGGACGCAAGAACCTTGTCGGCCTGTCCCGCGAAGAGCTGGAAGCCGAGATGCTGTCGATCGGCCTGGAGAAATTCCGGGCCCGCCAGCTCTGGCACTGGATCTACCATCGCGGATCCACCGATTTCGCCGAGATGACCACGCTGGCCAAGCCGGTGCGGGAGAAGCTGGCTGAGTCGCACGTCGTGGCGCGGCCGACGGTGGTGACGGACCTGAAATCGGCGGACGGCACCCGCAAATGGCTGCTGCGCATGCCGGACGGCCAGGATGTGGAGAGCGTCCACATCCCCGAGGAGGACCGCGGCACGCTCTGCGTCTCCTCGCAGGTCGGCTGCACCCTGACCTGCCGCTTCTGCCACACCGGCACCCAGCTGCTGGTCCGCAACCTGAGCGCGGCGGAGATCGTCGCCCAGGTGATGCTGGCGCGCGACATGCTGGGCGAATGGCCGGCGCCGCCCGACGGGCGCATGCTGTCCAACGTCGTCATGATGGGCATGGGCGAGCCGCTGTTCAACTACGACAACGTCGCCAAGGCGCTGAAGATCGTGATGGACGGCGACGGCATCTCGATCTCCAAGCGGCGGATCACGCTGTCGACCTCCGGCGTCGTGCCGATGATGGAGCGCTGCGGGCAGGAGCTGAACGTCAACCTTGCGGTCAGCCTGCACGCCGTGACCGACGAGCTGCGCAACATCATCATGCCGATCAACCGCAAATACCCGCTGCGGCAGCTGATGGACGCCTGCCGCAATTATCCCGGCCTGTCGAACGCCCGGCGCATCACCTTCGAATATGTGATGCTGAAGGGGGTGAACGACAGCCCGGCCGATGCCCGCGCGCTGGTGAAGCTGCTGGAAGGCGTCCCGGCCAAGATCAACCTGATCCCCTTCAACGAATGGCCGGGCGCCCCCTACGAGCGCTCGACCGCGCGGGCGATCCAGGTCTTCGGCGACATCGTGAACAACGCCGGCTATGCCAGCCCGGTCCGCACCCCGCGCGGCGAGGACATCATGGCGGCCTGCGGCCAGTTGAAGAGCGCCAGCCTGCGCATGACCGCCGCCGAGCGCGCCGCCATCGCCGCCGTCATCGCGGAGAAGGACGCGGCGCTGGTGTCGTGACGAAGGGGCCCGGCGGTCTGCAGGGCATTGCGAGGGAGCGCCGGACCATGGTCGCGGACGGCAGGGCAATGGGAAGCGGACAAGGAGTCCCGGCGCCGGTGCCATGCCGCCTGTGCGGCGCCGACAGCAGGCCTGTGTTCGAAATGCTGTTGATGGGGCGTCACCCGGCCGGCTTCTTCGAATGCACGGGCTGCGGATCGATGCAGACGGAAAAGCCGTATTGGCTGGCCGACGCCTATGCCGACCCGCGTCCGCTGACCGATGTCGGCATCGTCGCCCGCAGCCTCGACCTGTCGATGCGGGTGGACCTGATCCTGTCGATGCTCGGCGTCGGCGCAGGCGCCGTCTGTCTCGACTGGGCCGGCGGCAACGGCCTGTTCGCAAGGATGATGCGGGACCGCGGCTGGAACGTCTTCCTGCACGAGCCCTATACGCCGAACTTCTATGTGCCCTTCCATTCCGCCGAACAGGCGGGGGTGGAGCGGGCGGACGTGGTCACCGCCTTCGAGGTGCTGGAGCATCTGCCCGATCCGGCGCGCGATACCGAGGCGTTGTTCGCCTTCGATCCGGACATCCTGATCGTCACGACCGAACTCTACGGCGGACAGGACCGGAGCTGGTATTATTTCGGCGAGAGCAACGGCCAGCATGTCTTCTTCTACAGCCGCAAAGGATTGGAACTGATCGCGCGCCGGCACGGGCGCGGACTGATAACCGCCGGATCGATGCATTTCCTTCTGCGGTCCAAACCGCGGCGCTGCGCCTACGGAATGGCGGAAATCCACGCGCTGGCCGCATTGCTGGGCGATCCAGACCGGCTGCACGCCAAGGCGATGGAGCGGATGTCGGACCATATGCGCTCTCCCTTCCGCCACGCTCTGCGCGACCATCAGGACATTCTCGCCCGGATGCAGGCGGGCGACGTGCCTGCCTGATCGGCGGATCGGCGGCGCGACCGGATTGCGCCATCCCCGCCGTCTGTGACAGGGTGTCGCCACTTCCGCCAACCAGACACGGCCCCGGCACCGGCATGCCCGCCCCCATCGAGGACATCATCGCCAAGGCGATCAAGGACGCCGACAAGTCCTTCTTCAACGAGGATTACGTCAAGCAGGCGAAATCGGTGACCTCGGCGCTGAAGAAGGCGGGGTACGAGGTGGCGCCGGTCAAGCCGCCGCCCGGGCTGGTCGAATGGGCGAAGGACAACATTCCGTTCGGCCGCCTGCGTCCGGCGGAACTGATTACGCAGATGTACTCGATGATGGTCGAGAACGTGCGCCGCTTCGACAAGTAGCGGAACCGCAAGCGGGGACGTCTCCAACTGGCCGCTTTCGCTGGTAATACCACAGGACTGGAAGGCCGTTTCTTTTCAGCCACTTCCCGCATTGCGCCAAAATCGTCACACCCGCACTTTCGGCGGCCCCCCGCCGTTGACTCGGCTGCTGCGTGAGCGTAATTCATTGCGCCAACCAATAGGACGGAGAACCGTCCCAAAAGGGCACGCACCACCCAGCCGCCGCGGCAATCGTCATGTTGCGCCGCGACCGGCCGCGAACAGAGGACGACGCAATGGCAAACGGCAGCGGTCGGCCGCTCTCCCCGCATCTCCAAGTCTACAAACTCCCGTTGACCGCAGTCATGTCCATCACGCACCGCATCACGGGCGTCGGGCTGGCTGTGGGCACCCTCCTGCTGACCTGGTGGCTGGTCGCCGCCGCCGTCGGCCCCGACGCCTTCGCGCGCGCGCAGGGCTTCATCGGGTCCTTCTTCGGCCTGCTGCTGATGTTCGGCTGGTCCGCGGCCCTGTACTACCACCTGTGCAACGGCATGCGCCATCTGGTGTGGGACGCCGGCAAGTCGTTCGAGCTGCCCGATGCCGAACGCGCCAACCGGATCGTGCTGATCGCGACGGCCGCGCTGACCGTGCTGACCTGGATCGTCGGCCTGGCCGCGTGGTGAGGAGATAGACATGGCGTCCAATAGCAAGACCCTCCGCTCGCCGCTGCAGATCGCGCGCGGCCTGGGTTCCGCCAAGCACGGCACCGAACATTGGTGGCACCAGCGCCTGACCGCGATCGCGCTGGTCCCGCTGACCGTCTGGTTCGTCTTCGGTGTCATCCGTCACCTGGGTGCCGACCACGCCGCGTTCATCGCCTGGATGAAGTCGCCCTTCTCGGCCGTGATGATGATCCTGACCGCCGTGGTCATCTTCCACCACGCCCAGTCCGGGCTCCAGGTGGTCATCGAGGACTACGTGCATGCCGAATGGCAGAAACTGGCGCTGATCGTCGCCGTCAAGTTCCTGTCCTTCGCCCTGGCGGCGGCCTGCGTGCTCGCCGTCGTGAAGATCTTCATCGGAGCCTGACGACCATGGCGACCGCCTACACCATCATCGACCACACCTATGACGTCGTCGTCGTCGGCGCCGGCGGCGCCGGGCTGCGCGCCACCTTCGGCATGGCCGAAAAGGGCCTGAAGACCGCCTGCATCACCAAGGTGTTCCCGACCCGCTCCCACACCGTGGCGGCGCAGGGCGGCATCTCGGCCGCGCTCGGCAACATGGGCGAGGACGACTGGCGCTACCACATGTACGACACCGTCAAGGGGTCGGACTGGCTGGGCGACCAGGACGCCATCGAGTACATGTGCCGCGAGGCCATCCCGGCGATCATCGAGCTGGAGCATTACGGCGTTCCCTTCTCGCGCACGCCGGAAGGCAAGATCTACCAGCGCGCCTTCGGCGGCATGACCGCGCAGTACGGCAAGACCCAGGCCTACCGGACCTGCGCCGCCGCCGACCGCACCGGCCACGCCATCCTGCACACCCTCTACCAGCAGTCGCTGAAGCACGAGGCGGAGTTCTTCGTCGAATACTTCGCGCTCGACCTCATCATGGAGGACGGCGTCTGCAAGGGCGTGCTGGCCTGGAACCTGGACGACGGCACGCTGCACCGTTTCCGCGGCCAATTGGTCGTGCTGGCGACCGGCGGCTACGGCCGCGCCTACTTCTCGGCGACCTCGGCCCACACCTGCACCGGCGACGGCGGCGGGATGGTGCTGCGCGCCGGCCTGCCGCTGCAGGACATGGAGTTCGTGCAGTTCCACCCGACCGGCATCTACGGCTCCGGCTGCCTCATCACCGAGGGCGTGCGCGGCGAGGGCGGCTACCTGACCAACTCCAACGGCGAGCGCTTCATGGAGCGCTACGCCCCGTCGGCCAAGGATCTGGCGAGCCGCGACGTCGTGTCCCGCTCGATGACCATCGAGATCCGCGAGGGCCGCGGCGTGGGTGAGCACAAGGACCACATCCACCTGCACCTGGAGCATCTGCCGCCGGAGATCATCCACCAGCGCCTGCCCGGCATCGCCGAGACGGCCAAGATCTTCGCCAACGTGGACGTCACCAAGGAGCCGATCCCGGTCCTGCCGACCGTCCACTACAACATGGGCGGCATCCCGACCAACTTCCGCTGCGAGGTGGTGTCGCCGACGGCCGAGAACCCCGATCAGGTCGTCCCCGGCCTGATGGCGATCGGCGAGGCGGCCTGCGTGTCGGTCCACGGCGCCAACCGCCTGGGCTCCAACTCGCTGCTCGACCTCGTGGTGTTCGGCCGCTCGGCCGCCATCCGCGCCGCCGAGATCGTCGAGCCGGGCAAGGCCCCGTCGGTCAAGGACAGCAGCACCGACAAGGCGCTGGAGCGCTTCGACCGCATCCGCAACGCCAAGGGCTCGATCAAGTCGGCCGACCTCAGGCTGGAGATGCAGCGGACGATGCAGAACAACTGCGCCGTCTTCCGCACCGGCGAGGTCCTGGACGAGGGCGTGAAGAAGATCGACGCCGTCTATGCCAAGAAGGACGAGATGGCGATCTCCGACCGCTCGCTGGTCTGGAACTCCGATCTGGTCGAGGCGCTGGAGCTGGACAACCTGCTGGGCCAGGCCGTCGCCACCCTTCATTCGGCCCAGAACCGTCCGGAGAGCCGCGGCGCCCACGCCCGCGAGGATTATCCGAACCGCGACGACGAGGGCTGGATGAAGCACACCGTCATCTGGGTCGGCGACGACGGCGCGACGAAGATCGATTACCGCCCGGTCCACATGTACACCCTGACCGACGAGGTCGACGTCTTCCCGCCGAAGGCCCGCGTCTACTAAGGCCCGCCGGATAAAGGATAACAGCCATGGTTGAATTCAACCTGCCAGCCAACTCCAAGGTCGGCGTCGGCAAGACCGTCAACGTCGCCAGCGGCGCCAAGCGGGCCAAGACCTTCAAGATCTACCGCTGGAACCCGGACGACGGCCAGAACCCGCATGTCGACACCTATGTCGTCGACCTGGACAAGTTCGGGCCGATGATCCTGGATGCGATCATCTACATCAAGAACCAGGTCGACAGCACGCTGACCTTCCGGCGCTCCTGCCGCGAGGGCATCTGCGGCTCGTGCGCGATGAACATCGACGGCACGAACACGCTGGCCTGCCTGAAGGCGATCGAGGACGTGCCGGGCGACGTCAAGATCTACCCGCTGCCGCACATGCCGGTGGTGAAGGATCTGGTCCCCGACCTGAACCACGTCTATGCCCAGCTCGCCTCGATCAAGCCGTGGCTGCAGTCGCAGTCGCCGGCCCCGAGCCGCGAGCGGCTGCAGTCGCCGGAGGACCGCGCCAAGCTGGACGGCCTCTACGAGTGCATCCTGTGCTTCTGCTGCTCGACCTCCTGCCCCAGCTACTGGTGGAACGGCGACCGTTACCTCGGCCCGTCGATCCTGCTCCAGGCCTATCGCTGGATCGTCGACAGCCGCGACGAGATGACGGGCGAGCGCCTCGACAACCTCGAGGATCCGTTCCGTCTCTACCGCTGCCACACCATCATGAACTGCACCAAGGCGTGCCCGAAGGGCCTGAACCCGGCCAAGGCCATCGCCGAGATCAAGAAGCTGATGGTCGTGCGCCGCTGATCGCGGACAGGACACTTGCATCGCAAAGGGCGCTCCCGACGGGGGCGCCCTTCTTCTTTGCGGCCCGTTTCCAGGCTGGCGCAAGCCCCGGCGGCTCCTCTACACTCACGGTCCCATCATCGGACCGACGCCCATGCCCCGCAGCGACTTCTATCCGCCCATCGACCCGTTCCAGACCGGCAGGCTCGCCGTCGACGGGATTCATACGGTCTATTGGGAGCAGGCGGGCAACCCGCGCGGCGTGCCGGTGATGTTCCTGCATGGCGGGCCGGGCGCCGGCGCCTCGCCCACCCACCGGCGCTTCTTCGATCCGTCCCATTACCGCATCATCGTGATGGACCAGCGCGGCGCCGGCCGCTCAACGCCGCTCGGCGAGACCCGCGCCAACACCACCGAAACGCTGGTCGAGGACATCGAGGCGCTGCGCACCCATCTGGGGATCGAGCGCTGGCACCTGTTCGGCGGCTCCTGGGGCTCGACCCTGGCGCTGGCCTATGCGCAGACCCATCCGGAGCGCTGCCTCGGCCTGATCCTGCGCGGCATCTTCCTGATGCGGAAGAGCGAGATCGACTGGTTCCTCTATTCCATGCGCGTCCTGTTCCCGGAAGCCTGGGCGGCCTTCGCCGGCCACATCCCGGAGGCCGAGCGCGGCGACCTGCTGGAGGCCTACTGGAAGCGGCTCGACTCCTCCGATCCGGCGGTGCGCATGGCCGCGGCGCGGGTGTGGAGCGTCTATGAGGGCAGCTGCTCGGCCCTGCTGCCGTCGCCGGACCTGATCGCCGCCAGCGGCGAGGACCGCCACGCCCTGGGGCTGGCGCGGATCGAGGCGCATTACTTCCGCTCCAACCGCTTCACGCCCGAGGACAAGCTGCTGCGCGACGTGCAGCGCATCCGCCACCTGCCGGCGGTGATCGTCCAGGGCCGCTACGACGTCGTCTGCCCGGTGATCTCCGCCGACGAGCTGCACCGCGCCTGGCCGGAAGCCGACTACCGCATCATCCCCGACGCCGGCCATTCCGCCATGGAGCCCGGCATCCGCGCCGCACTGATCCAGGCGACCGAGCGCTTCAAGGAATACCGGTGAGATCCTCCCTCTCCCGTCCCGGGAGAGGGAAGGGGCCCATGCGAAGCATGGGAAGGGTGAGGGGCAGTGCAAGAATCCGGAAGCGCATGGTTTCTTGGACTCCCCCTCACCCTCCCCCCGCCTTGCGGCGCGGGTCCCCTCCCTCTCCCGGGGCGGGAGAGGGCTGTGACACTCGCCCTTGTACCCGTCCCCCACCCACCCCACACTCTGCCGATGCCTGAGCTTCCCGAGGTCGAGACGGTGTGCCGGGGCCTCGCCCCGCATCTCGAAGGCCGGCGGCTGGTCCATGTGGAGCAGCGCCGGCCGAACCTGCGCACCCCCTTCCCGCCGCGCTTCTGCGAGCGGCTGACCGGGCGCCTCGTGCGCTCGGTGCGGCGCCGCGCCAAATACATCCTGATGGAGATGGACGACGGCACCGTGCTGATCGCCCATCTCGGCATGTCGGGCCGGATGATCATCGCGCCGGAACGGCCCGAAGCCTTCGGCAAGCATGATCATGTAGTGTTCGAGACCGACGCCGGCACCATCGTCACCTTCAACGACGCGCGGCGCTTCGGCCTGATGGACCTGACGGTGGTCGACGCGCTGGACGACCACCCGATGCTGCGCAGCCTGGGGCCGGAGCCGCTGGGCAACGAATTCTCCGGCCCCGAACTCGCCCGCCGGCTGGCCGGCAAGGCGACGCCGGTCAAGGCGGCGCTGCTCGACCAGAGCGTCGTCGCCGGGCTGGGCAACATCTATGTGGCGGAGGCGCTGTTCCAGGCCGGCATCCTGCCGACCCGCAGCGCCGCCAGCCTGACCGCCGCCGAGGCCGACCGGCTCGCCGTCGCGGTGCGCGAGGTGCTGGAACGCGCCATCGCCGCCGGCGGCTCCTCGCTGCGCGACTACCGGCAGGCGTCGGGGGAGCTGGGCTATTTCCAGCACCAGTTCGCCGTCTACGACCGCGAGGGCGAGGGCTGCCCCGGCTGCGACTGCGACCGCGCCCGGACCGGAGGCGTTCAGCGGATTGTACAGTCGGGCCGCTCGACTTTCTTTTGTGCGGCGCGCCAACGGTGATATAGCTGGGGGCATGACGGCTCTACCGGCCATGCTCCGGGCGGCGTCCGCCGCTTTCCTCCTTGCCGGCCCCGCGGTCGCGGGCCTGGGGAGCTTCCTCGTTCCCATTTCCCTGGCCGAGGCCGCCGAGGCCGCACCCGCCGGGTCCGGGCCTTTCGTCCCCGGATTCGCCGACGTGCCGGTGATGCCGGGGCTGGCTGCGGCCGAATCGGAACCGCTGGTCTTCGACAAGCCGGGCGGGCGGATCGTCCAGGCGGTGCTGTCGGGGGCGGTGCCGCGTCAGGCGGTGCTGGCCTTCTACGACCAGACCCTGCCGCAGCTGGGCTGGCGCCGCACCGCCGACCGCGTCTTCGTCCGCGACGGCGAGGAACTGCGGCTGGAATTCCCGCGGGCGGCCCAAACCACCCAAGCCACCACCGCCAAGCCGGCTTCCGGCATGGCCGTCCGCTTCACTTTGACACCGCGCTGACGGCGGGACCACCCGCCATACTCGCGAGGCTCCTTCGCCGGACACCCATCCATCGGACAACCACGAGTCCCGGACGCAACCGGGCTCGCCCCATCGGGAGAGTGCTGCAACCATGTCGTATGAAACCATCCTCGTCGAGACCCGCGGCCCGGTCGGCCTGATCACGCTGAACCGTCCGAAGGCGCTGAACGCGCTGTGCGACCAGCTGGTGACCGAGCTGGGCGCGGCGCTCGACGCCTTCGAGGCCGATGCCGCCATCGGCGCCATCGTCGTCACCGGGTCGGAGCGCGCCTTTGCCGCCGGTGCCGACATCAAGGAGATGGCCGGCTTCTCCTACATGGACGTCTACAACGGCAACTTCATCACCGCGAAGTGGGAGCGGCTGGCCAAGTGCCGCAAGCCGACCATCGCCGCGGTGGCTGGCTTCGCGCTGGGCGGCGGCTGCGAGCTGGCGATGATGGCCGACTTCATCCTGGCCGCCGACACCGCCAAGTTCGGCCAGCCCGAGGTCACCATCGGCACGATCCCCGGCGCCGGCGGCACCCAGCGCCTGACCCGCTTCGTCGGCAAGTCGAAGGCGATGGAGATGGTGCTGACCGGCCGCATGATCGACGCCGCCGAGGCCGAGCGTTCGGGCCTCGTCAGCCGCGTCGTCCCGGCCGCCGAGCTGGTCGAGGAGGCGGTGAAGGTCGCCACCAAGATCGCCTCGCTGTCGCAGCCGGTGATCGCCATGGCCAAGGAGGCGGTCAACGCCGCCTACGAGACCACGCTGGCCGAGGGCGTCCGCTTCGAGCGCCGCCTGTTCCATTCGACCTTCGCCACCGAAGACCAGAAGGAAGGCATGGCCGCCTTCGCCGAGAAGCGTCAGGCCGCCTGGAAGAATCGCTGAGTCGTCGGACCCCGCCGTCCCTGCCGTCCCCCGCATCTTGCGGGGGACGGACCAGATCCCATCAAGATGTCGTCACCGTACGATTAGTCGAAATCATCGGGCGTCCACGCCTTGACTCGTGGTTCGCTGCCGCGTATAAGGCGCGCTCGCATCACGACAGCCGTGTCGTTCGGAGTAGGGTTTCTCATGGCCAATCATAAGTCCGCTGAAAAGCGCATTCGTCAGACCGAGCGTCGCACGGAAGTCAACCGTGCCCGCGTCAGCCGCATCCGGTCCTTCATCAAGAAGGTCGAGGGCGCGATCTCGAGCGGCGACAAGTCCGCCGCCGCCGAGGCCTTCAAGTCCGCTCAGCCGGAACTGATGCGCGGCGTGTCCAAGGGTGTGCTGCACAAGAACACCGTGTCGCGCAAGCTGTCGCGTCTGTCGGCTGCCATCAAGGCTCTCTGATAGAGTCTTCATCTGCCGGTTTCAAAAAGCCGCGCCCGTGACTCGGGGCGCGGCTTTTTGCGTTTAAAGTAAATATGTGGATGCTCGACAATTGTCTTAGATTGTTCTCAGGCTTTCTTATGAGATTCGGGATCGGTCTTATGGTTGGTACGAGTGTTTTTATCTTTTTGGCCCGTTCGCCATCTGTCCCATTGCCAGATTTCGGACGGATCGTTAGACTTTTGCTCCATTCGGCCGTACGAATAAGGGTGATGCAACACTCTGTGTCCGGCTGAACACAGCAGTGAATTACTGAAGGTCTTACGCCGGATCAGGGCTTGTTGAGTCCCGGTCGATCGCACGATCTTCTTTT
Organism: Azospirillum thiophilum; assembly: GCF_001305595.1. NCBI lineage: Bacteria > Pseudomonadati > Pseudomonadota > Alphaproteobacteria > Rhodospirillales > Azospirillaceae > Azospirillum > Azospirillum thiophilum. The sequence continues at coordinate 864,067 of NZ_CP012401.1, forward strand.
ACTTACAAGCTGTCGCGTCTGGGCAGGGATTTATGATCCCGCCGCCTGATGCGCGTGCTTTTCAGATATGGTGTTCCGTTGGGGGCGTTCCTGTCCGGGCTGATCCGGATAGGATCGGACGGGCGGCCAGGACATCCTGTGCCGGACGGACAGCCCCCTTGCGGCCGCTTTGCGGTGCGCGGCGGTTCCGGTCGCGGGAGGATCCCGCGCCGTCCCGGCAGGGGATCCGGCCGGGGGGTAGGAGCGGGAGTAAGGGAGCATGTCGGTCGGCGTGTCGTTGGATCAGCAGTGGGCGCGCATTCGCGGACGCCTGAAGGAAGAGGTGGGCGAGATCGCCTTCCGGAGCTGGCTTCAGCCGCTGTCCGTCGCCAGCCTTGTCGGCGGCGAGGTGTGCATCGTCGTGCCCACGCGCTTCATGCGCGACTGGGTGCTGACCCATTATGCCGACCGCATCCGCGCGCTGTGGTCCGGCGAGAATCCGGAGGTTCAGTCGATCGACGTCATCGTCGCGTCGACCAACCCGCCGCCGGCGCTGGTCGCCGACAATGACGACCGCGACGACGACCGCGATCCGCCGCAACCCCGGTCCTTCGAGTCCCGCTCCCCCGACTCCCGGTCCTTCGAGTCCCGCTCGTCGGACTCGCGCTTCCCCGACCCCCGCTCTTCCGATCAGCGCTCCTCCGACTCCCGGCAGGCGCCGTCGCGCCAGCCCTCGGACTCCGGCGGCGGCTTCTACGGCAACGGGGCCCAGGCGCACTCGTCGGCGCCCTCCACCGTCTATACCTCGGCCTCCTATGGCGGGGCGTCGGACGAGTCGCCGAACGCGCTTCCGGCAATCCTGGAGGACCGCTCCGACCTGTCGGCCGCGCTCGACCCGCGCTTCACCTTCGAGAATTTCGTCGTCGGCAAGCCGAACGAGCTGGCCCACGCCGCGGCACGCCGCGTCGCCGACGCGACCGCCGTGACCTTCAACCCGCTGTTCCTCTATGGCGGCGTCGGGCTGGGCAAGACCCACCTGATGCATGCGCTGGCCTGGCAGATCCGCAAGAACGACCCGAACCGCAAGGTGCTCTACCTGTCGGCCGAGAAGTTCATGTACCAGTTCATCCGGGCGCTGCGCTTCAAGGACACGATGGCCTTCAAGCAGCAGTTCCGCTCGGTCGACGTGCTGATGATCGACGACGTGCAGTTCATCAGCGGCAAGGACTCGACGCAGGAGGAGTTCTTCCACACCTTCAACGCGCTGGTCGACCAGAACCGGCAGGTCATCATCTCCGCCGACAAGAGCCCATCCGACCTGGAAGGGATGGAGGAGCGGCTGCGCTCGCGGCTCGGCTGGGGGCTGGTCGCCGACATCCACCCGACCACCTACGAGCTGCGGCTCGGCATCCTCCAGGCCAAGGCCGACGCGCTCCAGGCGACCATCCCGCTGAAGGTGCTGGAGTTCCTCGCCCACAAGATCACGTCGAACGTGCGCGAGCTGGAAGGGGCGCTGAACCGCATCGTCGCCCATGCCGAGCTGGTCGGCCGCTCGATCTCGCTGGAGACGACTCAGGAGGTGCTGCACGACCTGCTGCGCGCCAACGACCGCCGCGTCACCATCGACGAGATCCAGAAGCGCGTCGCCGAGCATTACAACATCCGCGTCGCCGACATGCATTCCGCCCGCCGCGCCCGCGCGGTGGCCCGCCCGCGCCAGATCGCCATGTATCTGGCCAAGCAGCTGACCGCCCGCTCGCTGCCGGAGATCGGCCGCAAGTTCGGCGGCCGCGACCACACCACGGTCATGCACGCCGTCAAGAAGGTCGACGAGCTGCGCGCCACCGACCCCTCCTTCGCCGAGGATGTCGAGCTGCTGCGGCGGATGCTGGAAAGCTGACCCGCCGCCCCGGTCCCCCTCCCCCGTTTCCAGCGCCCTGGCTCATGTGACGGCTCTATGAAGTTTGGCCTGTGTGCCGCTTCGGCCGTGGACGGACCGCTTTCGCCTCAGGCACACTTCGCGCCTTGAGCGGGACTGCGAGCGGGGCCGCATGCCGGCCGCCGCCGCGCCTGCCCGCCTGAACGCCATCAGCCTGAACGCCATCCAAGAGCCAGGGAGACCGGACATCATGTCCAAGACCGATCACGCCAGGACCGAGTCGCAGCGCTCAAGCGCCGAGACCCAGCGCGCCGCCAGGAGCTTCAGCCGCCGCCTGCTGCTGCAGAGCGCCGCTGCCGCGGCCGGCGTCGCCTCGGTCGGTCCCTTCATCCTGCGCGAGGGCCGCGCCGCGTCGGGTTCGGTCAAGATCTTCTCCTGGGCCGGCTACATCAGCCCGGACATGCTGGCCGATTTCGAGAAGAAGACCGGCGTCAAGGCGACCCTGACCGAATACGGCACCAACGACGAGCTGCTGAACCAGCTGAAGGCGACCGGCGGCGCCGGCTTCGACATCATCCATCCCACCGTCGACCGCGTGCCGAACTATGTCGAGTTCGAGCTGGTGCAGCCGATCGACGAATCGAAGGTCAAGTGGGACGGCTGCCTGAAATCCGCGGTCGAGGGCTCTGCCGGGATGGGCGGCGTCGTCGGGGGCAAGCGCTATTTCGCCCCGGCCGACTGGGGGACCGAGGCGCTGGCCTACGACATGAAGAAGGCGCCGCTCGCCTACGGCACCGCCGGCTACGGCGATCTGTGGGCGCCGGCCAATGCCGGCAAGGTGACGGTGCGCGGCCATTCCTCGCTGATCGGCATCGCGCTGTGGCTGGAAAGCCAGGGCAAGCTGCCGCACCCCGTCCGCGACCAGTTCAAGGACGAGGCCAAGGCGCGGGCCAACTTCGACGCCATCCTGAAGGTGGCGGCGGCCAACAAGAAGTCGGTCGCCCAGTTCTGGACCAACGAGAACGAGGCCCAGGGCGCCTTCCGCGCCAACGGCTGCGTCATCGGCCAGACCTGGGACTCGACCGCGGTGGCGCTGCGCAAGGAAGGGCTGCCGGTCCGCTTCGTCGCGCCCAAGGAAGGCGCGCTCGCCTGGATGGAAGGCTTCGCCATCCCGAAGAAGGCCGAGAACCTGGAGAACGCCTACGCCTGGATCAACTGGTTCTACACGCCGCAGGCCGGCGCGCTGTACACCAACCATTCCGGCATCTCCAGCACCGCGGTCGGCGCCGAGGCCCATCTGACCGACCTGAACAAGCAGTTCTTCGCCGAGGCCTATCCGGGCGACGCGCTGCAGAAGCTGTGGTGGTGGCCGATCCAGGAGGCGTGGTACGTCTCCATCCGCAACGAGTACCAGGACCGCTTCCTGGCGGCGTAACCTGAGGCTCCCTCTCCCGCCATGCGAAAGATCCCCTCTCCCCCCCGGGGAGAGGGAGAAGATATCCGCAGACGACAAGGACCCATGAGCCAAGACGTCCAACTCGACCATGTCACCATGCGCTTCGGCGACACGGTCGCCGTGCGTGACGTGTCGCTGACCATCCGGGCCGGGGAGTTCTTCAGCTTCCTCGGGCCGTCGGGCTGCGGCAAGACCACCATCCTGCGCATGGTCTCCGGCTTCATGGAGCCGACCTCGGGCACGGTCCGCATCGGCGGCGCCGACATGCGCGGGATCGGCCCGAACAGGCGGCCGACCGCGCTGATCTTCCAGAACCTCGCCCTGTTCCCGCTGATGACGGTGGCGGACAACATCGGCTTCGGGCTGGAGGTGCGCGGCGTGCCGTCGGCCGACCGCAAACGCCGCGTCGCCGAGCTGCTGGAGCTGGTGGCGCTGCCCGACGCGGCGGACAAGCGGGTGACCGACCTGTCCGGCGGCCAGCGCCAGCGCATCGCCATCGCCCGCGCGCTTGCGGTGGAGCCGGCGGTGCTGCTGCTGGACGAGCCGCTGTCGGCGCTCGACCTCAAGCTGCGCCAGCACATGCGGGCCGAGCTGCGCGAGTTGCAGAAGCGCACCGGCGTCACCTTCATCTACATCACCCACGACCAGGGCGAGGCGCTGACCATGTCCGACCGGATCGGCGTGATGTCGCGCGGCGTGCTGGAACAGGTCGGCGACGGCAAGACCATCTACGACCATCCGGAAACCGCCTTCGTCGCGTCCTTCGTCGGCGAATCGAACCGCTTCGCCGGCCCGGTGGCGGAGGCGGCGGAGGGCTGGGCGGTGGTCGACACCGAATTCGGCCGCCTGCGCGGGCGCAACCCGCGCGGGCTGGCGGCGGGCGACCGCGCCACCCTGTTCGTCCGGCCCGAACGGCTGGCCCCGGACCGTCCGGGGGCGGGCGGCAGCGACAACAGCCTGAACGCCCGCGTCAGCCACAGCGACTTCGAGGGCGCCTTCGTCAACGCCTTCCTCGATGGCGGGCTGACGGTGCAGATGCCGCATCTGGGCCAGGAGCCGGCCTTCGTCCCCGGCGAGACCGTCACCCTCGGTTTCCGCGCCGCCGACGCGGTCGCCCTGCCGGCCGGCTGACCCCTCTCCCGCCTTCCCTCCCCGCCTCCCGCGCAAACGAAAACGCCCCGGCCGACCGGCCGGGGCGTTTCGCGTTTCAGGGCGGAGGAGACGGTCAGTTCGCCTGCTGGATCGCCGACAGCTGCCACTGGCCGCCGCGCGGGCGGACGAAGGTCCACAGCTCGGTCGCCTCGACCGGCTGGGTCGGGTTGCCGTCGACCACCCGGCCGCCGGTGCGCTCGACCGTGCTGTCGATCAGCGAGAAGCGGATGGCGACGGTGGCGTATTCCTGCACCCCTTCGCGCCAGCCCTCGGCGAGGTCGCCCTGGAGCAGGCGGACGTCGCTGATCTTGTTGACCACGCCGCGGTTGCGGTTCTCGGTCAGGTCGTCGGTGAAGTAGGACAGCATCTCCGGCGTCGTGGCGGCGCGCAGCGCATCGACATCCTCACGCCCGTAGGCGGTCTGGACGGTGACGAGCAGCCGCTCGAACGCCTCGAAGTCGGCCGGCTGGATGCCGATCTCGTCCGACGCCTGACGGCGCTGGGCCGGACCGGCCGGACCGCTGCCCATACCACCGCCCAGCGGGCCGTTGCCCATCGGGTTGTGACGAACGTCGGCCGCATCGCGGTTCAGCGGGCCGCCGGCATAGGCCGGCTGGCCTCCACCGAGCGGGTTGCCGCCCAGCGGGCCGCCGCCGAGCGGGCTGCCGGTGCGCGCGGCGTTCGCCGTCTGCGAGCGGTTGCGGAAGAAGCGCATCGCCAGCCGGACCAGGAAGACGACCAGCAGGATCTGGAGGATGAAGCCCAGGATGCCGGCGAAGCTGCCCAGCCCCTCGAAGAAGCCGCCGCCGAACAGCATCGCGCCGATGCCGGCGCCGATCAGGCCGCCCATCACGCCGCCCATGAAGCCGCCGCCGAAGAAGCCGCGCGACGGAGCCGCCGCCGGAGCATTGGCCGCGGCGCCGGGGCGCTGCATGCCGGGCGCCGCCGCCGGGGCGGCGGAGCGCTCCATCGGCGACACCGCGTTGGGGGCGGTGCTGGTGGCGGCCGGAGCCTCGGTGGTGCGGCTGCCGCGGCTGCCGGCCGAGCTGCTCTTGCCGGCGCGGGCGTCGGCGGTGCCGGCGGCCAGCGCCATCACCAGCGCAACCGCCACGGCGGTCGCCGCCCGGGCGCCACGCCTGGCGCCTTGTTCGGAAGTGGCGGAAAGGCTCGAAGGTCGGGTCTTCTCGCTCATGATCGTGCTCGCTCGTCGCATCTGGTCGGTTATCCAGCCTTCCCAGATGGGGGCGGTCCCGCCTCCGTTTAAGAGGCGGTCTCACTTTTTTCGAGCGATTATCCGCATCACGGCCTAATCGGTCTCACTTTGCATCATCCCGTCCCCTTGCAGCGCGTCGATCGCCCGGCGGTCGCGCTTGGTCGGACGGCCGGCGCCCGGCTGCTGGAACGGCGCGCGGTAGGGATCCTGCAGGCGCTCCTCCGCCACCGGCGGGGCGAGGTCCTCGTACAGCGCCTGGGCTTCCGGCGCCGGCCCGCGCCGGCTGCCCAGCGCCACCACCTTGATGACGCGGATGTGCCGCCCCTGGGCGAAGGTCAGCACGTCGCCGGGCTTCACCGCCGCATGGGCCTTGGTCACCGGCGCGCCCGACAGCCGCAGGCCGCCGCCGTTGCACAGCTTGGCCGCGAGGCTGCGCGTCTTGAAGAACCGCGCGTACCACAGCCACTTGTCGATCCGCAGCCGGCCGGGGGTGTCGTCGTCGCTGTCGGTGTCGGTTTTGCTGCCGGTATTGCTCATGGGCGTTTCCGTCCGTTGCTTCCGTTCATGATTTGCAGGGTCGTCATGCCCCCTCCCTACCCCTCCCCCACCTGCGCTGGGAGAGGGAACTGCCGCCACTCCGGCACTTGCTCCCTCTCCCGCTCTCGGCGGACCGGAGGTCCGTCCGATTGCGGGGGAGGGTTGGGGAGGGGGCAACCGGCCCCAGCCCCCTCACATCCCCGACAACAGCCGCAGCTTGGCGAAGGGGTGGTCCTCGCTGGTCGGCGTCTCGCGCCTGGTCCGCGGCCCCGGCGGCCGTTTGCGCTTCCAGCTCACCGCGCCGTCCTCCGCCACCATCCGGACATAGCCGAGCCCGCCCAGCACCGCCCCCAGCTCCTCCGCCGACAGGCCGACGCGCTGGCCGAGCGCCACCTCGCGGACCGGCGCGCTGGCCTTGGCCGCGGTCAGCAGCTCGGTCTCCAGCCGGTCGAGCATGTCGACGCGCAGCGCCCGCCCGCCGGCCAGCGGGTAGCCGATCGCCTCCCAGAAGGCCGGCGGGGCGCCGCCCTCCTTCACCGGCCCCTCCTTCCCCGATGCCGCCTCGACCGACACCCGGCCGGGCGGCGGCACCGGGACCGGCAGCGGATGGCCCTTGGCCACCGCCCACAGCAGGGCGCGCAGGCTCACCGCCGCCGGCTTGGCCAGCGCCGTCAGATAAAGATGCGACACGCCGAGCCGGACGCCCAGCCCGGTCAGCGCCTTGCGGTCCTCGCGCTCCAGCCGCTCGACCATCGCGGCGACGGGCCCGCGCGGCAGCACCCCCAGCCCCTCCACCAGCTGGAAGGCCAGCCCGCGCCCGGCCCCCGACAGCCCCTCCACACCGGACAGCGCGAACAGCGGCTTCAGCCGCCCGGCGATGTGGCCCTTCAGCCAGCGGTCCAGCCGCGCCCGCACCCGCTCGCGCTGGGCCTGATCCAGCATGCCGTCGTCGAAGGGCACCACCAGCGGCGCCAGCACCGACGGGCCGGCGGCCAGCCGCGCCACCGGCAGCCCGCCCGCCTCGCCGGCCACCCTCAGCACCCCGTCCGGCCCGAGCGCGAAGACCTCGTCCGGCTCGGCCTCGAAGGCGCGCAGCCGCTTGGCCAGCTCGTCGCGCAGCGCCCGGCGGGCGGCGGTCAGCAGCGACTTGGCCTCGTCGGAGCGGTCGGGCGCGTCGGGGACGAAGCGGAAGCCCTCCAGCCGGCCGACCACATGGCCCTCCACCACCACCTCGCCGTCGGCGCGCACGCCGCCCAGCAGCGAGCGCCCGTCCTTCAGCGTGCGGGCCAGCGTCGCCGAGCGGCGGTCGATGAAGCGCTGGGTCAGCCGGTCATGCAGGGCGTCGGACAGCCGGTCCTCGATGGCGCGGGTGCGCTCCTGCCAGTGCAGCGGGTCCTTCAGCCAGCTCGGCCGGTTGGAGATGTAGGTCCAGGTGCGGATATGGGCGATGCGGGCGACCAGCGCGTCGATGTCGCCCTCGGTCCGGTCGAGCCGGGCGATCTGCTTGCCCACCCAGTCGTCGTCCAGCCGGCGCGAGGGGCCGCGCAGGCTGCGGAAGATCTGCCCGAGCAGCCGGGTGTGGGCGTCGGACAGCACCTTGCGGAAGTCGGGAACCTGGCAGACCTCCCACAGCAGCCGCACGGCGTCGCGGCCCTTGGCCAGATCGAGGATCCCGGCGTCGCGCACCAGCGCCTGCAAGGCCAGATGGTCGTCGGCCTCGCGCACCCGGCTCAACTCCTGAATCGGCGCCCGCTCCTCCAGCGACTTCAGCAGGAAGCCCGGCGTGTCGAAACGCAGGTTGCTGTTGCGCCAGGACAGCGTCTTGACCGTCTCGAACTCGTGGTTCTCGACGCGGGAGACCAGCTCGGCATCCAGCTCCCCCACCTCGTCGGTGGTGCCGAAGGTGCCGTCGCGCATGTGGCGGCCGGCGCGGCCGGCGATCTGCGCCACCTCGGCGGGGCGCAGCCGGCGCGGGGCGAAGCCGTCGAACTTGACGATGCGGGCGAAGGCGACATGGTCGACATCCATGTTCAGCCCCATGCCGATGGCGTCGGTCGCCACCAGGTAATCCACCTCGCCCGCCTGATACAGCCCGACCTGGGCGTTGCGCGTGCGCGGGCTGAGCGCGCCCAGCACCACCGCGGTACCGCCGCACTGGCGCCGCAGCATCTCGGCGATGGCATAGACGTCGGTGGCGGAGAAGGCGATCACCGCCGAGCGCGGCGGCAGCCGCGTCAGCTTCTTGTAGCCGGCATAGGTCAGCTGGGAGAAGCGCGGCCGGCTGACGAATTCCGCCTTCGGCACCAGCCGGCGGATCATCGGCTGCATCGAATCGGATCCCAGCACCATGGTCTCGACCATGCCGCGGGCGTTCAGCAGCCGGTCGGTGAAGATGTGGCCGCGCTCGGGATCGGCGCAGAGCTGGATCTCGTCGATCGCCAGGAAATCGACCGCGCGGTCCAGCGGCATCGATTCGACGGTGCAGACCCAATAGGAGGGATTGGGCGGCAGGATCTTCTCCTCCCCCGTCACCAGCGCGACCGCATTCCGTCCCTTGATCCTGACGATGCGGTCGTAATTCTCCCGCGCCAGTAGGCGCAGGGGGAAGCCGATCATGCCGGACCGGTGGCCGAGCATGCGCTCGATCGCCAGATAGGTCTTGCCGGTGTTGGTCGGCCCCAGCACGGCGACCACACGGCCCCCGCGCCCGAGACCGCCGCCCGCCGAAGCGTGAGAGGCCGAAGCCGCAGACGAAATCATGGGGCTAAGCTTTGGGGTGCGCCGGGCCGCAATGCAAGCGGCGGCTTGTCGTTTGCGCGTCCTGAAAATGACAAGGGCCGCCGAATGGGGGTTCGGCGGCCCTAGTCTCACGGCGGCCTAGCGTTGGGGGGCTTGGGTCGACCGCCGGTGAGCCTGTCTTCTACGTCAGCCCTTGGGCTGCTCCTGCGGTGCCGGCGCCGGACCCCTCGGCCCCATCCCCGGGCCCATCCCCGGGCCCTTGCCCGGACCCTCATGGCCCCAGCCGCCGGGGCCGCCATGGTGGCCGCCCATATGCTTACCCATATGGCCGCCGGGGCCCTGGTTCAGCATGCGGTCGGCCTGCTTCTGCTGGTCGGGCGTCAGCTGGGCGTAGAGGTCGGTCAGGGCCGGGCGGACGGTCTGGAGCTGCTGCAGGTGGGCCTGCATCATCTGCTCGGCACGTTCCAGCCGCTGGGGCAGGGCCGCGGGACGCGGCAGATCCTTGAACTTCACGCACAGGTCCTGCGTCGGCTTCAGGCTGGAGCGGGAGGCGTCGGCGAACTTGGTCCAGGCGGCGCGCTGCTGCTCGGTGATGTTCAGCTTCTTCTCCGCATAGGCCAGCTTGCCGGCCAGACGGGCCTCCTGGTCCTCGCACATGCGGGCGAAGTGGCGGTCGGGACCGCCGGGGCCGCCCGGAGGCGGGCCACCAGCCGGGCCACCCTGGGCGAAGACCGGAACGGCCACGCCGAGGCCGGCGACCAGCAGGGCGGACGTCAGAAGGGCGCGTTTCATGGTATCGACTCCTCGGTGTGTTGATGATCTCTAAACCCCGGATGGAGGGGGCTTATTCCGTTGGGACTTCCCGGAGGGCGTCATCGCCGCCGTTGTCCCGCCGTTGTTCGATGACCAGACAATGGGCGCCGGACGTTGCGGTCGAATGTCCGCAAACCGGTCATTTGGTAACAGAGTGTAACCGCCCGGCCCTCCGTAACTGGGCGTTACACATTTCCCCTTCACCCCCGGGCCGCTCCGCCCGATCATGGGCGCCATGGACCGCACGCCCCACCTCCTCGTCGTCGACGACGACCGCGAAATCCGCTCCCTCGTCGCCCAGTTCCTGACCCGGCACGGCTTCCGTGTCACCGGGGTCAGGGACGGGGCGGAGATGATGCGCACGCTCGACGGCGCCCGCGTCGACCTGATCGTGCTCGACCTCATGCTGCCGGGGGAGGACGGGCTGTCGCTGTGCCGCCGCCTGCGCGCCGCCCCCCAGACTGCCCAGACCCCGGTCATCATGCTGACCGCGATGGGGGAGGAGACCGACCGCATCGTCGGGCTGGAGATGGGCGCCGACGATTATCTGGCGAAGCCCTTCAGCCCGCGCGAGCTGCTCGCCCGGATCAAGGCGGTGCTGCGCCGGGTTTCCGCCCCGCCGGTTGCCGGCGCGCCGGCCGCCGCCGGCACGGTGCTGCGCTTCGAGGGCTGGTCGCTCGACGTCACCCGGCGCGAGCTGCGCTCGTCCGACGGGGTGCTGGTCCAGCTGTCGGCCGGCGAATACGACCTGCTGGTCGCCTTCGTCGAGCATCCGCAGCGGGTGCTGACCCGCGACCAGCTGCTCGACCTGGCGCGCGGCCGCTCGGCGGTGCCGTTCGACCGCTCGATCGACGTGCAGGTCAGCCGGCTGCGCCGCAAGATCGAGCCCGACCCGGCGGAGCCGACCTTGATCAAGACGGTGCGCGGCGGCGGCTACCTCTTCACCCCGTCGGTGTCCGGCGGCGGGCCGGCGCCATGACAGCGCCACAGGGGACCGCACCGCAGGAGAGCGCCGCGCCCGCCGCCACATCCAGGACGGCCCGGCGCCGCGCCTTCCACCGTGCCTTCCGCCGCCTGCGCGTCCGCTTTCCCGACAGCCTCGCCACGCGGATCGCGCTGACGGTGGTGCTGGCGCTGCTGCTGACCCAGGCGATCAGCGCGCTGGTCTATCTGACCGACCGCAGCGAAGGGCCGCCGATCCACGGGCCGAACGTGCTGATCCAGCGCATCACCGCCATCGTCCAGCTGGTGGAGAGCACGCCGCCCGCCGGCCGCGGCCGGGTGGTGCGCGCCATCGACGACCCGGTGCTGCGCGTCGAATGGCGCCCTGACCGGCCGCCGCCGCTGGCGCGGCAGAGCCTTGCCGGCGGCCGGTTCGACGGGCTGAAGCGCCGGCTGCGCGACCAGCTGGACAGCCCCGGCCGCGACATCCTGGTGGAGATCCAGCGCCCGCCCCGCGACGACGACGACCGGCCGCCGCACCCGCCCTTCGCCGGTGATGACAACCGGCGCTGGGGGCCGCATGTCCGGCTGTCGGTGCGGCTCGACGACGGGTCGTGGCTCAGCTTCACCGGCGGCGACCCGCTGGCCGGTCCCTTCGGCATCGTCCGCTTCATCCTGTGGATGGGGGCGATCCTGGCGGTGATCCTGCTGGTGTCGCTGCTGGCCGCCCGCCGGGTGACGGCGCCGCTCGCCGGCTTCGCCGCCGCCGCCGAGCGGCTCAGCGTCGCCGGCGAGGCCGACCCGCTGCCGGAGGAGGGCCCGTCGGAGCTGCGCGCCGCCACCCGCGCCTTCAACCGGATGCAGGCGCGGCTGACCCGTTTCGTCGCCGACCGCACCCAGATGCTGGCGGCGATCGGTCACGACCTGCGCACGCCGATCACCCGGCTGCGGCTGCGCGCCGAGCTGGTCGACGATCCGGAGATGCAGCGGCGGATGCTGGCCGACCTGGACGAGATGGAGGCGATGATCTCGGCCACGCTGGCCTTCGCCCGCGACGACGCCCAGCGCGAGCCGCGCGGCCGCTTCGACCTCGCCGACCTGCTGCAGAGCCTGTGCGACGACCGCGTGGATGCCGGCCACCGCGCCGTCTACGACGGCTCCGCCCACATGGTTGCGGAAGGCCGCCCGGTGGCGCTGCGCCGGGCGCTGGCCAACCTGATGGACAACGCCATCAAGTATGGCGGCGGCTTCACCGTCCGGCTGGAGGGCGGGACGGAAGGATCGGGCCGCAACGCCCTGATCCACATCGACGACGACGGCCCCGGCATCCCGGAGACGGAGTTCGAGAAGGTCTTCGCCCCCTTCTACCGGCTGGAGCGCTCGCGCTCGCGCGACACCGGCGGGGTCGGGCTCGGGCTGTCCACCGCACGCAGCATCGTCCGCGGCCATGGCGGCGACGTGACCCTGTCCAACCGCAGCGGCGGCGGCCTGCGCGCCACCGCGACGCTGCCGCTGTGAGAGAGGCCCCTCTCCCCCCGGGGAGAGGGGAGATCGCCTCCCCCGCAAGTGTGGAGAGAGTCATTCTTTCGCCACGGTCGCGGGACAAATGCTCGCCGGGCCGCCGCCGGCCTTCCGGGAACGCGGCTGTGCGCGTATGAGGATCGAAGCGGGAACGCATCCCGCACCCATCACACCGACCTGACGGGGCTAGTGAGCGCGCCGTGACCGCCGACCGACCGGACCATCCCTCGACGGAGCAGCGCCGGGCGGGCCAGCTCCATGCCGGCCCGCGCCCGATCCGCACCCGCGACGACCCGTCGCCGCTCGACGCCCTGTCCGTCGCCGCGATCGTGAAGGCGCTTGCCGGCAAGGCGCTCGGCCGGGGCAAGCCGCGCCGCAAGGCGCCGTTCTCGGCCGCGCCGCCGCCGACCCCGCTCCGTCCGCCCCATCGACCGGCCCGGCGCCGCCGGCTGCCCTCCTTCACCCTGCCCCAGTTCACCCTTCCAAGGATCTTCTTGCCGAAATCCGCATCCCCCAGACCCGCCCCCGCCAAGCCCGCCCCGCCGCCCCGCAAGGGCGCCGGCCGGCTCAACCGTCTGGTGCAATGGGGGCTGGTCGCGGCGATCTGGTGCGGGATCGGGCTGGGGACGGTGCTGGCGTGGTTCGCGCTCGACCTGCCGGACATCTCCAAGGTGGCGCAGTTCGAGCGGCGCGCCTCCGTCACCGTGCTGGCCGCCGACGGCAGCGAGTTCGCCCGCTTCGGCGACCTGCACGGCACGACGCTCAGCGTGGCGGACCTGCCGCCGCATCTGGTCGACGCCGTGCTGGCGATCGAGGACCGCCGCTTCTACGGCCATTTCGGCATCGACCCGCTGGGTCTGGCCCGTGCCGTCTATGTCAACTGGCGGTCGGGCCGCGCGGTGCAGGGCGGCTCGACCATCACCCAGCAGCTCGCCAAGAACCTCTTCCTGACGCCCGAGAAATCGCTGAAGCGCAAGATCCAGGAGGCGATGCTGGCGCTGTGGCTGGAGAGCCGCTTCACCAAGGACCAGATCCTCACCGCCTACCTGAACCGCGTCTATCTCGGCGCCGGCACCTTCGGGGTGGACGCCGCCGCCCGCACCTATTTCGGCAAGCCGGCGACCGAGGTCGACATCCGCGAATCGGCGGTGCTGGCCGGCCTGCTGAAGGCGCCGTCGCGCTACGCCCCCAGCTCCAACCCCGACGAATCGGCGGAGCGGGCGCGGGTGGTGATGGCGGCGATGCTGGATGCCGGCTATCTCACCCAGGCGCAGTATGACGCCGCGCGCAGCGCCAAGCCGTCGCCCAAGCGCAAGCCGGGCGGCGACGGCCGCTATTTCGCCGATTGGGTCACCGATCTGGTGCCGGGCTTCGCCGGTCCCGACCATGGCGACGTGATCGTCCGCACCACGCTGGACCTGAAGATGCAGCGCGCCGCCGAACAAAGGCTGGAGGCGCTGCTGGCCGGTCCCGGCGCCGCCGCCAACGTCCGCCAGGGCGCGCTGGTCGCCATGAGCCCGGACGGCGCGGTGCGGGCGCTGGTCGGCGGCCGCGACTATGACGGCAGCGAGTTCAACCGCGCCACCCAGGCGCTGCGCCAGCCGGGCTCCGCCTTCAAGCCCTTCGTCTATCTGGCGGCGCTGGAGGCCGGCTGGACCCCCGACAGCCTGATCGACGACGCCCCGGTCCAGCTCGGCAACTGGAGCCCCGGCAATTACGACGGCAAGTACCGCGGCAGCATCACGCTGGCCGCGGCGCTGGCCCATTCCTCCAACACCGCGACGGCGCGGCTGATCGACCGGGTCGGCACCGACCGGGTGCGGCGCATCGCGTCGAACCTCGGCATCTCCTCGCCCATGACCCGCGATTTGTCGCTGGCGCTCGGCACCAGCGAGGTGACGCCGCTGGAGCTGGTGCGCGCCTATGCCGGCATCGCCAACCGCGGCGCCCCCGTCTGGGCCTATGCGATCACCGAGATCAGGAGCCGCGACGGCGCGCTGCTCTACCGGCGCCAGGGCGGCGGCGGCGGCGCGGTGGTCGACCCGGCCCATGCGGTGCAGCTCGCCCGGATGATGACCGGGGTGCTCGACTACGGCACCGGCCGCGGCGCGAAGCTGAACCGCCCGGCGGCGGCCAAGTCGGGCACCACCCAGGACTATCACGATGCCTGGTTCGTCGGCTTCACCGCCGACCTCGTCGCCGGGGTCTGGCTCGGCAACGACAACAACGATGCGATGAGGAAGGTCACCGGCGGCACCCTGCCGGCCAGGCTGTGGCGCGAGTTCATGACCGACGCCCATGCCGGCCGGCCCGCCCGTCCGCTGCCCGGCCTGGACGGCGCCCCGGCCTGGACCCCGCCGCCGGGCGGCCCGGTTCCGGGTGGCGCGATGCCGGGCGGCGTTCCCATGGCCTCGGCCGACGCCGCCCGCCCGGCCGGCGGGATCGGCTCGCTGATCGAGAAGATCTCCGGCGGCATCGGCAGCGCGCCGCGCGTGCAGTATGATTACAACCACACCGGGGGGCGGTAGGGGCGCGTCGGCTGGCGATGGCCCTCTCCCCATCCCTCCCCCGCTGGGCGGGGGAGGGGGCAGGCGCTTTAACGGCAAGGCGGCGGCAGTCCCTCCCCCGCCCAGCGGGGGAGGTTAGGTGGGGGTCCAACGTCCCCACCCCGTTCCCCCCACCGCACCGACGCTGCTATACCTCTCCCGGATTCCCCCCACAGCGGACAGCACATGCAGGCCGACGAGCGACTGGACGGAGCGGACATGACGGCATCGGACATGACGGCATCGGACCGGCGTCCGCTCGCCGCCAGCCTCGCCGCCGCGCTGGCCCCCGACACCCTGCCGGGCGCCGACCAGCCCCGCCCCACCCCGTCGCCGCGCCACCGCGACGCCCTCAACCCGCTGCTGAGCATCGCCGCCCCGGTGCTGGCGCTGGCTGCCGGCCTGCGCGACGGGGCCGCCGGCTCCGCCCGCGCCGCCGCCGCCGAGGCGCTGGAACGGTTCGATGCCGAGGCCGCCGGACTGGAGGAAACAGCCGACCCCGCCGACCTCCGCGCCGCCCGCATCGCGCTCGCCGCCACGCTGGACGACGTCGCCCGCGCCGCCGGCCATGGCGGGGCGGCGGTCGGCGAGCCGGGGGCCGATGTCCGCTTCTTCGACCTGCTGGACGGCATGCTGGGCGACCCGCGCCGCCACCGCCATACGCTGGAGCTGTATTACGCCTGCCTGTCGCTCGGCTTCGAGGGGCGGTTCCGCGACCGGCCCGGCGGCGCCCACGACCTCGCCCATCTGCGCGACGAGCTGTACCGCATCCTGCGCCGCGCCCGCGGCGATGTCGCGGCGGAGCTGTCGCCGGCCTGGGCCGGGGCGGGCGGGCGGTTCCGGCCGCTGGGCGGCACGCTGCCGGCCTGGATCGTCTGGGCGGCGGTGGCGCTCGGCCTGTCGGGCCTCTACGTCCATCTGGCCGGCACGCTCGACCGCCAGGCGGAGCCGGTGGCCGCCCGCATCGCAGCCCTGCTGCCCGACCGCCCCATCGAGATCGCCCGCCTCGTTCCGCCGCCGCCGCCCACCGCCGGCCCGGCCCTGATCGCCCGCGTCACCGGCCGGCTGGCGCCGGAGATCCGCACCGGCGCGGTCGAGGTGCTGGCGGGGGAGGACGGCGCCCTGGTGATCCGCATCCCCGCCGCCGCGATGTTCGCCACCGGCGCCGACGCGGTGAAGGCCCGCCATCGCGCCATCGTCGAGCGGGTCGGCCAGACACTGGCGGCGGAGCCCGGCAGCGTCGTCGTCGTCGCCCACACCGACGACCAGACCCCGCCGTCCGGCCGGCTTCCCACCGCGCAGGCGCTGACCGAGGCGCGGGCCGAGGCGGTGCGCCGGCTGCTGGAGCGCAGCGTCGCGCCTGCCCGGCTGACGGCCGAGGGCCGCGGCGACCAGGAGCCGGTGGCGCTGAACGACACGCCGGCCGGCCGCGACTCCAACCGGCGGGTCGACATCCGCCTCTACCCGCAATAGGGCGCCCGCGATGGCCGATCCCCGCCCGAACAGGACCGCCGCCAAGGCGGCTTCCGGCAAGCCCGCCCCGAAGGCGCCCTCCATCAAGACCGCCGCCAAGGCGGCGGGGCGCCGCCGCAAGGCCGCGCCCGCCCCGTCGCCGCCCCGGTCGGCCCGCGCCCGCTGGGCGCTGTCGCTGGGCGGCGCGCTGGCGCTGGGGCTGGCCGGCTGGCTGCTGCTGCCGCGTCTGGCCGGGGCGCTCGTTTCCCATCTCGGCCCCCATCTCGCCCCCCATCTCGTCCCCACCCTCCAGGCCGACTGGAGCGTCCGGCTGCTGCCGCTGCTGCTGGCGCTGGCCGGCTGGCTGGCGCTGAACCGCCGCATCGATGCCCGCGAGCGCGCCGCCGACGCCCGGCTGGTCGAGGCGCTGGCCGCCCGGCACGATCCCGACCTGAAGGCCTCGCTGGAGGAGATCGGCGCGGTGCGGGCGCGGCTCGACAGCGTGCTGGCGCGGCTGCGCCGGCAATGGGGCGGGCGCCATCTCTATCAATTGCCGTGGTATCTGGTGATCGGCGCGCCGGGATCGGGCAAGACCACGGCGCTGGCCAACGCCCGGCTGACCCCTGGGGGCGGGACGGCGGAGCCGGTTGGCCGCCCGGTGACCGGGCCGATGACCGGGTTGGGCGGTACCCGCAACTGCGACTGGTGGTTCACCGACCGGGCGGTGCTGATCGACACCGCAGGGCGCTACACCACCCAGGACAGCCGCCGCGCGGTCGACGGCCGGGTGTGGTCCGGCCTGCTCGACCTGCTGAAGGAGCACCGGCCGCGCCAGCCGGCCAACGGCGTGCTGCTGACGCTGAGCCTGCCCGACCTCGCCTTCTGGAGCGATGCCGAGCGGCGCAACCACGCCATCCTGATCCGCCAGCGCCTGAACGAGCTGCGCGTCCATCTCGGCCTCCGCCTGCCGGTCTATGTCCTGCTGACCAAGGCCGACCTGCTGGAGGGTTTCGACACCTTCTTCGACCCGCTCGACCGCGAGGCGCGCTCCCAGGTCTGGGGCCTGACCCTGCCGGCGGAGGAGGCGGATGGCGGACCGCTGCCGGCCTTCCGCGAGCGCTATGCCGGGCTGGTGCGCCGGCTGGACGAGCGGCTGCTCGACCGGCTGCACCAGGAGCCCGACATCCGCCGCCGCGCCGCCGCCTTCGCCCTGCCCCTGCAGGTCGCCGGGCTGGAGCCGGCGCTGGCCGACATCGTCGACACCGTCTTCTGCCCCGAGCGGGGCGAGGAGACGCCGCGGCTGCGCGGCCTCTACCTGACCAGCGCCACCCGGACCGACGGCCCGCTCGGCCTGACCGAGCCCGACGCGGACGCGCCGCCGCCGACCCAGTTCCTCGACCGGCTGCTGCCCGATCTGGTGTTCCCCGAGGCCCATCTCGCCCAGGTCGACCGCAAGGTCGAGCACGCGCGGCGCCGCCGCACCGCGCTGTCGGCCGCCGCCGCGCTCGCGGTCGGGCTGCTGGTGGGGAGCTGGTGGCTGGTCAGCGCCCGCGGCAACGCCGCCCTGCTGGAGCGCGCCGATGCCGGCGCCGCGGCGGTGGAGGCGGCGCTGCGCCCGCTCGACACGCCGCCGCGGGCGTTGGCGCGGGTCGACGACGCCGACCCGGCCCTGATCCTGCCGGCGCTCGACGCGCTGCGCGGCCTGCCCCCCGCTCTGCCCTCCAGCTATGGCGACGAGGCGCCGGCCTTGGCCGACCCGCTGCTGGCCGGCGGGCTGTATCAGGGCGGGCGCATCGCCGGCCCGGCGCGGGAGGCCTACCGCCGCGCCCTGCGCACCCAGTTCCTCGCCCGCATCGCCCTGCGGCTGGAGGAGCGGCTGCGCGCCGACTGGGCCCTGCCCGACCAGCTGCGCCAGACCCTGCGGGTCTACCGCATGGCCGGCGGCGCCCTGCCGATGGACCCCGGCGCGCTGGCGGAATGGCTGGCGCTCGACTGGCAGCGCACGCTGCCCGGCCCGGCCAACGAGGCCCGGCGGCGGGCGCTGGGCGACCATCTGGCTGCCCTCTTCGCCGCCGGCTTCGCCCCGGTCCCGCCCGACGAGGCGCTGGTCGCCCGCGTGACCGAGGTGCTGGAACAGTTCCCCGCGCCCTCCGCCTCCCAATCCGACCGGGCCGCCCTGCCATGATCGGCGCCTTGGCCAGCTATCGCGGATTGGCCGCCGCCGCGCTGCGGGCGCCGGGAGCCCGCGGCGGCACGGCGCCGGGGGCCGATCCGGTGGTCGGATTCCACGGCAAGCTGCCGGCGCGCGGCGATTTCGTCGGGCACGGCCTGCCGGCGTCGGTGCTGTCGCCCTGGGACCATTGGCTGTCGGCCGCGCTCGGCGAGGCCGGGCGGCGGCTGGGCGGCGAGTGGGAGAGCCTGTTCGGGCAGGCGCCGGTCTGGCGCTTCGCCCTGTCCGCCGGCCTGTGCGGCAGCACCCCCCTGATCGGCGTCTTGATGCCGAGCGCCGACCGGGTCGGCCGGCTCTATCCCTTCACCATCGCCGCCGGGCTGCCGGCCGGCTTCGAGCTTGCCGACGCCCCCGCCGCCTGCGCCGGCTGGCTCGCCCGTGCCGAGGCGCTGGCTGCCGACGCCTGCCGCGCCGGTGCCGACGTCGAGGGGCTGCCGGCCCGCCTGGCGATCCTCGGCCGTCCCGAGCCGGAGCGGGTGTCCGCCGCGACCCGCGCCCTGATCGGCCGGCTGTCCGGCCCGCTGCCGCCGCATGCCAGCCTGTGGTGGACCCGTGGCGGCGGCCGGGTCGCGCCCTCGCTGCTGTCCTGCCCCGGCCTGCCCGCCGGCCCCCGCCTCGCCGCCTTCCTCGACGGCGCCTGGGACCGCTGGGGCTGGGAGAATGCGGCGGAGGGGTAGAGGCCCCCTCCCCCGTTCACGCCTCCGGCTACGGCGTTCCCGCCATCTCCGCCGCCTCGCGGTCGAAGCGGGCCAGCGCCTCTTCCAGCGCCCATTGGACCCGCGCCTTCTCGCTGCGCCCGGTCACGGCACGGCAGGGCTCCTGCCGGCTCCCCCCAAGGCCGGCCGGGATGCAGCCGGGGGCCGACCACAGGCTGTCGCCGGGCAGGAAGCTGTGCTCCAGGCTGGCGCGGGCCAGCCCGGCGAGGTCGGCGTAGCCCAGCCCGAACTCCTGCACCGCGCGTTGCAGCTCGTTGGTCAGGTCGATGCGGCTGACCCCCTCGTCGTCGGTCGACAGCACCGTCGGCACCCCGGCGGCGCGGTAGAGCGGGAAGGGGTGGTTGCGGCCGGCGACGCCCAGGATCTTGTCGTTGCTGGTCAGGTTGATCTCGACCGCCACCTTGCGCCCCGCCATCAGCCGCAGCAGGCCCTCGGGGTCGTCCTCATACATCAGGTCGACGCCGTGGCCGATGCGCTGGGCGCCGGCGATCTCGACCGCCTTGCGGATGTGGTCGCGCAGCCGCTCCGGCGGGACGAGGCCGAGCGTCAGCTCGCCGGCATGCAGCGCGACGTTGGTGCCGGGCATCCGCCGCTTCGCCTCCGCCACCATGCGCATGTGCAGGTCGTAATCGTCGAGCGCCACCGGGTTGTCCTCCGGCGCCACGAAGTTCAGCCCGACCACCCGCGGCTCCTGCGCCTGCAGCAGGGCGTTGAACAGGGTGGTGGCGAAGACCGGCCCCGGCGCTTGGGTGCGCGAGACCTGCTGGAGGTAGCGCACCGACACCGCGCAGCCCGGCCGCGCCGCCGGGGTGCCGCAGCCCAGCACGCTGCGCATCCGCGCCTCGGTGACGTCGATCTCCTGCCGGGCCGCCGGGATCAGGGCGGGCAGGCCGGCGGCGACCAGCCGGTCGGCGGTGCCGGAGAGGTCGGCGGCGGCCTGCGGGGTCCAGGGCAGCGCCTTGCCGATGCCGGCAACCGGGCCGGTGCCGAAGGACACCATCAGCTCGACATGCCGCACGCCCTGCCGGCCGGCGCGGTCGACCACCTCGGCCAGCAGGTCGCCGCCGGTGGCCGGGGTGGCGGACGTCGCGGCGCGGAAGCGGCCGAAGGTGGCGAAGAACTGGTCATGCAGGCTGTAGCCCGAGACCGGCAGCGAGTCGCGCGTCGACAGCGCGTCCAGCGCCATCGGGTAGAGCGTGCCGTCGGCGATCACCGCCGCGGCGCCCGGCCTTGGCGAGCCGGCATCGCCGCAGGGCGCCTGCGCGGTCGGCGCCGCCAGCGCCTTGGCCTTGACGTCGAAGCACAGCCCGGCGCCGGCCGCCAGCCGCAGGTAGGTCTCGGCATAGACCGCGCCGGTCAGGTGGCTGTGCAGGTCGGCCCCCTTCGGCATGCGGTAGAGGAAGGCGCGCAGCTCCGGCGGGCTGTGGCGCACCGCCTCGAACCGGCGGGCCGCCGCCGAGTTCGCTGCCGAGTCGGCGCCACCGGCCGCCTGCCCCGCACTGCCGCTCCCCATCTCCGCCGTGGCGCAGCCGGCCAGCAGCAGCGTTGCCGCCAGCAGGCCCGCGGCCCCGCCCGTGATTCGTCCACCCGTCATGCACCCGACTCCTTCTTCTCCTTTTGCGGGTACGGATGCCGTGATAATCGCGCGCATGCAATGGCGTAGCTCCCGGCGACAATCCCCCTCTCCCCCCCGGGGAGAGGGTCGGGGTGAGGGGGATGCACCGCGTGAACGCCCCAAAACTCCCGCCGCGCCCCCTCCCCCTTACCCTTCCCGCCCCGGGAGAGGGAACCGCGCGCAATGGCCGCGCAGCGGATCGAAAGGCTGTAGCGCCCCGGAAAATCCCGGTATGGTGCGGCAACCTTTCGTGTTCCCGCCGATCCTTTCCCGCCGACCTGGAGCCGCAGCGATGACCGACACCCCGCCCCCCACCCTGATCGACGCGGCCCGGCGTTTCCGCGGCAACGATCTGGCCGGGGCGGAGGAGGTCTGCCGCGCGGTGCTGGCGACCGATCCACACAATGCGGGCGCGCTGCACCTGCTGGGGCTGGTCGCCGCCCACAGCGGCCATCCCGACACCGCGCTGGAGCTGTTCGCCCAGGCCATCGCCGAGAACCGGAACGACCCGTCCTTCCACAACAGCCGCGGCAGCCTGCTCTTCCAGCAGGCCCGCGCGGCGGAGGCGGAGGAGGCGTTCCGCGCCGGCCTCGCCATCAATCCGCGCCTGCCGGAGCTGCACGGCAATCTCGGCAACGCGCTGAAGGCGCTGGGCCGGCCGGAGGAGGCGGCGGAGAGTTTCCGCACCGCGCTCGACCTGCGGCCCGAGGCTCCGGAGATGCATCATTTCCTCGCCGCCACCCTGCGCGAGCTGGGCGAGCTCGAGGAGGCGGAGCGCCATTTCCGCATCGCGCTGGACCAGGCCCCCGACTATCTCGACGTCCATTACAGCCTGGCCGAGCTGCTCTCCACCGGCGGCCGGCTGGAGGAGGCGGAGGCGGAGTTCCGCATCGTTCTCGCCACCGCCCCGCGCTTCGTTCCGGCCCAGGTCGGGCTCGCCCATGTGCTGCAGAGCCTGGACCGTGCCGCCGACGCCATCGAGGTGATCGAGCAGGCGCGCGAGCAGGCGCCCGACCACCCGATGGTGAAGTTCACCCGCCGGCTGATCTATTCCAACGCGGTGCCCGGCTGGCACCTGCCGATGATCAACGATTTCGAGCGGAACGACGCCTACCGCCACTCGCTGGAACGGGCGGTGACGCCCGACTCGCTGGTGCTGGAGATCGGCACCGGCTCCGGCATCGTCGCCATGATGGCGGCACGGGCGGGCGCGAAGAAGGTGGTGACCTGCGAGGTCAACCCGATCCTGGCCCGCGTCGCCAAGGAGACGGTGGCGCGCAACGGCTATGCCGAGCGCATCGACGTGGTGCCGCGCCTGTCGACCCAATTGACGGTCGGCGAGGGCGGCGACCTGCCGGAGAAGGCCGACGTCTTCGTGTCGGAGCTGATCAACATCGGCATGCTGGCCCCGCGCATGCTGTCGGTGCTGCAGCATGCCCGCACCCATCTGGTGAAGCCGGGCGGCGCCATCATCCCGCGCGCCTCCACCGTCTACGCCATGCTGGTCGAGACGCCGGAGCTCGCCCGCATCAACCCGGTTGAGACGGTCGACGGCTTCGACATGGGCAGCTTCGACGTCTTCCGCTCGCCCGGCTACCAGCAGATCGACCTCGGCGCCGACGCCCACACGCCCTTGTCCCGGCCCTTCACCGCGCTCGAGTTCGACTTCACCCGCAACATGCCGGAGGAGGGGGAGCGGGTGATCGACGTGACCGTCGTCACCGCCGGCACCTGCCACGGCATCGCCTTCTGGTTCGACCTCTTCATGGACGAGGAGGTGGTCTACAAGTCGGAAAGCCGGTCGCGCACCAACCATTGGAAGCAGGCGATGACCTTCCTGGAGAAGCCGATCAGCCTGCTGGCCGGCGACCGGCTGCGCATCGTCGCCCGCTACGACAACAACCAGATCTCCTTCGGGATCGACGGGTGAGCATGCTGCCCATGACGACCGGGCCGGCGGCGCCCTCCCGCCGGGCCATCGTGTCCTGGTGCCTCTACGACTGGGCGAACTCGGCCTACAACACCATCATCACCACCTTCGTCTTCGCGGTCTATTTCGCCCGCGGCGTGATCGGCGATCCGGTCGAGGGCACCGCGCGGTGGAGTGCGGCGATGACCGCGGCCGGGGTCGCCATCGCGGTGCTCGGCCCGATCCTGGGCGCCATCGCCGACCGGGCCGGGCGGCGCAAGCCGTGGATGGCGCTGTTCACCCTGGTCACGGTGCTGTTCACCGCCGCGCTGTGGTGGGTCAGGCCCGACCCGGCCGACGCCGCCTTCGCGCTCGCCTGCGTGGTGATCGCCACCGTGTCGTTCGAGCTGGCCAACGTCTTCTACAACGCCAGCCTGCCGGGGCTGGTGCCGGCCCGGCTGCTCGGCCGGGTGTCGGGCTGGGGCTGGGGCATCGGCTATTTCGGCGGGCTGGCCTGCCTCGTGCTGGCGCTGGTCGGCTTCGTCCAGGCGCCGGCACCGCTGTTCGGCCTGTTCGGGATGGCGTGGGCGGACTGGGGGCCGCAGGCCAATGTCCGCGCCACCGCGCTGCTGGCCGCCGCTTGGTACGGGCTGTTCGCCCTGCCCTATTTCCTGTGGGTGCCGGACGAGCCGTCGACCGGCCATGGCCTGCTGCGGGCGGCGCGCGAGGGGGTGGCGACGCTGGCCGCCACGCTGCGCGGGGTGCGGCGCCACCGGCAGGTGGTGCGCTTCCTGGTCGCCAGCGCCTTCTACCGCGACGGCATCAACACCATCACCGCCTTCGGCGGCCTGTTCGCCGCCGGCAGCTTCGGCATGAGCTTCGAGGAGATCCTGGTCTTCGCCATCGCGCTCAACGTGGTGGCGGGGACCGGCGCCATCGGCTTTGCCTGGATGGACGACCGGGCGGGCGCCAAGCCGGTGATCCTGGTCGCGCTGGCCGGGATGACCGCCTGCGGCGTGCCGCTGCTGCTGGCGACCGAGCGGCTGTGGTTCTGGGTCTTCGCGCTCGGGCTCGGGCTGTTCTTCGGGCCGGCGCAGGCGGCCGGGCGGTCGATGATGGCGCGGCTGGCCCCGCCGGGCATGGCGGGGGAGATGTTCGGGCTCTACGGCCTGACCGGGCGCTTCGTCGGTTTCTTCGGGCCGCTGCTGTTCGGTCTGGCGACCCAGGCCTTCGCCAGCCAGCGCGCCGGCATGGCGACGGTTCTGGCTTTCTTCGTCATCGGCTTCGGGCTTATGCTGGCGGTCCGCGAACCGGCCCGCTAGAAGAAGGGCCGCGTCAAAGCGCCGCACATGACACCATTCGAGGGCAGAGCTGTTACCTTCGTTTTTGCTGCGACGCACAAATGTCGAAGCCGAGGGGCACGGACCATGCTGCACATCAAGGACATCGAGGCGTTCGCCCGCATCAACGAAGCCTTGAACGAAAACGGGAACGGGAACGGCGGAGCGGACGCCGCCGGCACCGCCGGCCCTGACGAGGCTGCCGGCGGCGGCGGCCCGACCCATCCGGCGCTGGTGCTGGCGATGCTGGCGACCGGCCGCCTGCCGCTGTCGGCCCTGTCGAAGACCGCCGCCCCGGACACAGATGCCCCGGACAGCGCCGCCCCGGCCAAGCCGGAGATGCCGGCCCCCTGGGGCCGGCTGTTCCGCCGGCCCTGATTGCCGTCTCCGGTTGCCTGGCCCGACCGTGGCGGCTAGATCGGATCGCGTAAAATCGGCATCGATGTGAAGCGTGAATCCGATCGCCAAACATAAGGCTAGAGTTTCGTGCGTTTCATATTAAACGCACGAAACTCTAGCCGCCGCCGGGACTGCTGTTTCCAAGCGGGGCACCGAAGCTCCCGGTCCCGACAGGCCGGCGGCCATCTTGAAAGACGGAAATTCCATCATCCAGAAGATCGCATCACGGATGCCGATCGGTTATTTCCGCCTTTTACTCATCATCGATCGGATAGAGGCACTTACAACGGCTTTATTTTCATCAAAAGCCGCACGCATTGAGTTGATATGCTCTTGAACTTTGAAAAAATTCAGTTTCTTTCCTGGAGGAATATCGTCGACATGGACGTGCGTATCGACACAGAGAAACAGAACATGATCTGGAAACTGCACAAGATATAGCAATGCATCCGATCCGGAGCCGCCAAGGTGCAGATGCATGACGTTATGCTGCAGCAGGAGCGCATCTGCTGCCCTGTCATGACTCTTCCGGTAATATGGAGACAGATCGCCGCCGATCTTGATCAGCGATTTTATTTTCGCCAGATCATCAAGCTGACCTTCTGTTAACTTTACGTCGATGTAAAAGCCATCGACCTCATGAATTTTCTTCGCTTTCCTCTCTATCGCTCCCTGCGTGAGAGGAACCAATTTGTCAGTCTGTTCAGTCACGCATAAGCTGCCGATAACGAGCTTTCAACTCTTCACTGCTCACATCGGTTATATCGGTGGACCCGACGCGCTGGGCAATGGCGTCGGCTGCCAGCTTGACGATGCGGCGGGCACGGGCCTTGCCTTCATGCGAGCGTTTGGCCGCATGGGCACGATAGGCTTGGACCGGAGTGGGGGACGACAAAGCTGGCATGATAGAACCCTCCAGTTGCGAAATATGATTGCCGGCGCCTGAAAACGCAAGGGCAGGGCAAAGCGCCACCCAGCCTCACCGCGCCCCGGCCGGCAAGAGACCGGGCCGCCCTTGAACAAAATCCCCAATCACGGAAAATAGTCCTATAAACTCCCCCGCAGTTCCTCTCACCTGCGGAGTCCCGCCATGCCCGTCGACACCCGTACCCTCGAAGACGACCGCCTCCCCAGCTGGGCGGAGGAGCCGCCGGCACCGGTGGGCGGCTCGCTGGTCCCCGGCTCGCAGTTCCATGAGGAGCAGTGGATCATGGCCGCCGGCATGCTGGCGCGCGGGAATTCCTTCCTCCAGGTCGCCCGCGCCATGGGATGCAGCCGCACCACGTTATGGCGGGCCTATTACGGCTCGAAGGATTTCCGCGTCCGCGTCTGGTGGGAGCGCGAGGCGCTGAACCGCGAGGCCGAGCTGCGCCTCTCCTCGCTGCGCGCCCTGGTCGCCGAGCAGATCGAGCGGCTGGTGTCCTCCGGCGATCCGGCGACGGTGCGCTGGCTGGCCGAGCGGCTCGGCCTGTTCGCCGGCCTCAGCCAGCAACAGGCCCGGCAGCCCGAACCCGTCCCGCCCCCCTCGATAATCGTGCCCGAACTCGACGATGACGGCCCCGGCCTGCTGCGCGAGCGCACCCCACCCGACCCTGCCCTCGTCGCCGCGATCCTCAATCGGCCGGAAGCGGACGGTCCGAAGGGCGTCTATCCCTGGACGCTCACCCCGGAAGACCCGTTCCCCAACCTCGCCCCCGGCCCGGTCCGCCGCCGCGGCGCGGGCGCCTTTGCCCGCATCCGGTAAGGCGAAGCGGCCGAAGCATGGAACAGCGGCCGGAAGACCGTTCCACCATGTTCCACCGCCCCCGCCCCCGCCCCGCCCCGCCCTCACAGCAGCGACAGCTGGTCCCCCGGTGCCGGCGGCGGCCGGAAGCGCGTGCAGTCGAGCCGCCAGCTCCGCTCGCCCAGCCCGAGCCTGCGGCAGGCCAGCCGGAAACGCTGGCGCAGCAGCTCGGCATGCGGGCCGCTGCCCGTCATCCGCGTGCCGAAGCCGGAGCGGTAGAGCGCACCGTCCCGGCTCTGCCGCATCAGGCTCAGCACCCGCTCGGCGCGGTCGGGGACGTGGACGCGCAGCCATTCCTCGAACAGCCCGGCGATCTCCAGCGGCAGCCGCAACAGGATATAGCTGGCCGCGGTCGCCCCGGCGCCGGCCGCCGCCTCCAGGATGGCGTCCAGCTCATGGTCGTTGAGCGCCGGGATCATCGGGCTGGCCAGGACCGACACCGGGACGCCGGCCCCGGCCAGGGCGCGGATGGCCTCCAGCCGGCGCGGCGGGGTGCTGGCCCGCGGCTCCATCACCCGGGCAAGATCGCGGTCGAGCGTCGTCACCGACAGCGAGACCGAGGCCAGCCCGCTTGCGGCCATCGGCGCCAGGATGTCGAGGTCGCGCAGCACCAGCGCCGACTTGGTGATGATGCCGACCGGCTGGTTGAAGTCGCGGCAGACCTCCAGCACGCGCCGGGTGATGCCCTCCGTCCGCTCGACCGGCTGGTAGGGATCGGTGTTGGCGCCCAGCGCCAGCGGCCGGCAGACATAGGATTTCGCCCGCAGCTCCCGGGCCAGCAGCTCCGCCGCGTTGCGCTTGGCGAACAGCTTCGTCTCGAAATCCAGCCCCGGCGACAGGCCGAGATAGGCATGGGTCGGCCGGGCGAAGCAGTAGATGCAGGCGTGCTCGCAGCCCTGGTAGGGGTTGACCGACTGGTCGAAGGCGACGTCGGGCGACTCGTTGCGGGCGATGATCGAGCGGGCCGAGGCCGGGGAGACGATGGTGCGCACCGGATCGGACAGCGCCCCGTTGCCACCCTCCTCGTAGCCGGTCCAGCCGTCGTCGGTCAGGACACGGGTCTCGCGCTCAAAGCGGCCGGTGGCGTTGCTGACCGCGCCGCGCCCCTTGACCGGCGGCCGGCGGATCTCGTCCGGTATTTCGTCCCACATGTCGTCCATGGCGGCAGAATAGCCGCGCCGAAAAAGAACGTAAAGCGAACAAATGCCCTGCGGTCGGCGGGCCGGGGAACGAGCCGGGCCGAAACATACCGAACATACATAAAGATATCTTTATGCTTGCATGGGAGGTGGAGCGCTGATACACCCTTGGTCAATCGCAGCGGCAAGGCCGGGGATCCGGCAAACCCTGATCACCGGCTCCCGAACCGCTGCTTCCAGAACCACCACCGCCCTCCAGGAGTCATCCCCTCATGGCCGCCGAATTCACGGACTACAAGGTCAAGGACATCAGCCTCGCGAACTGGGGCCGTAAGGAGATCACCATCGCCGAGACCGAGATGCCGGGCCTGATGGCCCTGCGGTCGGAGTTCGGCGCCTCCAAGCCGCTGGCCGGTGCCCGCATCGTCGGCTGCCTGCACATGACCATCCAGACCGCCGTCCTGATCGAGACGCTGACCGCGCTCGGCGCGACCGTGCGCTGGTCGTCCTGCAACATCTTCTCCACCCAGGACCAGGCCGCCGCCGCCATCGCCGCCGCCGGCATCCCGGTCTTCGCCTGGAAGGGCGAGACGGAGGAGGAGTTCTGGTGGTGCATCGAGCAGTCGCTGCGCGGCCCGGCCTCTGGTCCCAATGCCGGCTGGACCCCGAACATGATCCTGGACGATGGCGGCGACGTCACCCAGATCATGCACGACAAGTATCCGGAGATGCTGGACGACGTCCGCGGCCTGTCGGAGGAGACCACCACCGGCGTCCACCGCCTCTATGAGATGATGAAGAAGGGCACGCTGAAGGTTCCGGCCATCAACGTGAACGACAGCGTCACCAAGTCGAAGTTCGACAACCTCTATGGCTGCCGTGAATCGCTGGTCGACGGCATCAAGCGCGCCACCGACGTCATGGTCGCCGGCAAGGTCGCCGTTGTCGCCGGCTATGGCGACGTCGGCAAGGGCTCGGCCGCCAGCCTGCGCTCGCAGGGCGCCCGCGTCATGGTGACGGAGATCGACCCGATCAACGCGCTCCAGGCCGCGATGGAAGGCTATCAGGTCATCACCATGGACGAGGCGGCGCCGCTGGGCGACATCTTCGTCACGGCGACCGGCAATGTCGACGTCATCACGATCGACCACATGCGCGCCATGAAGGACCGCGCCATCGTCTGCAACATCGGCCACTTCGACAGCGAGATCCAGATCGACGCCCTGCGCAATCTGGTCTGGGAAGAGGTCAAGCCGCAGGTCGACGAGGTGGTGTTCCCCGACGGCAAGCGCCTGATCGTCCTGGCCCAGGGCCGCTTGGTCAATCTGGGCTGCGCCACCGGCCACCCCAGCTTCGTGATGAGCGCCAGCTTCACCAACCAGGTGCTGGCCCAGATCGAGCTGTGGACCAACGCCGCCAACTACGAGAACAAGGTCTACGTCCTGCCCAAGCACCTGGACGAGAAGGTCGCCCGCCTGCATCTCGACAAGATCGGCGCCAAGCTGACCACCCTGACCGAAAAGCAGGCCGCCTACATCAGCGTGCCGGCCGCCGGCCCCTACAAGCCGGACCACTACCGCTACTGAGCGGGCGTAGGGTTGGAAAAGAAGGGCCGTCCCGGTGGGACGGCCCTTCTTCTTTGCGGCACGTATATTTCCCTCTCCCGCCCCGGGAGAGGGAGGGGACCCACGAAGTGGGGAGGGTGAGGGGCATTCCGGACATGGATCATCAATCCTTGGATCACCCCTCACCCTTCCCAAGCTTCGCTTGGGTCCCTTCCCTCTCCCGGGGCGGGAGAGGGAACCAGCCGCCCCAGCCACTCCGCCATCCCCTTGCCGGCCGCGACGCCCATGGCGAAACAGCCCTGCAGCAGATAGCCGCCGGTGGGGGCTTCCCAGTCCAGCATCTCGCCGGCCAGGAACAGGCCGGGGCGGCGGGCCAGCATCAGCCGGTCGTCCAGCTCGGACAAACGGACGCCGCCGGCAGAGGAGATGGCGCGGTCGATCGGGCGGATGCCGGTCAGCACCACCGCCAGCCCCTTGATCTGGCGGGCCAGCGCCACCGGATCGGACAGGTCGGCGGCGGGGGCGAATTCGCGCAGCAGGGCGGCGCGCGGGCCGGTCAGCGACAGCGACTTCTTCAGGAAGGTGGACAGCGATTCCGCACCGCGGCGGCGCAGACGCCTGACCAGCTCGGCCCCGTCCATGTCGGGCAGCAGGTCGAGCGTCAGGGTCGCCCAGCCGTCGGCCGCGACGGCGTCGCGCAGGGGGGCGCTCAGCGCATAGACCGCACCACCCTCGATGCCGGTCTCGGTGATGACGAACTCGCCCTTCAGGCGGCGGACCGTCCCGGAGCGGTCGACGGCGGACAGGCCGACGCTCTTGACCGGCTGGCCGGCGAAACGGCTGCGCAGATGGTCGGACCAGGGCACCTCGAAGCCCATGTTGGACGGCACCAGCGGGGCGATCTCCACCCCCTGTGCCTCCAGCAGCGGCAGCCAGCCGCCGTCCGACCCGGTGCGCGGCCAGCTCGCTCCGCCCAGCGCCAGCAGCGTGGCGCGCGGCGCGGCGGTGACGGTCTCCCCGCCATGGTGGAAGGTCAGGGCACCGTCCCCGCTCCAGCCGGTCCAGCGATGGCGGCTGTGCAGGGTGACGCCCAGCCCGTCCAGCCGCCGCAGCCAGGCCCGCACCAGGGTCGACGCCTTCATCTGCACCGGGAAGACCCGGCCGCTGCTGCCGATGAAGGTCTCGATCCCGAGCCCGGCCGCCCAGGCGCGCAGGGCGTCGGGCGGGAACTCCGCCAGCAGGCGGAGGAACAGCGGCTCCGCCGCGCCGTAGCGGGGCAGGAAGCGGTCGAGCGGCTCCGAATGGGTCAGGTTCAGCCCGCCGCGCCCGGCCAGCAGCAGCTTGCGCGCCGGGGTCGGCGTGTGGTCGAACAGGGCGACCCGCAGGCCGGCGCCGGCAGCGATCTCCGCCGCCATCAGCCCGGCGGGGCCGGCGCCGACGATGGCCACGTCAGGGGTGCGATGGGGCAAGGGGGCGGGCTTTCACAATGGAAATTGCCCCCACCCCGTCCATGGCGGGCATGGTCAAGGTGGGGGCGGGGCAAGAACGGGGACGGGAACGCGAACCGGGAGGGCCTGCCCTCAGTCCTCGTAATCCTGATCCTGCGCCACCTCTTCCGCCAGATCGGCGGCGAGGTCGGCGAAATAGCCCGCGTCGACCTCCAGGCCGTTTTCCTCGCAGATGCGCATGAAGACGCGGTAGGCGTGCAGGATGGCGACGTCGAGAACGGCGAGATCCGCTTCCTCGCCGTGGCGGTCGTTGATCTCCCGCTCCTGAAGGGTGGCGACGATGTCGTGCGCGGCGGCCTGCAGGACCGCGTCCATGGCTTGCTTGTGTTGTGTCGACATCGTGGTGGATCCTTGTTCCGGTCGTGGCTTCGCGCCCCCGCCCGGCCGGACCGGCGCCGCATGGCCGGCGGGGGTGGACGAACCGGCGAACGGAACGGGCGCGTCGGGGGCTCCGTTCGGTCGCGGCGGTTCGGCCTCCCCCTTGTTGTAGAATCCTTCTTCACAGCCTAACAAGCCCCTTCACGGGGGCCGCCGGACGAGCTTCCGGGTAGCTCCGTACCGCTTTGCGGGATGGAGCCCCCGGCGTCCGGTTCAGCGCCCGGCTCGGCGCCCGGCTCAGCGTTTGACCGGGGCGAGCAGGGCGGCGCCGACATAGCCCAGCGCCTTGCCCTTCCGCCCGACGCGATACCAGCCGCCGGCCGCCTCCAGCACGGTGACGCGCTCGCCCGCGCCCAGCACGTCCAGCACCTTGGCGTCGCAGACCGGGGCAACGCGCAGGTTGCCGGCGGCACGCAGCCGGGCGACGGTCCCGGCGGCCAGGCGCAGCCGCCCTGCCCGCTCCGGCAGGTCGTCGGGCAGGGCGCAGCCGCGGTCTTCGGAAGCGGCCTTGGCGTAGCGGCCGGGCTTCGGTACGGCTGCGGAGGTGGAGGAGGCGTCGGGGCCGGCCCGCTCCGGCGCCACCTCCGCCAGATAGGTGCTGGTGGCATAGCCCTGCGGCTTGCCGGCGCGGCCGACCCGTTGCCAGCCGTTCACCGGCGCACCGAATGCCTCGACACGGTCGCCCTTCTCCACGGTGTCCAGCACCCGGCCCTTGGCATCCGGCGCGGCGCGCAGAAAGATGCCGGCCGTGGCGACCATGGTCCGCCGCGCGGGAACGGCGGCCTTGGCCGCCTCCTTGGCGGTCTCCCTGACGATCTCATTGCCTGCGGGCTGGGGCTTTGCCGGCGGCACGGGAGGCGGGGAGAAGGCCGGCACGGGGGCCGGTTCGGCGGCCTTGGCCGGGGTTGCCGCGATACGGGGCGGTGTGGATGCGGGGAGGCCGATGGGCGACAGCGGGGCCGGAACCAGTGGCGGATGCTCCCACACCACGCCGGGAGTCAACGGGGGAGAGGCGGTTTGTGCCGGAGTGAGGCTAGGCAGCGCGACGATGGGGGCCGCAGGTGGGGTAAAGTGCTCGGCCGCCGTCGCTGCCGGCAGCAGCGCCAGCCCGGCGATCCCGGCGATCCGCAGAAATGTTCCCCGCCGCATCCTGTCCATCGCCTGCCCGCCCCGTCAGTCGAGCGTGATGCGGGCGATCAGCGTCGGCAAGGTCTGGCAGCGCAGCAGCCCGTCCATGGTCCGGTGCCCGGTCAGCCGCAGCGTCAGGGCGCAGCCGAATGCGTTCACCGCCAGTTCGGTCTGCGCCAGCGCGCCGACGATGCTGGACGGCCGCGCGATGCTGTAGCCCGGGGCACCCAGCTTGCCGGCCAGCGCCCCGTTGACGGGGTTGAAGCCGTCGATCTCCAGCGTCATCGGCCCCAGATTCTGCACCACCGCCTCGGAACTGGGATCTTCCCTGGTGGCATAGAGCTGGACCGGCACGGCACGGCGCCGTGCGATCCAGTCCTTCAGCGCCAGATTGGCGACGACCGGGTCGCGGCTTTGCAGTGCCGCCTCCATCGCCGTCTGGCGCAGCGCCGGGTCGTTGCCGCCCAACGCCGCTTCGAAGGCGGCCAGCCGCGCCGCGCGATCTTCCCCGGTCAGCTTGCCGTGCAGGTCGGCGAGCTGGGCGATGCGCGCCTCGACGGCTTGGCGCTCGCTTTCGGTGCGGCCCGCCTCGGCCCGGGCGGCGGCGGTCTGCTGGGCAAGCCTCTCGTCCTCGCGCTTGCGGCGGTCGCTCTCTTCGGCCAGCCGCCGGGCGGCATCACGGTCCAGCTGCTCGCGCAGGATCCTTGCTTCCGGCGTGCCCAGCACCACGGTCCGGCCGGGCAGCTCGGCGGCCGGCTTGCCGACCCCGTCGAGCAGGCCGGGGGACTGCGGGGTCAGCGCGATGGTCCAGCCGGAGGCGTCGCGGGTGGCGAGCGCCGTCGCGACCCAGCTCTTGGCCAGCCCGGCCTCCGCCGCCGGGCGCAGGAAGGTCACCGGCCCCTCGCGGCTGTCCACCAGATAGGTCGGCGCTGCCAGCACCACCCGTGCCGTCACCCGCGCCGCCGCATGCGGCTCGGCCGACGGCGGCGTGGGGGCCGGCAAGGGTTCGACCGTCAGCGCCTCGATACGCCAGGGGGTGGGCAGCAGCGATTCGATCCGGGCGCGCAGGACGGTTTCGGGAATCGATTCGGATGAGGCCGCAGCCGGCTCGGCGGCCTCTGCCGGTCCGGACGGCAGGGCGACCGCGATCCAGCCGGCCAGAACCCCTGCCGTGATGCGGGATGCCACGCGAGCCGCGAAT
The DNA here is from genome assembly GCF_001305595.1 of Azospirillum thiophilum. Classification (NCBI taxonomy): domain Bacteria; kingdom Pseudomonadati; phylum Pseudomonadota; class Alphaproteobacteria; order Rhodospirillales; family Azospirillaceae; genus Azospirillum; species Azospirillum thiophilum. Next base: position 897,207 of record NZ_CP012401.1, read on the forward strand.
CCCCCGTTCCCCGGTTGCATCATCGCCGATCCTTCCCCTCTTCCACCGTCCGGCTCCCGTCCCGAGAGGTGGTTCGGCACTGGTATAGCGAAGGGGAAGCCAAGGGAAGCGGCTTTTCCCGGCAACCTGCCGATCGGAGCGCCTGCGCAATACCCGCCTGCGCCCGATTGTCGCTCTCCATCGCGACCGTGGGTCGAAATTGACTTGGATGGCACACGCCGCTTGCAATATCTTCACACAAATGGATGTATTGCCCGCGGGCGGGTGGAACACGCAACGGATGGGGAACGGGGTTTCCGATGGGGGGCACGGGCGGAGGTAAGGACGGGCCGGGACTGCTCTGCCGCAACGTGAAGGTGAGCGGCCGTCGGACCAGCCTGAGAATGGAGCCGTATATCTGGGACTCGCTGAAGGAAATCTGCGAGCGCGAGCGGCTCACCCTGAATGAGATCTGTTCCCAGATCGACGAACGCCGGGGGGAGGCGAACCTGACCGCCTCCATCCGCGTCTTCATCGTCAGCTACTACCGCACGGCGATCGGCGGTCGCGGATTTTCCGAAGACGGTCCATCGCCCCTGCTGCGCAGGGCGCTGGACGACGCCGTTCCGCTGGAGTGAGGAAAAAGGGGCGAAACCGCCCCTGGGGACTCACCACCGCAGGCTGGGCACCGCATAGGTCGGCATGTGGCCCGTCGCATCGGCCAGCGCGCGCAGGTTGACCGGGCTGACCGCTTCACCCCACGCCGCGCCGCCCAGTTCCTCCTGGTGGATGCCGGCGGTGACCAGCGCCACGTCGATGCCGGCGGCGTTGGCGCCGGCGACGTCGGTGCGCAGGCTGTCACCCACGGCCAGGATACGGCTCCTGTCCTCGAGTCCCAGCAGCTTGAAGCAGCGCTCGTAGACGGGGGCATAGGGCTTGCCGTGCTGGCGCACGTCGCCGCCCATCTCCTCATAGCGGGCGGCCAGCGTGCCGGCACAGATCACCATCATCGGCCCGACCATCACCACCAGATCGGGATTGGCGCAGATCATCGGAAGGCCGGCGGCAAGGCAGGCATCCAGTTGCGGCTGATAGTCGGCCACCGTTTCACCGAAGGTGACGATGCCGGTGTTGACGACGAAGTCCGCCTCGGCCGGCGTCGCTGCAAGCTGGTAGCCGAGCCCGGCATAGACGTCGGTGTCACGCTCCGGCCCGATATGGTAGAGGCGCCGGCCCAACGCCACATGCCAGGCATCGTCACGGTCGCGCAACGCCTCGTAGGTCGCTTCGCCCGACGTCATGACATGGTGGTAGCGCTCGCGCCCCAGCCCCATGCCATCCAGCTTCTCGATCACGCCGGGGGTACGGCGCGGCGCATTGGACAGCAGGCACAGGGTCTTGCCGGCGGAGCGCATGCGGTCGAGACAGTCGGGAACGCCGGGATAGGGCCGTTCGCCGTCGTGCAGCACGCCCCACAGGTCGAGGATGAACCCGTCATAGCGGTCGATGACCTCGGCGATGCCGGAAATCTGTCGGATGTCGGCCATGGTGTCCGGTCGTTTCGATTGAGGAAGAAGATCGTGTTGCGTCAACGGGCCAGGCTCAGCGTGGTTGCAGCAACTCGGCATAGACCGCCAGTGTTTCGGCGCACATGCGGTCCTTGGTGTAGCGGTCGGCAACGAAAGCCATGGCGCGGGTTCCGATGGCCTCGCGCTGGTCGGGGGTCAGCGACAAGGCTTCGTCCAGCGCATGGGCCAGCGCGTCCGGATCGTCCGGCGGCACCACCCAGGCGGTCTCTCCGGGGATGACGGTTTCCTGGAAGGCGCCGATGGCCGATACGATCACCGGCTTGCCCATCGCCTGCGCCTCGACGATCACCCGCCCGAAGGCCTCCGGCTCGCGGGAGGCGGAGACGACGACCGTCGACAACAGGTAGGCCGCCGCCATGTCGCTGCAATGGTCGGTCATCCGCACCGCGCCTCGCAGGCCGGCCGCTGCGATACGGTTCTCCAATTCCTCCCGGTAGCCGGTCCGGCCCTGGTCGGACCCCACCAGCAGGGCCAGTACGTCCTTGCGTCCCAGCTTGGCAAGCGCATCGATCAGCACGGTCTGCCCCTTCCAGCGGGTCAGCCGGCCGGGCAGCAGGATGACCGGCCGGTCGTCGGGCAGGTTCCATTGTTTGGCGAGCGTGACCAGCCGCGCCGGGCTGACCCGGTCGGGGGCGAAGACGCCGCGGTCGATGCCACGATGGATGAGGCGCACGCGCTCCGGATCGATCGGATAATTGCCCAACACATGGTCCCGGATGAAGCCGGAGATCGCGATCACCCGCTCGCCGCGCGCCATCACCGAATTGTACAAGCGCTTCAGCTTGCCGCCGACCGGGCCGGAGCCGAAATTATAGGGGGCGTGGAACGTGGTCATGTAACGCGCGCCGGTGGCCCTGCAGGCGAGCCACGCGCTCCAAGCCGGGGCACGGGAGCGGGCGTGGACAATGTCCACCTTGTGCTCTCGGATGATGGCGGCGAGCCGGCGGGCGTTGCGCCGGATGGTCAGCGGGTTCTTCGATGCCAGCGGCAGGGCCAGATGTGGGACGCGTGCGCGGTCGAGTTCGCGCACCATCGGCCCCCCCTCCGACGCCACCAATGGCGTACCGCCGGCCGCCTGCAGGGCGAGCGCCATGTCGATGCAGCCGCGCTCAGCCCCGCCGGTGACCAGCGTCGGCACCACCTGCAGCACGGTCGGCGCCTTTCCGCCCTGCCAGCGGATACCGGGCCAATGGGTGCTTGGGGTGGCGGAGCCGTCGTCGTTGCGC